>NZ_JAUMBI010000229.1:0-9640 GCF_032115815.1 Sandarakinorhabdus sp.
GGTGGCCGGGCTGGGTGCCGGGCGGATGGTGATGGCACATTATTCGCTGCTGGTGGATGGCCTGGCGCAGATGTTCGTCGCCGGGCCGCCGGTGGTTGCCGCTGCGGGTGAGCATCGCACCAAGGAAGAACTGGGCGGTGCTGCCATCCATGCGGCCAATGGCGCGGTGGATGATCGGGTGGCGAGCGAGGCGGAAGCCTATGCCCGCACGCGCTGGTTCCTGTCTTACCTGCCGTCCTCCGTGGAGGAGCTGCCGGCGCGAGCCGCCTGCCGTGATCCGTCAACCCGCGCCGAGGAGTGGCTGATCGATGCGGTGCCGCGTGATCCGCGCCGGCTCTATCCGGTGCGGCCGATCGTGGAAGCCGTGGTGGACAAGGGCAGCTGGTTCGAGATCGGACGGGAGTGGGGCACGGGGGTCGTGACAGGGCTGGCCCGGCTGGATGGCTGGCCGGTCGCCATCATTGCGTCGAACCCGGAAGCGCTGGGAGGGCTGTGGACAGCGGCGACCGCACGCAAGGTCGAACGCATGGTTGATCTGGCCGATACCTTCCATCTGCCGATCATCCAGATGGTTGATAACCCCGGCTTCCTGATCGGGCGCCGGGCGGAGGAAGAGGGGACAATTCGTTGGGGTTCCAGGGCCTTAGCCGCCATATATCAATCATCCGTACCCTGGGCGTGCGTGGTGATGCGCAAGGCCTATGGCATGGCGGGCAGCGGCCACGCGCCGGCGGACCGATTCCGTTGGCGCATGGCGTGGCCGTCCGGCGATTGGGGTTCGCTGCCGATCGCCGGCGGGCTGGAGGCGGCCTACCGCGCCGATCTGGAGGCCGCTGAAGACCCGGCGGCGAAGCTGGCCGAGATCAAGGCGCGGCTGGAACAGGTGCGATCCCCGTTCCGCACGGCGGAGAAGTTCGGCGTGGAAGCGATCATCGATCCGAGAGCCACGCGGGCAGAGTTGTGCCGCTTTGCCAACATGGCGCAGCGGGGGTTGAAGGCCGGGGCGAAGGGGCGAGGGCTGCGGCCGTAGGACCAACGCCGTCACCCCGGCTTTCGCCGGGGTGACGGTTAAAGCGAACTCACTGCGGTGGCGGCGTCATCCCCATCGCCTGCATGCGCTTCATGCCTTCCATCAGTTCAGGCTGGGTGACGAACCCGTCCTTGTCGGCATCGATCATGGCGAAACCCATCTCGCGGCGGCCGGCGGCGAGCCATTCTTCCTTGCTCCACTTGCCATCCTTGTTGGCATCGGCGGCCATCAGGCGTTCGCGCGGCGTGGAAGGCGGGGTGTCTTGCGCCAAGGCGGGGGTGGCGGCGAGCAAGGCGAGAGCGAGGAACAGGCGCATCAGATCAGTCTCCGAATAAGAGCGGGCACCCTATCAACGGCTGAGACGGGCGCAATCCCCCGTTCCTGGCCCCCGGCTATTCGCGGCGCAGATTGTTCACGCGGTCGCGGGTGACGGGATAATCAATGCCTTCGGGGATGGTGAGCCAGGGTTCGCCATCGATGTTTTCGAACGCCGGCTGCACATAGGGGGCGGGCAGGGCGCTGATGCGTTCGAACAAATGGGCCAGCGTTTGATATTGCGCCAGACGGTGCATGTTGCACCAGGTGGGGAACACCATGGCGGCGGTGCCGGCGTCATAATCGGCGATGGCCTGGGCCGCCGTTGTCCAGCGCAGCGCTTGCGCTTCGAAGCCATCGGGGCTGATCACGGCACTGGCGGAGCGGCCGGCATCGGCCAGATAGAAGCGCGTATCGAACCGGCGGACGATGGCAGCGGCCGATGGCGGCTCCCAACGGGCGAAGGGGATGAAGCGGGCGGCATCCACCTTGTGACCCATGGCGCCCAGCATGCCGGCAAAGCCCACGGCCTCCGCCTCATCCGGCCCGGCGGCGAGCAGGGAACGGGCATGGGCCAGCGCGGCTTCGTCGGGGTGCGGGCCTTCGGTGAGCAGCACGCCGGTTTCTTCCAGCGCTTCGCGGGCGCAGGTGATGCGGGCGGCGGCATCGAGATCTTCAAGGCCGTCAAAGCCCATGGCCAGCAGTTCGTTGCGGGCGATGTGGATATCGGCGGCATCAACACGGCCGCCGGGAAACACCAGAGCACCACCAGCAAAGGCGAGTTGTTCGCCGCGCTGCACCAGCAGATATTCCGGTACACCGCCCGGCCCTTCCCGGGCCAGAATCACGGTGGCAGCCTGGATGGAGACGGGTTTGGTGGAGTCAGTCATGCGGCGATGATAAGCCGCGTCTTGCATGGCTGCATCCCTGTGCTATCGGGCAGGGGAATTCGCGCCGGGCAGGGCGGTTGAACGAAGGAGCCGATTGGCATGAGCGTGCGTCCCTGGCGCGATATCACCCGCCGCAAGAGCCGGCAGATCATGGTGGGCAAGGTGCCTGTGGGCGGCGACGCCCCGATCGCCGTGCAGACGATGACCAACACCCCCACCGAAGACGCCGGCGCGACGATCGACCAGATCCGCGCCTGCGAGGATGTGGGCGCCGACATCATCCGGGTGAGTTGCCCGACCAAGGAAGCCACCGCCGCCTTCCGCCAGATCACCCGCGCCGCCAAGGTGCCGATCGTGGCGGACATCCATTTCCACTACAAGCGCGCGCTGGAAGCCGCCGATGCCGGCGCTGCCTGCCTGCGCATCAATCCCGGCAACATCGGCAGCCGTGAACGCATCCGCGAAGTGGTGAACGCCGCCAAGGCCAACGGCTGCGCCATCCGCATCGGCGTCAACGCCGGGTCCCTGGAAAAGCATCTGCTCGAAAAATATGGCGAGCCCTGCCCGGAAGCGCTGGTGGAAAGCGCGCTGGAGCATATGAAATATCTGCAGGACGAGGATTTCCACGAATTCAAGATCAGCGTGAAGGCCAGCGACGTGTTTCTGGCGGTTGCGGCCTATAACGGCCTTGCCGAAGTCTGCGATTATCCGCTGCATCTGGGCATCACCGAAGCCGGCGGGCTCATTGGTGGCACGGTAAAGTCCTCCATCGGCATGGGCATGCTGCTGTGGGCCGGTGTGGGTGACACCATCCGCGTCTCGCTCTCCGCCGATCCGGTGGAGGAAGTGAAGGTGGGCTATCACATCCTGAAATCGCTCGGCATTCGCGCCCGCGGCGTGCGCATCGTGTCGTGCCCGTCCTGCGCCCGCCAGGGCTTTGACGTCGTGCGCACCGTGGAGGCGCTGGAAACCCGGCTTGCCCACATCACTACGCCGCTGTCGCTTTCGGTGCTGGGCTGCGTGGTCAATGGCCCCGGCGAAGCGCGCGAAACCGATATCGGCCTGACCGGCGGCGGCAACGGCCGGCACGCCGTGTTCCTTTCCGGCATTTCTGATCACGTGATCGACAGCGAGCAGATGCTGGAGCACATCGTGAAGCTGGTGGAAGCCAAGGCCGCCGAGATCGACGCGATTAACGCCGCTGCAGCAGCGGCAGCGGCTTAAGCCATGCATGGCGGACCGCCCCGGCCGCGCCGGGTGGAAGAACCCGTGCGCCAGCAGGCGGTGGCCTATGGCTATGCCGTGGCGCTCTGGTGTTTCGGCCTGGGCGCTCTGGTTGTTCTGCTCGAAGCGTTGGGCCTCGGCTTTGACGGCGACCGCATCACCTGGATCGCCGGACTCACCGGCCCGGCCGCGCTGGCCTGGCTGCTGAAGCGATTATGGATGCCGGACCGTGTGGACCGGGGCGCGCGTTACTGGCTGTTCGCGGTGCCGTCGGTGAGCCTCGCCTTTTTCAGCGTGATGTGGATGTTCAAGGCGATGGGGCGGATGCTGTGATCCGTATCGCCAGCGGCGGACTGTGGCTGGGCGTGGGCCTGGCCAAGATGGCGGCATTGGTCTGGCTGATCGACGAACGCTGGCAACTCGCCCTGCTGGCATTGCTGGCGGCGTGGAGCCTGGCTGGTCTGGCCTTGTGGCTGCGGCGCTTGCATCGCGCTTGATCTCCCGCCAATGCGGCATTCATGATCCGCGCCGCAACCCCTGTCGATATCCCCGCCATCCACCGCCTGATCGTCGAACTGGCGATTTATGAAAAAGAGCCGGACGCGGTGAAGGCCACACACGACGATCTGGCCCGCGCCCTGTTCGGCGAGCGGCCGGTGGCGGAATGCGTGCTGGCCGAGCTGGACGGGCAAGCGGTGGGCATGGCGCTCTTCTTCACCAATTTCTCGACCTGGACCGGCAAGCCCGGTCTCTATCTGGAAGATCTGTTCGTGATGCCCGCCGCTCGCGGTTCCGGGCTGGGCAAGGCGCTGCTCGTGCATCTGGCCGGCCTGGCCGTGGCGCGCGGCTATGCCCGCTTCGAATGGAGCGTGCTTGATTGGAACACGCCGGCCATCGGCTTCTACAAGGCGATTGGCGCGAAATTGATGGACGAATGGACGGTGATGCGGGTGGAAGGCGAAGCGCTCACGGCGCTGGCGGCAGGGTAGCACCACGAACAGAAAAGGGCGGCCCAAACGGACCGCCCTTTCTTGTACGCAGCGCCGAGGCTTGGCAGCCCAAATCAGCCTCTGGGCGCGCCCGGATGCTGCTTGTGCTCCACCATCAGGCGGCCTTCCTTCTCGGCATTGTAGCGCTCGATCGATTCCAGGATCAGGCGCTCGGCCGTGGCCTTGCCTTCAAAGCCCTGGCACTTAACCCATTTGCCGGGCTCCAGATCCTTGTAGTGGCTGAAGAAATGCTCGATCTGATCGAGCACGATCTTGGGCAGATCGGTATATTCCTGCACGTCGTCATAATAAGGATAGACCTTGTTGACCGAAACGCAGATCAGCTTGGCATCGCCGCCGCCATCATCTTCCATCATCAGCACACCCACCGGGCGCACGCGGGCGATGGAGCCGGGCATGAACGGCGTGCGCGCCACGATGAGCGCGTCGATGGGATCGCCATCATCGGCCAGCGTGTGGGGCACAAAGCCGTAATTGCACGGATAACGCATCGGGGTGTGCAATATGCGATCGACGAACAACGCGCCGGAAGCCTTATCCAGCTCGTACTTCACCGGTTCGCCGCCCAACGGGCATTCGATCACAACATTGACATCGTGCGGCGGGGCAACGCCAATCGGAATCGCGTCGATACGCATGGGACCGGTTTCTCCTATGTTATTGTCGGGCGCGGGTTACGGGGCTGCGACACTCTTGTCCACGGTCCAATTGACGCGGAAGGAACGGAAATGGCGATGATCGGGCCCTGGGTGGCACTGCTGGCAGGCGGCTTGTGCGAAGCGGGCTTCACCACGGCGCTGCGCCATATCGATGGCGGCCGCAACATCGGCGCGCTGATCGCCTTCCTGCTGTCGGTCACCGCCTCCATGGGCCTGCTGGCATTGGCCGGGCGACAGATTCCGATGGGCACCGCCTATGCGGTGTGGGCCGGAATCGGCGCGGCGGCCACGGCCATCATCGGCGTCGCCTTCTATGCCGAACCCATGTCGATCGTGCGCGGCCTGCTGATCGCCGGGCTGATCGGCTGCATCGTGGGGCTGAAGGCGTTGGGATGAGTCGTTATTTCTTCGCTGCCAGCAGCATCTCCAGCGGAGTCTGCTTCACCGCGCCGATGCGTTCCAGCCGCGGATAGCGCAGCCCGCCCGTCCACGCCCAATCCACGGTGCGCACGCGGTCATCGGTTTTCACCACCAGCCGGATCGGGGCGCTGCCGCCTTTTGCCGCCGTCACTGCCGCACGCAACGCATCGTCGCTGAACGGCAGTTCGTTCACGGCCAGCAGCACATCGCCCACGGCCAAGCCAGCCGCATAGGCGGCGCTGTTCCACAGCACCTGTTCCACCTTGCCCGCCGTGCCGAGAAACAGGCCGCCGGAAAACAGCAGATTGACTTGGCGCCGGTTGGCATCGGTGAAGGCGGCACTGGGTTTGTCGGTGTACACCAGCTTCCAGCCCGCCAGTTCCAGGCCCTTCAATGGCGCGCCGTCGCCCTTCTCGGTCAGCCGGCGCTGCAGATGCCCGGCCCAATCATAGCGCTGCACGGCGTTCAGTTCGGCGACCAGCGCGGCGAAATCATAGGGCTTCACCCCCCAATCGCCTTCGCCGGTGCCGAAGAAGCGGCGGGCGAAATCATCCAGGCTGCGGGTGCCGTTGCTCTCGCGCCGGATGATGGCATCGGCTTCCAGCCAGATTAGCAGGCCTTCGGTGTAATAATCTTCCGAGCGCTGGAAGCTGAGCCAGCCCTTGGGCGCGCGCGGCGTGATGATCGGATCGTTGGTGGTATCATCCAGGCTGCGCCAGCTGCGCGCCGGGCGGTTGTCCAGCGTGGCGGCGATGGTGGCGAGCTGATCGAGTGTGTCTTCCACCTTCACCAGCCCGGACCGCGCCTGCAGCACATAGCCCCAGAATTGCGTCTGGCCTTCATACACCCACAGCATTGAATTGCGCATCGGCGTGCGGAAATCCGGCGTGACCAGATCGGCACCGCGGCGATGCTTGCCGTTCCAGCTGTGGGTGAATTCGTGCGGCAGCAGGTTGCGCCGGCCCGGCCCACGATCCCAATCGGTGAAATAGCCGGTGTCGACGCCGTTTTCAGAACTGCGGTGATGCTCCAGCCCGATGCCGCCCATCTTCTCGGTGAGCGACAGCAGCAGATCATAATGATCGAACTGGCGGGTGCCGAACAGCTTCACCGCCTGGGAAACCAGCGCCTTGTGCTTGCCGATCTGTTCGTCATTCGCCTTCAGGAAGCGCGCATCATCGGCGACCACGTTGAGCGTGACATTCTGGCCAAGATCCCACTTGGCGAAATTGCGGCCGGCAAAGAACGGGCTGTCCACCAATGTCTCATAATCCACCGTCTGGTAGGAAACGCGGCTGCCATCGCGGCTGGCTTCCCGCATGGCCGAAGCCGCCTGCCAGCCCTGCGGCCAGGTGACGGAGAGCGACACCGGGATCTGGCGCGTGAACCAGCCCGCCGGGTAGAGCGAGACGCTATTGGGCTGCAAGTTCATCATGTCCTGCGTCACCACGATGCGGCCCTGCGGGCCATCGGTGGCAGAGAGGAACTGGAAGCGCACATCGAGCGCGGTGGCGCCGGCCGGCACGTCCACCCAGAAGGCGAACACGTCGATCGGATCACGCTTCCACGACAGCACCTGGCCGTTGGCGCGGATTTCGAGCCCGGCCAATTTCTCGATCTCGCCGCGCGGCGCATGCTTGCCGGGCAGCCATTTCGGGAACAGCAGCGCCATCTTCTTGCCGGCGAATTCCGGGGGCACCGGGATGGTCTCCTCCACCTTGAACACGCCGTGCTGCGTATCGCTGGTATCCACATGCAGGCGCAGCGTGCCGGGGAAAGGGGTATCCCGAGCGGCCGGAATGGCGTCCACGATCGGCAGCGGTTGCGGCATGGACCGCTGGGCAAGGGCCGGAGCAGCGATGAGGGCGGAAGCGAGGAGGAGGAGTGTGCGCATGGTCGCTGGTTAGCGAAACGCGTGACGGTGGGGAAGGGGGTGGCCGTTGCACTCAACGTCGCCGTCGCTTATGCCCGCGCCCATGAGCAAGGCACCCCAGAAACCCCGCGGTACGCAGGACATGATCGGCGAGGCCGCCGCCCGCTTCGATCATGTGATCGAAACGTTCAACCGCGTGCGCAAGCTGCACGGGTTCGGCCGGGTGGAAGTGCCGGTGTTCGAAGCGACTGCCGTGTTCGCGCGTTCGCTGGGCGAGACGACCGATGTCGTATCCAAGGAAATGTATGAATTCCAGGATCGTGGCGGCGATGCCATGTGCCTGCGCCCGGAATTCACCGCCGGCATCGCGCGCGCTTATATCGAAAATGGCTGGCAGCAACTTGCACCGCTGAAGCTGGCCACATGGGGGCCGCTGTTCCGTTATGAACGCCCGCAGAAGGGCCGTTTCCGCCAGTTCCACCAACTCGATGCCGAGATATTGGGTGCGGGCGAGCCAGCTGCGGATGTGGAAGTGATCGCGCTTGGCCAGCATCTGCTGGAAGAACTGGGCGTGGCCGATGATGTGGTGGTGACGCTGAACAGCATGGGCGATCCCGAGACCCGCGCCGCGTGGAGCGCAGCCGTGGCCGCCTATTTCGCTGCGCATCGCGGCGACCTTTCAGAAGACAGCCAGCGCCGGCTGGAGGCCAACCCGCTGCGCATCCTCGACAGCAAGGATGCTGGCGACGCTGCCCTGGTATCGAATGCGCCGCAGATCGACGATTATTTCACCGTCGAGGCCGGCGCGTTTTTCGAGCGGTTGCAGGCCGGTCTACAAGCCAGCGACATCGCTTGGGAAAGAAATGCACGGTTGGTGCGCGGGCTGGATTACTATCGCCACAGCGTGTTCGAATTCATCACCCAGAGCCTGGGCGCACAGGGCACCGTGCTGGGCGGCGGGCGTTATGACGGCCTGATTGGCCATATGGGCGGACCGGAAACACCGGCCGTGGGCTGGGCCGCGGGGATTGAGCGGCTGGCGATGCTGGTTGCGGAACCGGTCTTGCCACGCGTGCAAGTCGCCGTGGTCGCTGTCGGCCCGGAGGCGGAAAGTGGCGCGCTTGCGCTGCTGAGCGGCCTGCGCCGTGCCGGCATCGCCGCCGAACAGGGTTGGCGCGGGAACCTGAAGAAGAAAATGGAACGCGCCGGCAAATCGGGCGCGCGCCTGGCCGTATTGATCGGGGCCGATGAAGTGGCGGCTGGTATCGTCACCCTGCGCGATCTGGGCAGCGGGGAACAGGTGCCGGTGGCGACAGGTGAGGCGCTGGCCGCCATCATGGCCCGCCTTTCCGGGGGCGGCCTGAAGGGATGAGCCTTCCTGCCGAGCGCATTGCCCAGATCGAGCGCCGCCATGCCGCCCTGGCGCACGACATGGGCAATCCGGCGCTGCCGCCCGAACAGTTCGTGGCGCTATCCAAGGATTATGCCGAGCTGACGCCGCTGGTGGAAGCGGCGCAGGCAGCAACACGGGCGGAGGCAGCACTTCGACCGGCACCGACGGCGTTTGCATTCTGCACAACTGCAGCGCTCAGGAGCATTGCGCGAGCTGCGCCGAGGGTCGCGTGAACTGCCGCATCGAGGCAGGCGAAGAGTCGGGTCGGTGCGTGGCGTGCGGCTCCGACGGCACCGGCTGCCCCGAGGGGCAGGAGTGCTCGAGCTATGGCGACTGCGTCCCCATCGGGCTCGAGTGTCCGACCGACAACGAGGGCACGCCCCAGATCACCTGCGCGAACAGCGGGAACTGCGCCACGTGCGATCCCGCCCACCGGATTTGTGACGGTGGTCAGTGCGTCGGCTGCACCGAGAACGACACCTCCGCGTGTCAGACGACCGACATCTGCAAGGACGGCAAGTGCGCCTCGGCGTGCGCGACCGACTGCACGGTCGACAACGACTGCTCGAAGTGCATGGGCGCGAAGGTTTGCAACAAGCATCGCTGTATCGAGTGCAGCAAGACCTACGTTTGTTTTTTTGGCGAGGTCAGCTCTCTGGCTAACACTGCATGAAAACAATGCTCTGCAGGGCTTATTGGGGCGCTAATGAGTGCTAGTCGCTTGGATCCGTGGCCATGCACCAACGAAGTGCGACAAACAAATCAAGCTGATAAATTTTCGGAAGAGAAGTTGCTTGATCGCCATTCAAATGTCGAGGTATGAGTA
>NZ_JAUMBI010000230.1:0-2046 GCF_032115815.1 Sandarakinorhabdus sp.
GGTTCAGTTGAGCGCGGCCTTGTCAGGCGCGGCGGGCGATTTCTTTGCCGGCGATGAAGGCGGGCGCGGGGCGGGCCCATCGGGAAAGCGCATCGTGCAGCTCTTGAGCCAGACGTCATAGCGCGGGTGTTGCATGACATTCAGGCTGGGGCTTTCGGCATAGAGCCAGCCCGAAAACACCCGTTTCACCTGCCCCGCCAGTCGCTCATCGACCTGCAGAAAGGCGCCCTGCAATTTCGGCCATTCCCACGGCGGCGTGGTTTCGCAGGTGCGCGCCGTGATGCGGATGCCGGCGAAATCGATGTATTGCCCGGGCTTCAGGGTGAGGAAACGCGTTTCCCCCGTGCGTTTGGCCAGCGCGCCGACCACCAGCACACGCTCCTTGACCGGGGTGACTTGCGATACGCGCGGTGCGGCGGGCTTGGCCAGGGCAGGCGCAGCGGCGGGCGCAGGTGCAGCGGGTGGCGCTTCCTGCGCCAGCGCAGCAACCGCCATCAGGCCGGCGACCAGCGCCAGCGCTTCACTTGGCCGGGGCATTGCCGGCCGCTGGTTCGCTTGGCTCGGCAGCAGCGGGCGCATCACCGCCGGAGCGGTTCACGACACTGCCGATCAGGCCCATCAGATCGGGCGCGCCCGATGTTTCGATGATCTCGCCACCGTCCTTCAGCATGTCGGCTTCGGCCCCCGGCGTCAGTGCGATATAATTGCCGCCGAGCAGACCTTCCGACGAGACCGCCGCGGAACTGTCGATCGGCAGTTTCAGCCCGCGATCAACAGTCAGGCGCAGCACGGCCTGATAGCTGGTCGGATCAAGTTCAAGCCCGACCACCTTGCCCACCTTGACGCCGGCGACCTTCACATCCGTGCCCAGCGTGACCCCGCCGATATTGGGAAAGCGCGCCGTGAGACTGAAGCCGTCGCTGCCTTCACCGGCGCCAGTGCGGGCCCAGGCAAAGGCTACGAATCCGGCCGCCAGCAGCACCACGAACAGGCCGATGAGCGCCTCGGCCAGATGGTCCTTCAGCGTGCCAGCCATCAGGCGTCAGGCGACCAGGCGCGATAATCACCCGTGGTCGCCGCGCGCTGGCCGCCAGCAATCAATGCGCCGCTTGGAGAATGCGCCAGTTTGGTTCCGGTGGCGTTGGGTGTCCATTCGCGTTCCCACACGCGCGTCACCAGCGGGTTGGTGCTTGGCGGCTCATTCACCGTCTTGTGCATCCACAAATGCCATTCCGGCGGGATACGCGTGGCTTCGGGTTCGCCGTTATAGATCACCCAGCGCTTTTGCGCCGCGCCGGTGCCGGACCGGTAATAGATGTTGCCCTGATCATCGCGCCCCACTTCTTCGCCATTGCGGGCGGTGAAGATGCGGGTGCCGAGGCCGGGGCCATTCCACCAGGTGAAGATCGTCTTGAGCACGGACACGTGTCGCTCCTTTGCCCACCCAAAACACATTTTGCCGCACCCGCGCAACCCCGGTGATGGCGGATAGGCGCGGGACGAAAAAGTCGCTACCGAACCTGCGTGAACCGTGCGCTGGCCTTCATCTTCATCACCGTTCTGATCGATGCCATCGGTTTTGGCGTCGTCATCCCGGTGTTTCCGCAGCTGATCGTCAAGCTCACTGGCCGCGATCTGGCGCACGCGGCCGAGGTTTCGGGCTGGATCGCCTTCCTTTATGCCAGCGTGCAGTTCCTGATGGGGCCGGTGATCGGCGGGCTTTCCGATCGCTTTGGCCGCCGCCCGGTGCTGCTGGCGAGCCTTGCGGCCTTTTCCCTTGATTATGTGGTGATGGCCTTTGCCCCCACGCTGTGGTGGCTGGTCGCCGCCCGCGTGGTGGCCGGCATCACCGGGGCGACCTTCCCCACCGCCTATGCCTATATCGCCGATGTGACTCCGCCCGAAAAGCGCGGGGCGAACTTTGGCGTGATCGGCATGGCGTTCGGTTTCGGTTTCATCATTGGGCCGGCGCTGGGTGGATTCGTGGCGCAGTTCGGCACCGAAGTGCCGTTCCTGGTTTCGGCTGGCCTCGCCATGGCCAATTTC
>NZ_JAUMBI010000231.1:0-2894 GCF_032115815.1 Sandarakinorhabdus sp.
ATCGAAGCGGCGGCGCGGCTGGGCCAATCGGAATCGATGATCAAGGTGAATGTGCATCGCGGCCTTAAGCGCATGGCCGCCGCCGTGGACGAGGATAAGTGATGGCTGAGTTTTCTTCCAACCAGCAGCTGGAGGCGCTGATGGACCGGCTTGCCGCTGATGTGGCGCCCGTCCAGCCGCTGGAAGACCGGCCCACGATGCTGGTGCTGGCCACCGTGCTGCTGATGGCGGCCATGCTGATGCTGGCCTGGCTGGGGCTGCGGCCCGATCTGATGGCCGGGCAGCCGCACCCGATGTTCCTGTTGCGCTGCGGCACGCTGGCGGTGCTGGGGGTGGTGAGTGTGGCGGCCGTGCTGGCCCAGGCGCATCCGGGTGTGGGCCGCAGCACGCAAGGCTGGAAAGTGGCGGCGGCGATGGCGCTGCTGTTTCCGCTGTCTGGCGCGATCATGGCGCTGGATCAGCCCGAACACGCGATGGCAATGGCGGGCGCTGCCAGCGGCTGGGAATGTTTGCGGATGAGCCTGTTGACGGCCAGCCTGTGCGCGGTGCCGATGGTGCTGCACCTGCGGCGCGGCGCGCCGGTGGCGCCGAGCCGCGCCGGCCTGCTGGTGGGCCTCGCTGGTGGCAGCCTTGGCGCGCTCGCCTACAATCTGCACTGCCCGTATGATTCGATGGTCTATACCGGCCTGTGGTACGGGCTTGCGGTGGGCATTGCCGCGGTGGCGGGGCGCCTGGTGGTGCCCCGCCTGATCCGCTGGTAGATATTCAGCAGCGCTTGACGCTGGCGCGGCCGATCTCGCGGCCGGCCAGGGCGCCGGCACCGGCGACCAGCGCGGTTTCGCCGACATTGCCGCCCAGCAGCGCCGTGCCGACACCGGCAATCACTGCGCCGGCAACAGCACCGCGGGCCTTGGCGCGCTTCTTGGCGCGCTGGCACTGGGCCAGCGTGTTGTACTGCTTGCCATCATATTCATACAGCGTCGGCTGGCCCTGCTGGGCAAAGGCCGGCGTGGCCACGGGCGCCATCAGGCCCAGCGAAATCGCGATGATCAGGGGAGTGCGCATCATCATTCTCCTCTTGCATGGCCTGCGAACCAGGGCGCATGCTTGGGTTTGTTGAGCATGGGCGCGCTTGCCGGCTGCGACAAGCATACCCCCGGGTTCAGCCGATGTTCAAGCTGGCAGGTGGAAGGTGAATTCATGATGAAGCAGATGATCTTGCCGGCACTTGCCCTTCTGGCCAGTGCGCCGGCCTTCGCCCAGCCTGCCGGGCCGGCAGACGAGTATGTGCCCGAAATGCGCGACGCCGTTGCCGCCGCCGCACTGCCGCCGCCAGCAATGGACGCGCGCCTGATGCCGACGGCCGCCGATGCCGCTGCGCTGCCGCCCGGCTGGAAGCCGGCCACCGCGGAATCCTGGGCGCCGGCCACGGCGCAATCCTGGCAGCAGCAGGCGCCCGCCGTGCAGAACCAGGGCTGGCAGCAGGGTTGGCAGCAACCGCCGCCGGTGCAGGTGGTTCATACGCGCACCGTGGTGCCCGTGCCGGTGCCTGTCGCCTATGGCGGCTGGGGTGGTGGCTGGGGTGGCCCGGCCGTTGTCGCGCCCATCGGCTGGGGTGGCGGCTGGAACAGAGGTTGGAATCGCGGTGGCTGGAACCGTGGTTGGAATCGAGGCGGCTGGAATGGCGGCTGGGGCCCGGGCGTGGTGATTGGTGGCGGTTGGGGCGGCGGATTTGGCGGCGGCTATGGGCGCGGCTGGGGCCGGTGCCGCGGCACGGGCGGCGGCGCGCTGGTGGGCGGCATTGCCGGTGCCAGCATCGGCTATGGCCTGGGCAATCGCTGGGATCGCACACCGGGCGTCATCATCGGCGGCCTGGTCGGCGCGCTGGCTGGCAGCGCCATCGAACGTTCAGGCTGCTGAGGCGGTAATCGCCTCCAGAAAGGCCGGCCCCCAGCTTTCCAGCTTCACGGCGCCCACACCGGGGATGCGGGCCATGTCGGCCATCGTCTGCGGGCGGCGGGCGGCCATGGCGCGCAGGGTTGCATCGGCAAACACGATATAGGGCGGCACCCCGGCATCGGCGGCGAGCTGCCGGCGCAAGCTGCGCAGTTCCTCGAACAGCGCGCGATCCTGCGGGGCAACATCCGCCGCCGCGCTGCTGCTGCTGGCTTTGGCTGCCCGGCGCGGCACCACCTGTTTCAGGTTGATGGCCACCTCACCTTTCAGGATCGGCCGCGCGGCGGGGCCCAGCACGAGGCCGCCGTGCTGTGGATCACGCTCCAATGCGTCGATGGCTTCGAGCTGGCGGGCGAGGCTCTTCCACTGATCGGCCGGCCAATCCTTGCCGATGCCGAAAAGCGGCAATCGGTCGTGGCCGAATTTCTGTACTTTTTCCGTCGCCTTGCCGCCCAGCACCTCGATCAGATGCCCGGTGCCAAAGCGCTGCCCGGTGCGATACACCGCCGAAAGCAGCTTGCGCGCGGCTTCGGTGGCATCCAGCAGCGTGGGCGGATTCAGGCAGTTGTCGCAGTTCCCACATGTGGCCGGCGCGGTTTCGCCGAAATAGCGCAGCAGTTCCTGCCGCCGGCAGCCAGCGGTTTCCAGAAAGGCTATCAGCGCGTTCATCCGGCGGGTTTCATTGGCCTTGTGTGCATCGCTGCCATCACCGGCCGCGATGAAACCACGCAGCCGGGCCACATCCTCGCCGCCCCACATCAGGTGCGCCACCGCAGGATCGCCATCGCGGCCGGCGCGGCCGGTTTCCTGATAATAGGCCTCGATCGATTTGGGCAGGCCGGCGTGCACGACGAAGCGCACATCGGGTTTGTTGATGCCCATGCCAAAGGCGATGGTGGCACACATCACCATGTCTTCGCTCTTCACGAAATCCGCCT
>NZ_JAUMBI010000232.1:0-2029 GCF_032115815.1 Sandarakinorhabdus sp.
CAGCAGTGTCCACGGGCGACGGATAATCGGCTCAATCGCCGGCGTAAAGCGCCTGCGGCAAACCCAGTGCCACTGGCGGGAGATGCCCGGCAAAGGCCGCATCGGGATGATCAATATGCAGCGCGGCAGCGCCCGGCAGCAAAACGGCACCCGCGCCCGCGATGGCGGCACCCGCCGGCAGCACCGTGACCAGCGCCGGCAGCGGCGCCACCAGGTCTGGCCCGATCAGTGCGCCAGCGGCATGGCCGCGCCCGGCATCGATCAACGCAAATACCGAATCCAGCGCCGGATCGGCAGCAAAGGCCTGCGCCGCCACCAGCGACAGCGCCGAAACGCCGTGCACCGGCACGCCCCACGCCACCCCCAGAGCACGGGCGACCGCGATGCCGATACGAATTCCAGTGTAACTGCCCGGGCCGATATCGACCATGATCGCATCAGCCCGCCGTCCACCCAGCAGGGCGGCAATGGCCGGCACTAGCGCTTCGGCATGGCCGCGGCCGATCAATTCATGGTGGCGGGCCACTACGCGTCGGCCGTCGACCAACGCAATCGACAGCGCCGGCGACGAGGTGGAAAGGGCAAGAACTGTCACACGTGCGCCGCTACAGGATTTGCGCGGCATCCTCAAACGGCAAGCGCGGCAGGCGCGGGAACAGGCCCTCGCCATTGCCCTTGCCCAGCGAGCAGATGAAATTGGTCTCGATGCCAGTGTCGCTCCAGAAGGCGGCATCCACCGCAGCCTTGTCGAAACCGGACATTGGCCCGGTGTCCCAACCCAGCGCGCGGGCCGCCATGATCAGGTAAGCGGCCTGCAAGCTGCTGTTGCGAAAGGCGGTTTCGCGGGCAAAGTCAGCACTCCAGCTGAACCACGGCCGTGCGTCGACATGCGGGAACAGTTCGGGCAACCGGTCATAGAACTTCGGGTCAAAACCGATGATCACCGTCACCGGCGCTGCCTTCACCTTGGGCTGATTGTTGACGCTGGTGCATGCCGCCAGCTTTTCGCGGGCGTCTGCCGAATGGCAGAACAGGAACCGCGCCGGCGAGCCGTTGGCCGAAGTTGGCCCCATCTTCACCAGATCATAGAGCTGGCGCAGATCGGCTTCAGTGACGGGCGTCGAGTCCCAGCCGTAATGGGTGCGGGCATCGGTAAACAGCTGCGCCAGTACGGCGCCATCCAGCGGCGTTGCAGCCATGATCAGACCGCCCGCACGTCGAGAACTTCGGGCACATAATATTTCAGCAGCGATTCAATGCCCATTTTCAGTGTCATGGTGCTTGATGGACAGCCGGAGCAGGCACCCTGCATCTCCAGAAACACCGTGCCCTGGCGGAACCCGCGATAGACGATGTCGCCGCCATCCTCGGCCACTTGCGGACGAACGCGGGTCTCGATCAACTCGCGGATCTGCATCACGATATCGGCATCGGCGGGATCATCGTCGGTGGCAGCTTCCTGCACGGCACCGGTGAACAACGGCGCACCGCTGGTGAAATGATCGACCAGCACGCCCAGGATCTGCGGCTTCAGCGCTGGCCAATCGGCGCCGGCCGGATTGCGGGTAACCGAAACGAAATCATGGCCAAAGAACACGCGGTCCACATCGCCCAGCGCGAACAGCGCGGCGGCCAGCGGCGAAGCTTCGGCAGCCTCCGGCGTGGGAATATCAACGCCGTCGCCGCCGGTGACCTTCTGGCCGGGGCGGAACATCAGCGTCATCGGGTTCGGAGTCTGTTCGGTTTCGATGAACATGGGGGGCCTTTCCTTCACGTAGCGCCGATATGGCGCAGCAGGCCGGCCGCTTCAAGCCAATTCAGACAATTTCTGTCGTGATTCAGGTGCCGGCGTGGGCGAAAGCCTGTCAGGCAATCGTTACCAGGCGGTCAGGATCGAGGCTGCCCGGCACCAGCATCAGGATGCAGGGCAGGCTGCCGGCGCGTTCACCAGCAAAGAAACTCACCAGCGGCCCCGGGCTGCCGCGGCTGGCCGTGCCGAGCACCAGCGCGCGAATGCCCGGATTTTCCT
>NZ_JAUMBI010000233.1:0-8493 GCF_032115815.1 Sandarakinorhabdus sp.
TGGAAGCCGCAGCTCAGGCCTATTTCGGCAAATCGGTCGATCAGCTTGATCTGGCGCAGATGGCGTTCATGGCCATATTGCCCAAGGCGCCTTCCACCTATGATCCCATTCGTCGCCGTGAACGCGCGCTGGGCCGGCGCGATTATGTGCTGCGCCAGATGGCGGCCAATGAATTCATCACTGAAGGCGAACGCGCCTCCGCCACCGCCAGCCCGCTGGATGCCATTCCCAATCGCTCCCTGCCGCGCCCACGCGACGATTATTTCATCGAGGATGTGCGCCGCACCCTGATCGCGCAATTTGGCGAGGCACAGGAAAACGGCCCCAACAGCGTCTATGGCGGCGGGCTCTGGATTCGCACTTCGCTCGATCCGCTAATGCAGGCCGCCGCCGAACAGGCGATGCGCGACGGCATGACCCGCTATGAAGCCGGCCGCCCATGGCGCGGGCCGGTAGCGCGGATCGAGATGGGTGATGGCTGGCCCGGCCGCCTTTCCGGCACACCGGTGGCGCTGGGCTATCGCCAATGGGCCAAGGCGGTGGTGCTGGCCAAGCAAGGCAACGACAGCAACATCGGGTTCACCGATGGCAGCAATGATACGCTGCCGGGCCGCAATGCCGCGCGGCCCTATCGCGGCTCCAACCGATCGGCCGCGCAGGTGCTGCGCCCCGGCGATGTGATCGCTGTTGCCCGCACGCCCGCCGGCTGGGCGCTGCGGCAGCCGCCGGAGATTTCGGGCGGGTTCGTGGCAGAGGAAGTTGCGACGGGCCGCGTGCGGGCCATGGTGGGCGGCTTCGATGCCCGCGCCCAGGCCTTCAACCGCGCCACCCAGGCCAATCGCCAGCCCGGATCGACGTTCAAACCGATCGTCTATGCCACCGCGATGGACAATGGCTTCACGCCCGCCAGCATCGTGGTCGATGGCAGCTATTGCGTGTTCCAGACGAAACTGCTGGGCACGAAATGCTTCAAGAATTTCAACAATATGCGCTCGGCCGGCCCGCAGACGCTGCGCTGGGGCCTCGAACAGTCGCGCAATCTGATGACGGTGCGCATCGCGGACGCCACCGGCATGGATCGCATCGTGACGCAGGCCATGGCGCTGGGCGTCGGTGAGTATCAGCCGGTGCTGTCGATTGCGCTGGGGGCGGGTGAAACCACGGTGATGAAGCTCACCAACGCTTATGCCCAGATCTTCAACCAGGGCCGCAAGCTGGAACCCGGCCTGATCGATTATGTGCAGGATCGTTCCGGCAAGGTGATCTGGCGGCGCGATAACCGCGGCTGCCCCGGCTGCAACGCGCCTGATTGGAACGGCGGGCCGATGCCGCGCCCGCAGGGCCGCATCGAACAGGTGATGGATGCGCGCACCGCCTATCAGATCCTGCACGTGATGGAGGGTGTCATCCAGCGCGGCACCGGCACGGCACTGCTGCCGCTGAACCGGCCGCTCGCCGGAAAGACCGGCACCACCAACGGCCCCAACGATGTGTGGTTCGTGGGCGGCACCCAGGAAATCGTGGCCGGCCTTTATCTTGGTTACGACCAGCCGCGAAGCTTGGGCAATTATGCCCAGGGCGGCACCACGGCGGCGCCGATTTGGCGGCAATGGGGGCAGGTGGCCCTGAAGGATTGGCCCACATTGCCATTCGCTATCCCACCCGGCGTGCGCATGGTCCGCATCGATCGGCGTTCGGGCAAGCGCGTGTTTGGCGTGTGGCCCGATCCCGGCTACAAACCTGTCGTGATCTGGGAGGCGTTCAAGCCCGACAGTGAGCCGCGCCGCATCAACCGCGCGGCCGATCTGTTCGACCGCCGCACACAAGGCCCGATCCGTTCGGATGCCGAATTCCTGGAATCCGAAGGCGGTATCTACTGACACGCCATCTTGCGCAGGCGCGCTTGTGCCTCTATCCCGCCGCTTCATTGTTTCACTGGAACATGTGATGAGAGCCGAAGCCGAAAATGCCACCCTCCAGATCAAGCAGGCGCTGGACCTGCTGAGGAGGTCTCTTTGACTGGGATCGCGCCCTTCGCCGTCTCGATGAACTGAACGCGCGGGTTGAAGACCCGAAGCTGTGGGACAATCCCAAGGCCGCCCAGGCGCTGATGACCGAGCGCCGCCGGCTGGATGAAGCCATCACCGCCACGCGCACCATCGAGCGTGATCTGGCCGACACGCGCGAGTTGATCGAACTCGCCGAAATGGAAGGTGACGAGGCGCTGGCCGATGACGGCGTGGCCGCCTTGCAGGCGCTGGCTGCCAAGGCGGAGACTGACAAGGTGGCCGCCTTGCTGTCGGGTGAGGCCGACAACAACGATACCTATATCGAAATCAACAGCGGCGCTGGCGGCACCGAAAGCCAGGATTGGGCCTCGATGCTGCTGCGCATGTATCAGCGCTGGGCCGAAAAACACGGCTACAAGGTTGAGTTGATGGACTTCAACTCGGGCGAAACCGCTGGCATCAAGAACGCCACCCTGCTGGTGAAGGGCGCCCAGGCCTATGGCTGGGCCAAGACCGAAAGCGGCGTCCACCGCTTGGTGCGTATCAGCCCTTACGACAGCGCGGCGCGGCGGCACACCAGCTTTGCCAGCGTGTGGGTGTATCCGCAGGTGGACGATGAAATCGACATCGATATCAAGGAATCCGATCTCAAGATCGATACCTACCGCGCCTCTGGTGCCGGCGGTCAGCACGTGAACACCACCGATTCCGCCGTGCGTATCACGCACGTGCCCACCGGCGTGATCGTCGCCTGCCAGAACGAGCGCAGCCAGCACAAGAACCGCGCCACCGCGATGAAGATGCTGAAGGCGCGGCTGTATGAACGTGAACTTGCCATCCGCGAGGCCGAAATCGCCAAGACCGAAGCCGGCAAGTCCGACATCGGCTGGGGCCACCAGATCCGTTCCTACGTGCTGCAGCCCTATCAGTTGGTGAAGGACCTGCGCACCGGCGTCACCTCCACCAGCCCAAGCGACGTGCTGGATGGCGATGTCGATCCGTTCATGGCGGCGGCGCTGTCACAGCGGATGACCGGTGAAGCCGTGGATGTGGAGGATGTGGACTAAAACTGCGCCTGATAGCGTGCCAGGCCGGCATCGAGATCAGCGATCAGATCGTCCGCATCTTCCAACCCGATTGAAAGCCGCACGATCGGGCCGGGCAGGGGAGTTTGGGTCGCAGTGCGGATGCGGTCGAGCTCAACAGGCAGCACCAACGATTCATAGCCGCCCCACGAAAAGCCGATGCCGAAATGCTGGAGGCCGTCGATCAGCGCCGCAGTGTGCGGCCGGCCGCCCCGTTTCAACACCATGGCAAAAAGCCCGGTTGAGCCTCTGAAATCACGCTTGAAAAGGGCATGATCGGGATGCGACGGCAGGGCCGGGTGCCATACCCTTTCCACCGCCGGGTGCGTCTCCAGCCAACGCGCGATCTTCAGGGCTGATTGTTCGTGGCGATCCAGCCGCAGTTCCAGCGTGCGCAGGCCGCGCAGCACCAGCGCGCAATCGTCGGCCGAAACGAAATGGCCGAGCCGATAGGCAGCCGCCTTCAGGTGGGGCCACAGCGACGGGGTGGCCGTCGCGCTGCCCATCATCACATCGCTGTGGCCGCCGACATATTTTGTCAGCGCCTGAATGCTGATGTCCACGCCAAGGGCCAGCGGTTGCAGGCGCAGCGGTGTCGCCCAGGTATTGTCAATCAACGTGGTGATTCCGCGCGTCCGGGCGACAGCGGTGATGGCCGGTACATCCTGGATCTCGAATGACAAGGAACCTGGTGATTCCAGAAGGATGGCCTTCGTCTCTTCAGAAATCACATCAGCGATGCCAGCCCCGCAGCGCGGATCATAATAACGTGTGGTAATGCCCAGTGGCCCCAGCAGTGCATCGGCGAATGTCCGGCTCGGCTCATAGGCACTGTCGGTCACCAGCAGCTCGTCACCGGCCTTCAGGCAGGCCATCAGGCTTGTTGTGATTGCGGCTACACCTGAGGGGAACAGCTTGGTGCCGGCCGCGCCGGGCTCCAGCTGGCTCAGCGCGTCTTCAAGCGCCCAATGGGTCTGGGTACCCCGGCGGCCGTAATAGAGCCCGGCATCGGGATCCTTCAGCGCACGATCAAGGTCGGCCAGATTATCAAAGAGGATGGTCGATGCCCGCGCCACGGGCGGATTGACCATGTCGACGGCATGATCGCGGCCGGCCTGGGCGAGCCTGGTGCCCGTACGCAACGCCGACAGGTCAGGCCGCGGCGGCCGGCGGGCGGTCACGCGCCCGTCACGACCGGATTATGCGGATTGGCGCCCCATTCGCTCCAGCTGCCATCATAGATGGCGACATTGGGCTTGCCTGCCAGCGCAGCGCCAAAGGCCACGACCGGCGCGGTGATGCCGGAACCGCAGGTGGCGACCAGCGGTTTATCCAGATCCAGCCCGGCGGCATCAAACAGCGCCCTGATCTCGGCCGCCGGCTTGTAGGTGCCATCTTCGTTGAACAGCGCCGAATAGGGGATGTTCTTCGAACCGGGGATATGGCCGGGGCGCACGCCGGGGCGCGGATCAGGCTCGGCACCGGTAAAGCGGCCAGCACCGCGCGCATCCACCACCTGTTCGGCCTTGGTACGCAGATTTTCGGTCATCTGGGCGGCGTCGCGCACCAGCGCCTTGTCGGCCCACACGGTGAAATGGCGGTGGCGGACGATGGGCTTGCCGCTTTCGACCTGACGGCCCTCGGCCTGCCACTTGGCAAAGCCGCCATCGAGGATTGCCACTTCGTGCGCGCCAAACAGGTTGAGCATCCACCACACGCGCGCCGCCGATTTCAACGGGCTGTTGTCGTAAACGACGATGCGGCTGCCATCGCCCAGGCCCAGTGCCTGGCAGCGCGAAGCGAATTTCTCGGCCGGCGGCAGCATGGTAGGCAGCAGGCTCGATGTGTCCGACACTTCCTCGATATCGAAGAACACGGCGCCGGGGATGTGTGCGGATTCGAATTCGGCGCGGGCATTGCGGCCCATGGCGGGCAGGAACAGGCTGGCATCAATGATACGCAGATCCGATTTGCCCATCTCTGCGGCAAGCCAGTCAGTGGACACCAGAAGGTTCATGCGGCACTCCCCACGCGTCATAATCTCGGGCGTTATGGGGCGTGACATAATTGCGCAGGCAGCGCATGTCACCCCCATAGTCGGCCATGATACGCGCTTTGTTACAACATGGAGAGATTAAGTGGTGGACGTGTTGCATTTGGGCCAGAGCAGCGCCCTGCCGGCCAATCCGGAAGCGGCGGTGCTGGATTATCCGCCAAACCCGCGGCCAGGTGCGATCTATCTGGTGCGCTTCACCTGCCCGGAATTCACTTCGCTGTGCCCGGTGACCGGCGCACCCGATTTCGCCCATATCGTGATAGAATACGTCCCGGACGAAAACATAGTTGAATCAAAAGCTTTGAAGCTTTTCCTCGGTGCTTTTCGCAATCATGCCGGCTTTCACGAAGATGTGACCGTGGGCATCGGCCAGCGCTTGGTGGCCGAGATGAAGCCCAAATGGCTGCGCATCGGCGGTTATTGGTATCCGCGCGGCGGCATCCCGATCGACGTGTTCTGGCAGTCCGGCCCGGTGCCTGAAGGCCTGTGGCTGCCCGATCAGGGTGTGCCGACCTATCGCGGTCGCGGCTGAGATTTCTTGGGAGGAATGACATGATTCGCACGGTTGTTGCGGCGTTGCTGCTTGCAGGCGCTGCCCAGGCCCAAACCGCTGATCAGCGACTGAAGGCTGTTTATGATGCGGAATGGCAGTGGCGCCTGACGCAGACCGGTCAGATTGAGGACGGTTTGGACACCAAGCCCGGCCCGCGATTGCCGTGCGTGACTCCTGCCTGCCAGACGGAGCGCCAACGGAAATGGCAGCAGGTGCTCGATCAGATCGCGGCCATTCCTGATGCCGAACTGTCGCCGACCGAACGACTCAACAAGGCGGTGCTGGCGGAATCGCTGCGTGCTGAAGTGGTGGGCATCAAATGGCGCACCTACGAGATGGCGATCAACAGTGATGTCAACGTGTGGAACTATCTGCCGGCTCAGGTACCCTTTCGCACAGTTCAGGAATATCGCAACTATATCAGCCGGATGCGCGACGTTCCGCGCTGGTTTGATGAGAATCAGGCCAACATGCGTGCCGGTATGAAGCGCGGCTTCACCCCGCCGGCGGTCACGATGAAGGGTCGCGACGCCACGCTGGCGAACCAGATCAAGCCGGGCAAGGACAGCCCCTTCTACACCCCGTTCACGGTGATGCCGACGTCAATCCCCGCGTTCGAGCAGGACCAACTGCGCGCCGAGGCCCGCGACGTCATCGATACGATCGTCAATCCGGCGCAGACGCGGATGCTCGGCTTTCTGCGTACCGAATATCTGCCGGGCCTGCGCGCCAGCACGGGCGCGCGCGATCTGCCCGATGGCGTGGCCTGGTATCGCGATCAGGTGAAGGAATTCACCACCACCGATCTCAGCCCCGAAAGCATCCACCAGATCGGTCTCAAGGAAGTGGCGCGCATTGATGCCGATCTGCGCGCCGCCATGGCGCAATCGGGTTTCAAAGGCGAATACAAGGATTTCCTTGTCTTTCTTCGCACAGATCCGCAATTTTATGCGCGCACGCCGGATGAGCTGCTCGGCTTCTCCTCCTATGTGATCAAGCGCATGGATGGGAAACTGAAGGACATTTTCACCACGCTGCCGCGCCACCGCTTCACGCTGCGGCCGGTGGCGGATGCGATTGCGCCCACCTACACCTCTGGTCGCGGCGGGCTCGATGCCTGCTACATGAACACCTATGATCTGAAATCGCGGCCGCTGTTCATGCTCACCGCGCTCACCCTGCACGAATGCGTGCCCGGCCACAGCCATCAGGGCGCCATGGCGCTGGAGGCACCCGCAGCGCCGCCCTTCCGCCGCCAGACCTATTTCTCCGGCTATGGCGAGGGCTGGGGCCTCTACACCGAATATCTCGGCCGTGAGCTTGGCATGTATCGCAATGCCTATGAGGAATTCGGTCGCGCCAGTTTCGAAAACTGGCGCGCCAGCCGGCTCGTTGTCGATACCGGCCTACACCTGATGGGCTGGAGCCGTGATCAGGCCATCGCCTATCTGGAAGAGCATACCGCGCTGGCCCGCCACGACATCGAGATCGAGGTCGATCGTTACATCAGCTGGCCAGGGCAGGCGCTGGCCTACAAGCTTGGCGAGATGAGCATCCGCAAGCTGCGCGCCGAAGCCGAGACGACGCTGGGTGCCGGCTTTGACCTGCGCCGCTTCCACGACACGCTGCTCGGCTTGGGATCGGTGCCGCTGCCGGTGATGGAAGCCGAAATGCGGGCATGGATGGCGCGGGAGAAGGTGCGACCGGCGGTGGCGCGCTGAAGCGTCAGGGAATCCCCGTCAGTTTGTGGGTCTGCAGGCTCAGCCGCCAGCGCGGGTGGGCGAGGCAGTAAGCGATGACGGCCTGGATATTCTCGGCCTGCGCCGGGCCGTCCATGGGCTGCAGGAAGAAATGCTGGAAATCGAGCTTCTCGAAACGTTCCGGCATGGCCTTGGGCTGCGGGTAAACCAGTTTCAGTTCGTTGCCTGCCGTGAGAATCAGCGGCGCATCGGCCTTGGGGGACACGCAGATCCAGTCGATGCCAGGTGGCGGCACCTGCGTGCCGTTGGTTTCGATCGCGATCTCGAAGCCGCGTTCATGCAGCGCGCCCACCAGCGGCGCATCGAGTTGCAGCAGCGGCTCGCCACCGGTGCAGACAACAAGGCGGTGTTCGGCAGTCTCGCCCCAGCAGGCGGCCACGGCATTGGCCAGCGCTCCTGCATCGGCAAACTTGCCGCCGCCCGGCCCATCGGTGCCAACGAAATCCGTATCGCAGAAAGTACACACGGCCTTGGCTCGATCAGCCTCGCGCCCGGTCCACAGATTGCAGCCGGCAAAGCGCAGGAATACCGCCCGCCGGCCGGTCTGCGCGCCTTCGCCCTGCAGGGTGAGGAACAGTTCCTTGACGGCGTAGCTCACAGCGCTGGATCGGGAACGCCCGCCTCGGCAAACCCCTTGGCGCGCAGGCGGCAAGAGTCGCACAGGCCGCACGGCGTGCCGGCCGGGGTGGGGTCATAGCAAGACCAGGTCAGGTGCAGCGGCGCGCCAACCGCTTGGCCGGCGGCAATGATGCCAGCCTTGTCCAGTTGCATCAGGGGCGTGTGGACCTTGAAGGCTTCGCCCTCCACCCCGGCCTTGGTGGCGGTGTTGGCCATGGCTTCGAAGGCGGCGATGAATTCCGGCCGGCAATCGGGATAGCCGCTGAAATCGAGCGCATTGACGCCGATGAACAGATCACGCGCGCCGGCCGCTTCCGCCCAGCCCAGCGCGACCGACAGGAATATGGTGTTGCGCGCCGGCACATAGGTGACCGGGATACCGGGCTCGACGCCGCCTTTCGGCACGTCGATA
>NZ_JAUMBI010000234.1:0-1677 GCF_032115815.1 Sandarakinorhabdus sp.
TCCTTCGCCTTCCCTTCAATCCGCCAGCGTCACGCTGCCATCCAGCCCCGGCAGCATGAACGGGTTGTAGACCACTTCCCATGGGTGGCCATCGGGATCGCAGAAATAACCGGAGTAGCCGCCCCAGAAGGCATCGTGGGCGGGCTTTTGCAGGGTCGCGCCATTGGCGACGGCGCGGGCGAGGAGGGCGTCGACTTCGGCCTTGCTGCGCACATTGTGGGCGAGGGTGAAGCCGCCGAAGCCGGGGCCTCTATCCGTCATGCCGCAATCTTCGGCGAGTTTGTCGAACGGGTAGATTGCGAAGGCCAGGCCGCCGCACTGGAACATGGCGATGGCGTCGAATTTGCGGGCTTTGCGCGGCCAGCCCATGGCTTCCCAGAAGGCGACGGCGCGGGGGAGATCGTCGGTTCCGAGGGTGACGATGCTGATGCGTTGGTCCATGATGGGCTCCTGTTGATGGGGATGAGAGTGGCATGACGGCTGGAACAATGGAACGCATCGTGTTGGCGCGGCATATCGTGGGGGTGCCGACGCCGGATGATTTCCGGATCGAAACGCTGCCGATTCCGGAACTGGCGGAAGGCCAGTTGCTGATCGCCAATCGTTTCATCAGCTGCGATCCGGGCACGCGCTCGCGGTTGTCGCCCGGCGCGTCCTATGCACCGCCGTTGCAGCCGGGGCAGATGGTTGATGGCTTTGCGGTGGGCGAAGTGTTGGAGAGCCGCCACCCGAAGTTTGTGGCTGGTGAAAAGGTGATGGGCACCGGTTGGGCCACGCACATGGTGTCGAACGGGCGCGGCTATCTGGCCAAGGTGCCTGATCTGGATGTGCCGCTGAGCCTGTGGAACGGCATCTTGGGTGTGCCGGGGATGACTTCGTGGTTTGGCCTGAAGCGGGTGGCGCAACTGCAGGCGGGCGAGCGGGTGCTGGTGACCAGCGCCGCCGGGCCGGTGGGCGCGACGGCGGGTCAGTTGGCGAAGATCTGGGGTGCATCCAATGTGACGGGCATTGCCGGCGGGGCGGAGAAGTGCCGCTGGCTGGTGGAGGAATGCGGGTTCGATGCGGCGCTGGATTACAAGGCGGCCGATTTCGAGGCGCAGTTTGCTGCCGCCAGTGCGGATGGTTGGGATGTGCTGTTCGACAATGTGGGCAATGCCAGTGTCGATCGCGCGCTGCCCGTGATGCGGATGAAGGGGCGGATCGTGATTTCGGGGCAGGTGGCGGACTATAACCTCACCCCGCAGGAGGCCCCCGGCATCCACAACACGCGCGAATTCATCGGCAAGCGGCTGCGCATGGAAGGCATGGTGGTGTTTGATGACATGCCGGGCTTCCCGGCGGCCCAGGCGGAGCTGGCCGGGATGATCCGTGCTGGCCAGGTGAAGTATCGCGAGGAGATTTTTGACGGGCTGGCCAGCCTGCCGGCGGCGTTCAGCGGGCTGTTTACCGGCCAGAGTTTCGGGCGGCGGCTGATCCGCGTCTGACAGGCGCACGTGCAAACACTGGCAAAGCCGCGCGCCTGGGCGTAAAGGAACGCGGTTCATCCCGCACAACGGTAAGGGTTACACATCATGGGTTCGTTCAGCCTCACGCATTGGCTGGTGGTCATCCTGGTCATCGTGCTGTTGTTCGGCCGTGGCCGCATTTCCGATCTGATGGGTGATTTTGCCAAGGGTA
>NZ_JAUMBI010000235.1:0-4556 GCF_032115815.1 Sandarakinorhabdus sp.
GGCGGCCGCGCTGGAGGCCCAGATGTGTGCGATGGTTGGTTGATGATAGGAGCGGAGGCCGCTGGATTTCGAAACAGCATCAGCCCGGCTTAGGCCAATCTGGTAGCATTTCCCCAGCGAGCTTAGTCGCAGTATCGAAATTACCATTCTGTAGGATGTAGCCAATCTTTTGGAGGTATTGGTGGCAGAATTTTCGGCTGTAAGTGGAGACAAACAGTTTGAACTCTGGAATTGGTACGCCTAGCGCCGCTGCCTCATCGTGGAGCACCTGGAGGCGGGCCTGCTCGGTGATGCTAAAACGAGGTCCGAAACCATGGGGTTCAACAAAGTGGGCAACGCTTAGCATCTCGGTGCCCAAATTGCGGCGCGCGGCTTTCGCGCGTGATGCTTCTATATCCGAAGAGCTAGGGCGCAAGGTCTGCAAAGGCCCATCGAGTTTTCCGGGAGTTGCACCTTCCTCTGGTCTGGCTTCAGCAGATCTTCGCCCTTGCTTGAGGCCGATCGTCCAGCCAAAGACGCCTGCGGCTAACACTAAAACCGGCCAACTTGAGATCACCTCCCAAGCTGATACCAACCAGCCGGGTACTGATGCCGCAAACTTATCGACTGGCTCATTCCATCCCCAAACTTTGGCCAGTCGAGGTACAATCCAATCCACAAATCCCTTTAGAACCGCAGCCGCGGCAGCGAGCACGAAGAGCCAGACTTTAAGCGTTCCCTTCTCAAACTTCTCTGACCAATGCCGAACATCCACTGTCTTCCCGCCCTTACTGAACGGCGCTGCAGCGCCAGCTAATCATCATTCGAATCAGGCTCCGGCAACCAAAGTAGCAGCGATAAAGAAAAGGCCAAGCTGGGGAGCTAGTCGCCAGACTTACGGGGATACGGCAACAGAATTATGGGAACAAAACACTCAATCTCTGCTTGTCCAACCAGCAGGCGAGCAGCATTACAGTGCCTTACCCCGCATCAAGTAAGACGTCACGATGCCGAGTGGTAGTCCCAACGAAAGTGGGTGCAGGGGCTCAGCCCCTGCCCGCCGGAGGCCCTCTTTCTACTCCGCCGCGGGCAGGTAAATCTCTCCGCCCTTGGCCCGGAACTCGGCGCTCTTCTCCGCCATGCCGGCTTCCAGCATTTCGGCGCTGTTCTGCTTGGCGGCGTAGTCGCGCACGTCCTGCGTGATCTTCATGCTGCAGAACTTCGGCCCGCACATGGAGCAGAAGTGCGCCACTTTCGCGCCTTCGGCCGGCAGGGTTTCGTCGTGGTAGGCGAGGGCGGTTTCCGGGTCCAGGCTCAGGTTGAACTGGTCGCGCCAGCGGAAATCGAAGCGGGCGCGGCTGAGGGCATCGTCGCGCAGTTGGGCGGCGGGGTGGCCCTTGGCCAGGTCTGCCGCGTGGGCGGCGAGTTTGTAGGTGATGACGCCGACTTTCACGTCGTCCCGATCGGGCAGGCCGAGATGTTCCTTGGGCGTGACATAGCAGAGCATGGCGCAGCCGAACCAGCCGATCATGGCGGCGCCGATGCCGCTGGTGATGTGATCGTACCCGGGCGCGATATCGGTGGTGAGCGGCCCCAGCGTGTAGAAGGGGGCTTCGCCGCATTCTTCCAGCTGCTTTTCCATGTTCACCTTGATCTTGTGCATCGGCACGTGGCCGGGGCCTTCGATCATCACCTGGCAATCATGTTCCCAGGCGATCTGGGTGAGTTCGCCTAGGGTTTCGAGTTCGGCGAACTGGGCGCGATCGTTCGCGTCCGCGATGGAGCCGGGGCGCAGGCCGTCGCCCAGCGAGAAGCTCACATCATAGGCGCGCATGATCTCGCAGATTTCGCGGAAGTGGGTGTAGAGGAAATTCTCCTTGTGGTGCGACAGGCACCATTTCGCCATGATCGAGCCGCCGCGCGAGACGATGCCGGTGACGCGCTTGGCGGTGAGCGGCACATAGGCCAGGCGCACGCCGGCGTGGATGGTGAAATAATCGACGCCCTGTTCGGCCTGTTCGATCAGTGTGTCGCGATAGACTTCCCAGGTGAGATCTTCGGCGACGCCGTTCACCTTTTCCAGCGCCTGATAGATCGGCACGGTGCCGATCGGCACGGGGGAGTTGCGCAGGATCCATTCGCGGGTGTTGTGGATGTTGCGGCCGGTGGAAAGGTCCATGATGTTGTCGGCCCCCCAGCGGGCGGCCCAGACCATCTTTTCGACTTCTTCCGCCACGGAGGAGGCGACGGCAGAGTTGCCGATGTTGGCGTTGATCTTCACCAGGAAATTGCGGCCGATGATCATCGGTTCGGCTTCCGGGTGGTTGATATTGGCCGGGATGATGGCGCGGCCACGAGCGATTTCGCTGCGCACGAATTCGGGCGTGACGTAATCGGGGATTTCGGCGCCAAAGCTTTCGCCGTCGCGGATCAGGCCATCGCGCTGGGCGCGGCCGATGTTTTCGCGGATGGCGACATATTCCATTTCCGGCGTGATGATGCCGCGGCGGGCATAGGCGATCTGGGTGACGGCCTGGCCCGCCTTGGCGCGCAGGGGGTTCTTCACGACGTTGGGGAATTCGGCGACGTCGGCCTTGCCGCCGGGCACGTTGGCGACGCCGTTATCCTCGGGCTTCACTTCGCGGCCGGGGTAGCGTTCCACGTCGCCGCGGGCTTCCACCCAGGCGGTGCGCAAGGGGGGCAGGCCGGCGGCAATATCGATGGTGGTGCTGGCATCGGTGTAGGGGCCGGACGCGTCATAGATGCGCACCGGCGGCTCCTTGGCGGAAGGATCGAGCGCGACTTCGCGCATGGCGACGCGGATATCCGGATGGATGGTGCCGGCGACATGGATCTTGCGGCTGCCCGGCAGCGGCCCGGTGGTGACCGGCATTTCCAGCTTTGAATTGATATCGGCCATGGCGCGCGTCCTTCCAAAATTTCGGAACGGATGGTGCGCGCCTGGCATTTGCCAGAAGTTCGGGCGCTCCCTCCCTCCGCCGGTGTCAACCGGATCAGGTTCAGCGGGTCGGGGCCATCAGCCCACCTCTCAGCCAGTCGCGCTGGCCCCCCGGGGAATAGGTCTGGATTAGGCTTGTGTGGTCCAGTTGGCAAGGCCGCGATCGGTGCCGCACAGCTTGTCCCAGAAGCGGAAATAGAGGCCGTAGTTGCAGTTGTAGTGGCGGTGGTGGGCTTCGTGGTGGGAGGCGCTGATGAAATGGCGGCCGAACCAGCCGCCCACCCACGAACGCGGGAACATTTCCCAGCCCATGTGGTTGGTGACACCCATGATGGTGGCGATCAGCATCACGATGCCCAGCGCGCCGATGTGGATGGGGATGATGAACATCAGCGCCGGGATGAGGATGGCGCCGGAAATGGCTTCCCACGGGTGGAAGCTCATGGCGGCCCAGGCGGTGGGTGGCCGGCTGGCGTGGTGGACGGCGTGGGCGGCCTTGAACAGGCGCGGCAGGTGCATCCAGCGGTGGGTCCAGTAGAACCAGCTGTCGTGCAGGAAAAGGTAGACGAGGATGGAGAGCGGGAACCACGCGGCCTGCAGGGGCGTGTCGACGCTGACCATGATCTGGGTGAGGCCGTGCCCGCGCCAGGCTTCTATGGCGAGGCCAGCGGGGATGGCATAGATCACGGCGGAGATCAGCGACCAGCGGATTTCGGCGCTGATCTGGCGCTGGCGCTTGGCCGGATCGGCCGGGCCGGCCTGCACGCCGCGCCGCTGTGTGAGCCAGGCAAAGCCGCCCGAAACCGCGAGGTAACGGACGGCGATGATGGCGGCCATCGAGACGACGGCAAGAACGAGGGTTGCAGCGGTGTTCACGCCGGCGGGTTTAGCGCGCGGGCGCCAACCCGCCAAGCGGCGCAAGGTCGCGTTTGGCGTCGCGGCTCAGAAACTCACGATGCCGAAGATGCGCAGCAGCCAGACGATGACGGCGATGATCACGACGATGTTGATGATCGACTTGATGGTGCCGTCCATCGGGATCTTGTTGTTGACCAGCCAGAGCAGGACGCCGACGACGATGAGAACGATGATGGTTTGGATAAGCATGTGTTGCCTCGCGGATTGTGGATGCGAAGCAGGATAGCGGACCGGCCGGGAACCGCGCGTTGTGGCTTGTACGGGTGAAGGCGGGGCTCCACCATGGTGAGATCTACGCAGGGCCGCGATATGGGCTGCGCCGGGCCGCAGGGGCAATCAGCAGGGGAAGGAAATGGTGGAGCAGAGGGGGATCGAACCCCTGACCTCAGCAGTGCGATTGCTGCGCTCTCCCATCTGAGCTACTGCCCCGCACCAAATCCTGATCCCCCGTTCGGGAGGGCCGCCGATATAGCGCGGCGGCGGCGCTTTGCAACGGGCTATTTATTGTCCGAACCCGTGCGCCAGATACTGCTCCGCAATGGCGGCGTGCAGGGCGGCGCCGCGGGCCATGGCGCTTTCATCGAGGTGCATGTGGGTGGAGTGCAGGCCGCAGCAGGCGCGCCAGTCTGTCCCCTGCTCGGCGACGCCCAGGAAGAACATCGCGCCGGGGACTTTTTCCAGCACATAGGCGAAATCTTCG
>NZ_JAUMBI010000236.1:0-21717 GCF_032115815.1 Sandarakinorhabdus sp.
AATCGCAATGCCGGCCGGATCGACGACCACGATGGTCACCTTCAGGCCGCGCTTGTCGGCCTCGGCCTGGGCGGCATCGGTGATGATGCGGGCGCCGGCCAGCGTGAGCACCGGCTTGTCCCGCACCAGTTGCGCTGTCGCCGGCGCGGCCAGCAAAAGCACTGCTCCCAGCAGTGTGAGGCCGCGCATCAGGCGGGCATCCGATACAGGGCGCACAATTTGTTGCCGGCGGGATCGCGCAGATAGGCGAGATAGAGCGCGCCCATGCCGCCCTGGCGCACGCCGGGCGGATCTTCGCAGGTGGTGCCGCCATTGGCCACGCCGGCGGCGTGCCAGGCATCTGCCATTTCCGGGCCGGCCATGGCAAAGCCGATGGTGCTGCCGTTGCCATTGCAGGCCGGGTTGCCGTCGATCGGCGGGGTGATGGCAAAGATGCCGGTGGGGGTCATCCAGAACACGCGGCCCTTGTCGTCGGCGTGGCCGGGGCCGATGCCCATGGCGGCGAAGGTGGCGTCGTAAAAGGCCTTGGATGCGGCCGTGTCGTTGGCGCCGACCATGATGTGGCTGAACATGTGCTATCCCCCCAAAGTGGTGATTGTGTGGACCGACAGGGAAGCAAATTGCCGGCGTTCTGTCGAGATGGCGCGTGCCTCTCCACGGTAAACCGCCGATAGAAACCATAACGGATCAAGTTGCATCTTGCCGTCCGTTACCAAGCGGTTAACCACGGCGTTGCGAGGGTCTGAGTTGGGGAATTGCTGTGGAGATATTGTCGCCGGCGTTGGCGGAGGGGGTCAACGCATGCTCAAATCGCTGCATCCGGTTGATGGGATTGCAGCCGGACGAGGCTGAGAAGATTGGATTGCTGGCGGCAATCCTGGGGTGGGAGATCGAGCCTCACCACGGAGCCGGCCACGGAGTTGGCCGGGTACGCAGCTGGATTGGCGACTTTCCGGATGCCTTTGGTGCTCACGATACGCAGCCCCAGTCGTTAGCGTCCGGGGACGAAGTGGCGTGGGTAAAGGGCGGATGGGCGCAGGGCGATCCGGGCCAGGACTCTGGTACTGATCGGCCCGCAGGCTCGCCGCGGCTGGTGCTGCGCCAGGCCGGCAGCGTGATACGGGTGGACGTTGATGACGCCCGTCTGGTGGATCAATTGGCTCGCCTTGGGCTGGATCGCCTGGTGCTGCCGGTATCGCTGCTGGCGCTGGAAGAATTGCTGGCCTTTGCCGGATGCTGATCGCGCCTTGCCGGGCTGAAAGATTCAGCCCCCGGCATTGGTAACCATTTTTCGCGTACTTTACCGCTGCAAGCCGATCACTCACCCGCCGTTATCGCCGCTGTGGCGTTGCAGCGCCAGGCGGATGGAGTGGTGGCCAGTGAATGTTGCGCAGCGGGTAATCAGCCAGGATCAGGTGGAATGCGCCGAATGGCCGGGCTGGGCCCAGCCCGGCGGGTTTGGCGCCGTGCCCGTTGCGGGGGATTGGGCGGTGCCAACTCCGCAGTTGCCGCGCCGGCTGGTGCTGTTCGGATTGCCCCCTGTGCTTGCCGAACCGGTGACGATGCTGGCCGAAATCCTTGGCTGGCAGGTGGAAAATTTCCCCTCCGTCCAGGCCCTGTGCCCGCCGGCGCGCCTGTGCTTGGCCCTGTTGCCCGCCGGCGCTGGCGAACGCGGGCCAATTGCAGCTTGGTCGCCAGAATTAAACTTTAATGAACTAATTTCCCAAGCTGGTTTGTCCATAATGGACCAGCCCCTGTGCATCACCAGAGTGGAGCAAATGTTAGAGACCCTAGTGTGCGAGCCATAGTTGTTCGCAGGCTATGGGGGCGTAGTTTCGATGATAGACGTCGGATACGACACGGGTTTTTCGCGCGACTTCGGCGATTCCGGCTTGTTTGGTGCCGGTCGCCCAACCGCCGCAGCCTTATCGACGCGCACTGCTGCGCCAGAGCCAGAACAGGCTCTGGCAGTGCCGGGTGGAGATGAACGGGTCCGGCCCGAACCTGCCTTGCCGAACGGGTCTGAAAGTCATCGGGGGGGTGATCGGGCTGTACCCGGCGCGACGCCGGGACATGACCGGTCACGCGCTGATTTCGGTGGACTGGATCTGGCGGCCCTGCAGGCGTTGGCCGGCAGTGGTGAACCGTCGGCCGCCATTGCCCGACAGGTGGCCGATATGGCCCAGGGCCTGGCAGCGCTGGCCGACAAATTGGTGGGCCAGCCGCAAGCCAGCGGCGCCGATGTTGCCGAAGCCGATTGCATCGCCTTTCTGGAAGGCCAGTTCCGCATCCGCCGCCTGCGCGCCCGCCATCTGCCAGGGCTGTCGCTGGGCGAACCGGCGTGGGACATACTGCTCGATCTGGCGGTGGCGCATTATTGGCGCCGCGAAACCTCGGTCACCAGCCTGTGTATTGCCGCCGATGTGCCGAGCACCACGGCGCTGCGCTGGATCAATGGCATGACCAAGGAAGGCCTGATCGTGCGCCGGCCGTGCCAGCGTGATGGCCGTCGCAGTTTTCTGGGCATTTCGCCTGAATCCTATCAGGCGATGCTGGCGCTGGCGGCAGATGCGTTGCGCACTGGGGATCGGGTCCGCGCTCGTTATCAGCGCAGCGCGGCGGCCTGATCTGAATCCCGCCCAAGCGGGGCGGCGGCGGGTGGCCCACTCACCCGCCGCCTTGTCCCCGCTCACAAGGGGTTGGGAGCAGCGCTGCGCCAGAGCCGCGCTGATGGCGATATCCCCAATCAGGGGCTGGCAGGCGCTGCAACTGGCCCTATGCTGGACGACGTGACCAGCCCACCTCTGCGCCCGCCTGCGTTCAACATCGCGTTGCACATCGCCTTTGCCGATGCGCTGGCGGCTGGGCTGCTGGCGCGCACGGCGGGTGATCCGCTGGCGCTGGCGCGGGCCCTGGTGCTGCTGCCCAATCGCCGTGCGGTGACCGCGCTGACCGAAGCCTTTGTGCGGCAATTGCCCAGTGCCAAATCAGGTGCTGAATCCGGTGGCGGCCTGCTGCTGCCGCGCATGGTGCCGGTGGGGGATCTGGATGACGGCGGCTTTGATCGGCTGGCAGCAGGCGCGGATGTGCTGCTGCCCGCCGTGGCACCGCTGGTGCGCCGGCTGGAGCTGGCGCGGCTGGCGGCCAGCTTGCCGGGCAGCGACCGTTCGGCGGTGGAGCGGCTGCGGCTGGGCGATGCGTTGGGCGAGGTGCTGGATGCGCTGCTGGCCGAGGAAATCGAACCCGAAGCCCTGCGCGCCGCCGCCGATGGCCAGGATCTGGCCGATCATTGGCAGAAGACGCTGGCCTTTCTGGAACTGATCATCGCCGTCTGGCCCGAAGCGCGCACCGGCCACGGCGGCACCGAAGGCGCGACCCGGTTGGCGGCGCTGATCGACGCCACGATCGCGCGCTGGCAGGCAGCGCCACCCGCTGGGTTGGTGGTGGCGGCGGGCCTCGCCAATCCCACCCCGGCGCTGGTGCGGCTGCTGGGCGCGGTGCTGCACTTGCCGCAGGGGCTGGTGGTGTTGCCCGGCCTTGATGATGACCTGTCCGATGACGGCACGGCGCGGTGGGACGCGACACCGATCAGCACGGCCGAAGGTGGCCGCGATGATCCGGGCCACCCGCAATGGGCGCTGAAGAAACTGCTCGCCGCGTTGGGGCTGGAACGTGCCGATGTGCAGGCGTGGCCAGTGCATGGCGGCACTCTGGATGGCCCGCCCGAACGTGCGGCGGCATTGCTGGCGGCACTGGCCCCGGCGGCCGCCGCGACGTCCCCGCCGCAACCGCCGCCCGCCGCCATCGAAGGCCTGGCGCTGGCCGAATGCGCTACCGCGGCGGAAGAAGCCCAGGTGGTGGCGCTGGCGCTGCGCGAGGCGCTGGAGCGGCCGGGTGAACGCGCCGCGCTCATCACACCCGATCCGCTGCTTGCCCGCCGTGTGGCGGCGCATTGCCGGCGGTGGGGCATCGCCATCGATTCATCAGCTGGCCAACCGTTGCTGCTCACGCCGCCGGGCGCGCTGGCGCTGGCGCTGGTGGAGGCGATGGCCGAGGATTTCGCCCCAGCGCGCCTGCTGGCCGTGTTGAAGCACAAACTTGTGCGCAGCGACGACACAGGCTTTGCCGCTGGTGTGCGCCTCGCCGATATCGCCCTGCGCGGGGTGCGGCCCGCGCCTGGGCTTGATGGCGCCGGTGCCGGCCTGGACCGCTGGCTGCTTGATGCAAACGGCCGGCACGCCCGTCATCGCGCCATGCTGATGGGCTGGTGGAACAATGTGGCCCCTGCGCTGGAACCGCTGGATCGCCTGCGTCAGGGCAGCGCGATCACCCTGCCCGATCTGATGGCGGCATTGCGCGATGCGATGACGGCGCTGGCCGGCGATGGCGCCTGGGCCGGGCCCGACGGCCGGCAACTGGCAGCATTGGTCGCCGAAATCGAGCAGCACGGCGCTCTGTTCGGTGCGCTGCGCCCCGATGAAGCCCCGGCGTTACTGGCCACGTTGATGGCCGGCAGTAGCGTGCGCGTGCCGGGGCAGGGGCATCCGCGCCTCGCCATCTTGGGCCCGGTGGAAGCGCAGTTGACCCGCGCCGACACGCTGGTGCTGGCTGGCCTGAATGAAGCCACCTGGCCCGGCCGTCCCTCGCCCGATCCGTGGCTTGCTCCGGCCATCCGCCGCGCGCTGGGCCTGCCCGGCACGGCGCGGGCGCAGGGGCTGGCCGCTCAGGATTTCCTGCGTGCCGCCAGCGCCAAACGCGTGCTGATCACCCGCGCCCGCCGCGATGCAGGTGGGCCGCAGGTCGCCTCGCGCCTGTGGTTGCGGCTGGTGGCGCAATTTGAACGCGCCGGCGCCGACATGCTGCCGCGCCGGGACGATCTGATCCTGATCGCCCGCGCCTTGGATGGTGCCAGCGGCGGGCCACAACCGGCACCACAGCCGCGGCCCAACCCGGCACTGAAGCTGCGCCCGCGCCGCATCAGCATCACCGAGATCGACACGCTGATTGCCGACCCCTTTGCCTTCCACGCCAAGCATATATTGAAGCTGCGCAAACTTGATCCGCTCGATCAGGACCCGACAGCGATGATGCGCGGCAATCTGGCCCATGAGGTGCTGGATAAATGGGTGGCCGCCCGCCACGGCAGCCTGCTTCAGCTGGAGCAGATCACCGCCGAAGTGCTGAGCAGCGCCACCTCGCATTTCCCGCTGCTTGCCGCCGCTTGGGTGCCGCGCATCCAGCGGGCACTGGAATGGGCGGGCCAGGAAATACTGAACGAGGAAGACGCCGGCTGGGCGCAGATGCTGGCCGAAGTGAAGGGCGAACTGGAACTGGCCGGCGGCGTGATGCTGAGCGGCCGCATCGACCGGTTGGACCGCGACGGCGAGGGCAATCTGCGCGTGATCGATTACAAGACCGGCGGGGTGCCTTCCGGCACGCGCGTGAAGGCGCTGGAGGCCAACCAGTTGGCGCTGGGGCTGGCGATTGCCGTGGCCGGTGGTCTCAGCCGCGACGGCAAACCGGTGGCGGCCGGCACCGCCGGTTCAATCGAATATTGGCAGCTGAAGGGCGGGCGCAAGGAGGCCGGCAAGCGCAGCAATCCGCTGGGCAAGGGCGCCAATGTGCCCGATCATGTCACACGGGCGCTGATCCGGGCCGAGCAATTGGTGGCGCAGTATCTGCTGTCGCAGACCCCGTTTCCGGCCAAGTTGCAGCCGCAATGGGCCTGGGGCGATTTCGATCATCTGGCGCGCGTTGCCGAATGGATCAACCGGCGGGAGCGCGTCTCGTGAGCCGGGAGCGCACCAAGGCGCTGGAGCCGCTGAAGCCGGCGCAGTCGGACGCCGCCGATCCGGAGGTTCATGCCTGGGTCGCTGCCTCGGCCGGTACCGGCAAGACGCAGGTGCTGAGCGCGCGTGTGCTGCGCCTGCTGCTGACTGGGGCGCGGCCGGATGCGATATTGTGCCTCACCTTCACCAAGCTGGCCGCGGCCGAAATGCAGAACCGGGTGATGGCGCGGCTGGCGTGGTGGGCGGGCTGTAGCGACGCCGAACTGGCCCATGACCTGAAAGCCATTGGCGCGGCGACCGACGCCGACACTCTCAGCGCCGCACGCGGGCTGTTTGCCGCCGTGCTGGAAGCGCCGGCCGGCCTTGCCATCCAGACCATCCACAGTTTCGCGCAAGGATTGATTGCCAGCTTCCCGGTGGAAGCCGGTATCACGCCGGGGTTCCAGACACTGGATGACCGTGCCGCCGCGCTGTTGCGCCGCCGCGTGCTGACGGATGCGCTCACCGATACGGGGAACCCCAAGTTTCTGGCCGATGTGGCGGAGATCGCCATCGATGGCGGCGAGACAAGGCTGCACGCGATCATGGCGGCGCTGTCCCGCCACGGCGCGGCGTTGGCGGAATTGCGCGTGGAGGGGGTGGAGCCGTTGCTGCGTCGGGCGCTCGGGTTGGCCGATGGTGACAGCGAGGCGGCGACGCTGGCGGCGGGAATCGCGGCGCTGCCGTTGCCGCGATTGCAGCAGTTCGCGCAAGCCCTTGGCCGGCAAAAAGGGGTCAACGCCCAGAAGCTTGCCGGAGCGCTCGCCGGCTTTCTGGCCGCCCGCGACAAGGCGAAGCTGTGGCCTGATCTGTGGCGGATGTTCCATTCCACCAAGAATGAGCCGCTCGCGCTGACGACGCTGGTGCCCAAGGACCTTGATCTGGAAAACCCGGACTGGCGGCCCTTCTGCGCCGACATTCAGGCGCAGTTGCTCGGCATCCGCGCCGATCTGGACCGCTGGCAGATCCTCGAATTCGCCGGCCGCCATCTGCGCGTCGCCGTGCGGCTGGCGCAGGATTGGCGCGCCGCCAAGCACCGCGCCGGGGTGATCGATTATGACGACATGATCGCGGCTGCTGCCCGCCTGCTTGGCGAACCCGGCGCCGCCGATTGGGTGCGCTTCAAGCTCGACAGCCGCATCGATCATGTGCTGGTCGATGAAGCGCAGGATACCAACCTGCTGCAATGGCAGGTGATCCGTGCGCTGGTGGAAGATTATTTTTCCGGCCTTGGTCAGCGCGACCAGTTCCGCAGTCTGTTCGTGGTCGGCGATTTCAAACAGTCGATCTTCGGCTTCCAGGGCGCTGATCCGCAAATCTATGCCGACATGAAGGATGATTTCCACCAGCTATGCGAGGCCGAGCCGGAATGCTGGAAGGAACTGCCGCTCACGGTGAATTTCCGATCGGTGCCGGCCATTCTCGACGTGGTGGACCGGGTGATCAGCCATGTTGGCCCCGAGATGTTCGATCCGCAGGGGGTGGAGCCGCATGTCGCCCACAAGCCCGGCGCTGGGGTGGTGATGCTGTGGCCGGCGTTGCTGCCCGATGCCGGCAACAACGCGGATGAGGACGACGACGATACTGCCGAGGATGACGCCCCGCCGCTGGCGCAGGATATCGACATGGCGCGCCGCATCGCCGCCACCGTCGCGGGATGGCTGGCGCCGGAAACCGCGCTCATCCTGCCCGCCAGTGGCCGGCGGGCAGCCGCGCAGGACATTTTGGTGCTGGTGCGCAAGCGCAGCGGGCTGATGAACGCGCTGGTGACGGCGCTGCACGAAGCCGGTGTGCCGGTGGCCGGTGCCGACCGATTGAACCTGGCCGAACCGCTGGCGGTGGCCGATCTGCTGGCGCTGGTGCAGTTTGCCTGCCAGCCCGATGATGATCTCACCCTGGCGGCGCTGCTGGTCTCGCCCTTCTGCGGCCTCGATCATGATCAGCTCACCGGGTTGGCCGCCAGCCGGCCAGGCACCTTGTGGGCGGCGCTGCTGGCCAGCGACGATCCCGCCATGGCCGCCCCGCGCGCTTTGCTGGCCGAGGTGTTGCGGCTGGCGGCGGACGTGTCGCCCTATCGATTCCTCGAAACCATCCTGTCAGGGCCGCTGGCCGGCCGCCGCAAGCTGTTGGCGCGGCTGGGCGAGGAAGCCCGCGATGCCATCGACACCGTGCTCGATCAGGCGCTGGCCTGTGAAGCGGCGGGCGCGGCCAGCCTGCAGGCGTTCATCGCCTGGATGGCTGCCGAGGATCTGGAGGTGAAGCGCGATCCCGAAGCCGCCATCGACGCCGTGCGGTTGATGACGGTGCATGGCGCCAAGGGGCTGCAGGCACCGATCGTCATCATGGCCGATGCCTGCCATGTGCCGCCGGCCGAAAAGGGTGAACTGGTGCTGGCACTGGGCAATGGCCCGGAACTGCCGCTGTGGTTGCCGTCCGGGCTGGTGGCACCGCCAGCCTTCCTGAACGACGCCCAGAATGATCGGGCCGCCAGGGCGGCGCGCGAACATCGCCGGCTGCTTTATGTGGCGCTGACGCGGGCCGAGGAGGTGCTGTGCATCGGCGGCGCCACCAAGCCCGGCAAGAAATGGGATGTGCACCCCGAAAGCTGGTACCAGCTGGTTGAGGGGGCGTTGACCGACCTGGAGGCGGTAGACGATCCGCATTGGCCGCAACCAGTGCGGCAGTTCCGCTCTGGCCCGGCGACGGTGATGCGCGATGACGAAGTGAAACCCGATGCGACGCTGCTGACCACGGATCGCTGGTGGCAGCGCCAGGCCCCGGCCGAAGCCCGGCCGCCGCGTCCGCTGGCGCCATCAAGCCTGGGGCCGGACACGGTGGCTGATCCGCCGCCCGATGCTGCCCGCAAGGCAGCCGCACGGCGCGGCACGGCGCTGCACCGCTTGTTCGAAACGCTGCCGGGACTGGCCAGCGATGTGCGGCGCGACGTGGCGCTGCAATGGTGTGCGCTGAACGTGCCTGATCTGGAGGCTGAGGAACTGGTGGCGACGGTGCTGGCCGTGCTTAACGATCCGGACTTTGCCGCGGTGTTTGCGGCCGGCGCACTCACCGAAGCGCCGGTGGCGGCCGTGGTGGGCGAAGCGGTGATCGCCGGCAGCATCGATCGGCTGCTGGTGAGTGAGACCGAGGTGCTGGCCGTGGATTTCAAGACCGGCAGCCGCGTGCCGGCCGGGCTTGATATGGTGCCGCCATCGCACCTGGCGCAGATGGGCGCCTATGCCGCCGCATTGGCGCGGGTTTTCCCGGGGCGCACGGTGCGCGCCGGGCTGCTCTACACCGCCGGCCCGCGCCTGATTGAAGTGCCCGCCGATGTGCTGGGTGCATGGCAGCCATCCGCCGCATTGCAGGCGGACGGGCCAGCGCCTATCTATCCGTCGTGAACCTCATTTGCGGAGTCTTCCCATGACCAAAGCCGTGACCGATGCCAGCTTCCATGCCGATGTGATCAGTGCCGACAAGCCGGTGCTGGTCGATTTCTGGGCCGAATGGTGCGGCCCCTGCCGCATGATCGCCCCGGCGCTGGAAGAGCTGAACAACGAACTGGACGGGGTGGAGATCGTCAAGGTCAACATCGACGAGAACCCGGACGCGCCGGGCCGCTATGGCGTGATGTCGATCCCCACCATGATCCTGTTCAAGGGTGGGCAACCGGCGGCCACCATGGTCGGCGCGCGGCCGAAGGGCGAACTGAAGGCGTGGTTGACGGGCGCGCTGGCTTGAGGCCAGCGCTGGGGTTGACGGGCGCGCTGGCTTAAGCCGGTGCCACCACCTGCCCCAAGCGTGGGAAGTGGACATGGACGGTGAGCCCGTCCTCCACTTCGCGGGCAATAGTAATCCCGGTTGAACCGCAACGCAGCAGTCGGCCCACGCTGGGCGCGTCCCTTGTGCCTTCCTGGGTAACGCCCACCATCATCCCGGCCATGTAGGGCGCGTCCACCCCGCCACTGATCGGGGCGGGCGTGGCGGCGCGGGCGGCGGCCAGCGCGTCATCGGCTGTCATTTCGCGCCGCTCGCCAACGCCGAAGCCGGCCATGCGCGCGAACCAGTCCGCCACGCCCGGCAGGGCCAGCATGGCGGCCGCATTGGCTGCCGCTGTCGGCACCGCCTTCACGAACCAGATGTTGCTGTAGAGCGCCAGATCGCCTGCCCCCGGCGAATCGCCGCCAATGAAAGCGCGGCCATCGGCCAGCGTGTCGGAAAGCCACTGGCTCGCCACCAGTGCCTGCCCGGCCAGATGCGGCGCGGCGCGGCCCAGCGCGGCAAGGTCCATGCCGAAGCGGGCCTGGCGGTCCTTGATGAAATCCTCGCCCATCATTTCAGGCGTCATCCCGCCCATCGCCGCGCCGACATGGGCAAAGAATTGCGGCCCGTTGGCCCAGCTTGCCACCAGTCTGTGCAGGGGCCCAAGCGGGGCGGGGTAAAGACTGGGACCGGGCAAGGCGTCGAGCGCCGGCAGGATGGCGCCGGTGTCGCAATAGATGTCGGCACCGATCTGCACCATCGGCGTGCGGCCGTAGGCACCGGTCAGCCGCGTCTGGTCCGGCTTGGGCATGATGCGGGGGACCAGCAGGCTGCCCCAAGTGAGGCCCTTCACGCCAAAGGCGGCCCGCACCAGTTCGGCAAAGGGCGAGGCTTCATAATGGTAGAGGATCGGGATCATGGCGGCGATGATGGCCCTTCGCTGCCGCTGCGCCATCCCCCAAATCGCGAGGGCGCCCAGAATATTGCATCAGCGATTGAACCAATCGCGCCGCCGTGGCCACCTATGCCACGATGAACCCGCAAGACCGCCTGATTGAAGCCTGCCTGGTGGCCGATGCCCGTTGCGGCCAGCCCCGCGCGCTGGCGCTGCTGGCGGCGCGGTGGCAACGCCGGCTGCTGGCCCATGCCGTTCGCCTGCTGGGTGATGGCGAGGCGGCACGCGATGCCGTGCAGGCCGGCTGGATCGATATCGTGCGCGGGCTGCCGCGGCTGGATGATGCCCATGCCTTTCCGGCCTGGGCCTATCGTATCGTCACCCGCCGCTGTGCCGGCAACATCCGCAGCAACCAGCGCAGCCGCGCATTGGCCACCGCACTGGCGGCGGAACCACAACTGCCGCCCGATGACGCGCCAGCCGGTGATCATGAAGGCCTGCACGCCGCCATCCGCGGTCTGCCGCCCGAGCAGCGCGCGGCGATCGCGCTGCATCATTTCGATCAGCTTTCGGTCGCGGAGGTGGCCGTGGCGCTGGCGGTGCCGGTGGGCACGGTGAAGACCAGGCTGTTTCACGCCCGCCGCAAGCTGCGGGCCATATTGGAAGGAGACGAGACATGACCGAGAACGACATTGATGCGGCGCTGGCCGCCGAAGAACGCGCCCTGCTGGCCCGCATGGGCCCGGAGCCGGGCTTCATCGGCGAGGCGCTGGGCCTGTTTTCCGGGCCGGGCAGCTGGGTCAACTGGCTGCTGATGCTGGTGCAGGCCGCGGCCTTCATTGCGTCCGTGTGGGCGGGCTGGCAGTTCTTTGCCGCCACCGATGTGCTGGGCGCCCTGCACTGGGGGCTGCCGGCGGTGACATTGCTGCTGCTGTCGCTGATCGTGAAGCTGTCGATGAACCCGATGATGCAGGCCAACCGGGTGCTACGCGAGTTGCACCGGCTGGAATTACGGCTGCATCAACTGCGATAATCGGCGCCCGCAGCGTTCAGCTGCGATAGTCAGCGTTGATGCTGATGTAGCCGTGGGTGAGATCGCAGGTCCAAACGCGGGCGCGGCCAAGCCCGAGGCCCAGATCGACGGTGAGGCGCACCTCCTGCCCCGCGAGGTGCGCCGCCACCGGGGCTTCATCATAGCCTGGGACGACCATGCCCTTATCGGCCACCAGCGTGTCGCCAAAGCGGATGCTCAACAGATCGCGTTCGGCGGGTTCGCCGGCCTTGCCGACGACCATCACCACCCGGCCCCAATTGGCGTCGCCGCCGGCAATCGCGGTTTTCAAAAGGGGTGAATTGGCGATGCTCATGGCAACGCGCTTGGCCGAAGCGTCATCCACCGCGCCGGCCACATTCACCTCGATCAATTTCTGGGCGCCTTCGCCGTCGCGCACCACCAAGATGGCGAGTTGGCGGCACACATCGGCCAGCGCGGCGGCCAGCGCGTCGGCGCCTGCGTCATCCATGCGGGTCAGCATGGGATGGCCGGCGCCGCTGGTGGCGAAAGCCAGCACCGTGTCTGATGTGCTGGTGTCACTGTCCACCGTGATGCTGTTGAACGTGGGGGCGACAGCGGCCTGCAGCATCTGCTGCCACAGGCCGGCGCTGACGACGGCATCGGTGAAGATGAAGCCCAGCATGGTCGCCATGTCGGGCATGATCATGCCGCTGCCTTTCACGATCCCCACGATGGTCACGCGCGTGCCGGCGACGATGGCGCTGGCCGTGGCGGCCTTGGGGAAAGTGTCGGTGGTGCCGATGGCGTTGGTGGCCGCCAGCCAATCGGCCTTGCCCAGCGCCGCATGGGCCTGGGTGACGCCTGACAGCGCCAGATCAACGGGCAGAGGCACGCCGATCACGCCCGTCGATGCGCTGAACACCTCGTCCGGGCTGCAGCCGAGTACTTCGGCGACGCGCGCGGCCTGTGCCTGCGCGGCCTGGCGACCGCTCATGCCGGTGAAGGCGTTGCTGTTGCCGGCATTGACGATCAGCCCCCGCGCCTGGCCCTGCGGCAGTTTCGCCCGGCACAGTTCCACTTCCGGAGAGGGGCATTTTGATTGCGTCGTCACGCCCGCCACCACGGTGCCGGGCGCGAGTTCCACCAGCGTGACGCAATCGCGCGTCCATTTCTTGTAGGCGACGCTTGCCGTGCCGATGCGCACGCCGGCGATGGGGGCAAGGTCGGGGAAGGGCAGGGCGAGGGGGGAGCGTTCCATGGTTCCCGCTTTTGCCACCAGAACTGCGCTTGTCCAGTGACAGTCGTGTTGACAGTCGTGTTGACAGTCGTGTTGACTCTGGCGCCCGGGCCCATTATCGGCACCACTCTTTCCGGACGCAGGCAACTGCGGCCAGACCGAATCTATTTTCAGGACTGTTTCCCATGAAGCGCACTTATCAGCCGTCCAAGCTCGTCCGCGCCCGCCGTCACGGCTTCCGCGCGCGCATGGCCACTGTCGGCGGTCGTAATGTCATCCGCGCCCGTCGCGCCCGCGGCCGCAAGAAGCTTTCGGCCTGACGCTGATGCGCGCGCCGGAGACCATCCGGCAGCGACGGGATTTCCTGGCTGCAAATCAGGGCCGGCGGGTACCATCCGCCGGCTTTGTGCTGCTTGTTCGGCAGCGGGATGATGGCAGCGACACGATGCGTGCCGGCTATACTGTCACCAAGAAGATCGGCAATAGCGTGATCCGCAACCGGCTGAAGCGCCGCCTGCGCGAGATCGTGCTGCTCACCCTGCCCGCCCACGGCCATAGCGGCGCCGATCATGTGCTGATCGGGCGCGAGGCCGGTCTGACCCGCGATTTCGCCATGTTGAAGGCCGATCTGGAAAAGGCACTGGCCAAGGCCCATCTCCCACCCAAGGACACAGACAAGCCTTGGCAAACGAGTGGACGGGGAACCCGGCGATGAAATCACTGCTGATCTGGCCGATCCGCCTGTGGCAGGTGACATTTTCGGCCGTGATGCCGCCATCCTGCCGCTTTTCGCCCAGTTGTTCGGCCTATGCCATCACCGCCATCGAACGCCATGGCCCGGTGCGGGGTTTTGGCCTTGCCGTGCGCCGCATTGCCCGCTGCCACCCCTGGGGGGGTTCGGGCTATGACCCGGTGCCCTGAGCGGCTATAGCAGCCGCGATCCCATCCGAATCCTGCCCTTCCAGCCAGAGAGACAGCATTGCCTCCTCAGGACAATCAATCGCCCGACGTGAAGAACATCGTGCTCGCCGTGGTGCTTTCCACCATGGTGCTGCTCGGCTGGACCGTTGTAGCCGATCGCTTCTTTCCCACCGAAGCGCCCAAGCCGGTTGCCACCGCAGCAGCGACGGCCGGTGCGCCGGCGGCTCCCTCTGCGACGGGGGCCGCCCCGGCCATTGGCGGACAGGGCGCCATCGTTGGCCGTGACGCCGCGCTGGCCGCAAGCCCGCGCGTTGCCATCGACACGCCGCGCCTGAAAGGCTCGATCAATCTCACCGGTGCGCGGTTCGATGATCTGGTGCTGCCCAGCTATCGCCAGACCAACGACAAGGCATCGCCGCCGGTTCGCCTGTTCTCGCCCAGCCGCACGGCAGATGCGCAATTTGCCCAATTCGGCTGGGTTGGTGCATTGGCGCCGCCGGCCACGGCCGTGTGGACTGCCGATCGCCCGACGCTGACGCCGGCAACCCCGGTGACGTTGAGCACCACCACGGCGTCGGGCCTGGTGTTCCGCCAGAAGATCAGCGTGGACAAGGATTTCCTGTTCACCGTCGAACAGAGCATCGAGAACCCTGGCGCTGCGCCAGTCGTGCTGCAGCCGTTCGGGCTCGTGTCGCGCCGCGGTGAAGCCGCTGCGGCCGAAACCAATGTCCATGTCGGCCCCGTGGGCGTGTTGCAGGACACGTTGAAAGACAGTGATCTGGAATTTGAAAAGCTGCGCGAAGAAGGCCCGCAGCGCTTCACTTCCACCGGTGGCTGGCTCGGCCTCACCGAAAAATACTGGCTGGCCGCCTCCGTGCCGGATCAGAAGGCCAAGATCGCCGCCACCTTCCAATATGCCGCCGGACAATACCAGGCCGATTGGCTGGCCGATGCCGTCACCGTGCCGGCGGGTGGCCGCGTGACCAGCACCGCCAAGCTATTTGCCGGCGCCAAGGATGTGGATCTGATTGACCGCTACACCGAAGCCGGCATCCCGCGGCTGGACAAATCGGTGAGCTGGGGTTGGTTCGAAGTGATCGCCAAGCCGATCTTCCACCTGCTCGATTTCCTGTTCAAGTTCACCGGCAATTTCGGTGTCGCCATCATCGGGCTGACCCTGATCGTGCGCGCCATCATGTTCCCGATTGCCAACAAGCAATATGAATCGATGGCCAAGATGCGCCTGATCGGCCCGCGCATGAAGGCGATCCAGGAGAAGTACGGCGACGACAAGCTGCGCGCGCAGCAGGAAATCATGGCCATCTACAAGAACGAGAAGGTCAATCCGCTCGCTGGCTGCTTGCCGATCCTGCTGCAGATCCCGATCTTCTACGCGCTCTACAAGACGCTGCTGATCTCCATCGAAATGCGCCACCAGCCGTTCGTGCTGTGGCTCACCGATCTGTCGGCGCCCGATCCGCTCACCCCGCTCAATCTGTTCGGCCTGATCGCCTGGCAGCCGCCGGCGATGATCGCGCTGGGCGTGCTGCCGATCCTGCTTGGCGTCACCATGTGGCTGCAGCAGAAGCTGTCCCCCGCGCAGATGGACCCGGTGCAGCAACAGGTGTTTGCGCTGATGCCGTGGCTGTTCATGTTCTTCATGGCGCCGTTCGCGGCCGGTCTGCAGCTGTACTGGACGATCAACAACCTGGTTTCGATCGCCCAGCAGCTGTACATGAACCGCAAATATCCGGCGCCGGCAACGCCGCCATCGGCTGCGGTGATTGATGTGAAACCCAATCCGCCCAAGCCCGCTGGCCCCAAGCCGGGCGCGCCGAAGCCGAGTGCAGGACGTCGCCGCAAGTGACCGATGAAGAGATCAAGGCCGATCTGATCGAGGCCGCGCGCAAGCGTTTTGCCGGGCCGGTGAGTTTCCTGCTGTCGGCGCCGGAACTGCGGTTTCTGCCGGCGCCAGATGTGCCGGAAATCGCGGTGGCTGGCCGATCGAACGTGGGCAAATCTTCGCTGCTCAATGCCATCACCGGTCGCAATGGCCTGGCGCGGGCCTCGGTCACGCCGGGGCGCACGCAGGAATTGAACGTGTTCGAAGTGGGCGAGCCGACGCTGTTTCGCATCATCGACATGCCCGGCTATGGCTTTGCCGAAGCGCCCAAGGACGTGGTGCGGCAGTGGAAGCACCTGGTGTTCGATTATCTGCGCGGGCGCACCGTGCTGCGCCGGGTGCTGGTGCTGATCGATTGCCGCCACGGCATCAAGCCGGTGGACCGCGAGATCATGAGCATGCTGGACAAGGCCGCCGTGAGTTTTCAGGTGGTGCTGACCAAGGGTGACAAGATCAAGCCGACCGAACTGGCCAAGGTGCACGAGGCTGTCTCTGCGGCGGCCCGCATCCACCCGGCGGCCTATCCGGAGGTGATCGCCACCTCTGCCGAAAAGGGCGAGGGCATCCCCGAACTGCGCGCCGCCGTGCTGGCCGCCGCTACTGGCCAATGATGACGACCACAATGACCGAGCTGACCATCACCCTGAATGGCGATCCGCGCCGCGTGGCCGAAGGCACCAGCATTGCCGATCTGCTGGTGCAACTGGAATTGCCGGCCGCGAAGGTCGCGGTGGAGCGCAACTTGGCCATCGTGCCGCGCTCGACCTTTGCCGATGTGGTGTTGGCCGACGGTGATGCGCTGGAGATCGTGCATTTCGTTGGTGGCGGCCAAAGTGACTCTGCTGATGACGGCGATACGTGGGAAGTGGCCGGTCGCCGCTTCACCTCGCGGCTGATCGTCGGCACCGGCAAGTACAAGGATTATGCCCAGAATGCCGCCGCCGCCGAAGCCAGCGGCGCAGAAATCGTGACGGTGGCGGTGCGGCGCGTGAACGTGACCGATCGCAGCCAGCCGATGCTGACGGACTTTCTCGATCCCAAGCGCTTCACCTATCTGCCCAATACGGCCGGCTGCTTCACCGCCGACGATGCGATCCGCACGCTGCGGCTGGCGCGTGAGGCGGGCGGCTGGAATCTGGTGAAGCTGGAAGTGCTTGGTGAAGCGCGCACGCTGTATCCGGACATGGCGGAAACGCTGCGGGCCACCGACATACTCGTGAAGGATGGCTTCGACGTCATGGTCTATTGCGCCGATGATCCCATCGCCGCCAAGAAACTGGAAGAGCTGGGTGCCGCCGCCATCATGCCGCTGGGCAGTCTGATCGGATCGGGCCTGGGCATCCAGAACCCGGTGACGCTGCGGCTGATCATCGAGAATGCCAAGGTGCCGGTGCTGGTCGATGCCGGGGTGGGCACCGCGTCAGACGCAGCGGTGGCCATGGAACTGGGCTGCGACGGCGTGTTGATGAACACCGCGATCGCCGAAGCGAAAGACCCGATCCTGATGGCCCGCGCCATGAAACTGGCGGTCGAATCCGGCCGTCTTGCCTATCGCGCCGGCCGCATGGGCAAGCGTCGCTATGCCGATCCGTCGAGCCCGCTGGCCGGCTTGATCTAACCCGGGTTGCGGGCGAATCCCGGCACGCCGGCGATATCGACCCAATGCTGTTTGCTGTCGGTCCAGAACTGCATCTGCGGCGTGAACTGGCTGGTGTCGTCCAGCGTGCCAGCCTTGATGAACACCAGATCGGGCGCCGCCGAAACCCGGCTGAACAGCGGCGAGCCGCAAATGGGGCAGAACTGGCGCAGCACGTCACCGCCGGACTCGCCATGGTCTTCGTAGGTCTTCACCTCGCCGGTGACGGCCAGCGCCGCCGCCGGCACCCCCATGATCATCGACCAGCCGCTGCCGGCCTGGCGCTGGCAATTCTTGCAATGACAGACGGCCTGCATCACCGGTTCGGCCGCCACGCTGTAACGCACCGCCCCGCACAGACATCCACCTTCCAGCCCCGCCATGGCAACATCCTCCGATTGTGTGCCAAACGCTATCGCACCCGTGGCCCCGGCACAACCAAGGCGACCCCTGCTTGACAGGCCGACGGCCGCTGCCCACGCTGCGAACGCGGGGGTAACAATGGCACAAGCAGGCGAGCGACCGAGCGCACAGGCAGGGGCGGTGACGGCGCTGGTCTGGCTGATCGGGCTGGCCGTCTTCATCAATTACATCGATCGCGGCACGCTGGGCATCGCTGCGCCGCGCCTGAAGGACGATCTGGGCCTCACCGCCACCCAATATGGTCTCGCCGCTTCGGCCTTCTTCTGGGTCTATGCGCCGGGGCAACTGGTGGCGGGCTGGCTGGTGGGCCGCACCAATGCCGGCTGGCTGCTCGCGGCAGGGCTTGGCCTGTGGGGGCTGGCGACGGCGCTGACCGGCCTTGCCAATGGCCTGATTGCGCTGGTGCTGCTGCGATTGCTGCTGGCGGTGGGCGAGGCGGTGACCTTCCCGGCGCTGTTCAAGCTGATCGTCGATCATGTCGATGCGGCGCGGCAGGGCGCGGCCAATGCCGCCCTGTCCATCGGCCTCGCCCTGGGGCCGGCGTTCGGCACGCTGGCGGGCGGGCTGCTGCTGGCCTCGCTGGGCTGGCGCTGGCTGTTTGGCGTGGTCGGCATCGCCACCTTGTTGTGGCTGCTGCCCTGGATCATCACCATCAAGCGGCTGCCGCCGCCCGCCGTGCATGCTGGCGCCACCGGGGATGGGCCTACCTATCTGCAGATCCTTGTCACCCGTGCCGCGCTGTCACTGTCGCTCAGCCAAGTCTGTTGGGGCTTTGGTCTCTATTTCCTCGTCACCTGGCTGCCGCTGTGGCTGGTCGAGGTGCGCCATTACAGCCTGCAGGACATGGCGTGGATCGGCGCGTTGGCCTTTGCCGCGCAGGCGGTGGCAGCGCTGATTGGCGGTCAGGTGAACGATGTGCTGTTGCGGCGCGGCCTTGCCCCGGCCCGGTGAGGCGCTTCGGTGCCATGGCTGGCACGTTGATGACGGCGATGGGCCTGGCCGGCATTCCCCTGTCCCACAGCCAGGGCGCGCTGATCGCCGCATTGCTGCTGGCCGGCTTTGGCATCGGCATCATGCACGTGTGCGTGAACATGATGGCCCAGATGTTTGCCGGCCCCACGGCGGTGGGCAAATGGACCGGTATCCAGAACGGTTTCGGCAATATCGCCGGCATCGTGAACCCGCTGATCACCGGCGCCATCATTGATGCCACCGGCAGCTACAACGCCGCCTTCGCGCTTGCTGCCGGTGCGCCGTTGATCGCGCTGTTCAGCCTGGCCGTGCTGGTGCCGAAGGTGGAACCGCTCGACTGGGCGGCTCACAGATAGGGCGAAAGCACCCCGATCACATCGGCATAGAGCTCGCGCTTGAACGGCGCAGCCATGTCCACCAGCGTGTCCACCGGGCTCCAGCGCCAGTGGCGGAATTCGGGATGCTCCGTCGCGATGTTCACGTCCGCATCTGTGCCGTGGAAGCGCAGCGCGTACCATTTCTGGCGCTGGCCGGCATAACGGCCCTTCCAGATTCGGCCGATCAGATCGTCGGGCAGGTCGTAATAATGCCACTCCGGCGTTTCGCCGAGCAAGGAGGTGAGCACCGGATCGACGCCGGTTTCCTCCCACAATTCGCGCAGCGCCGTCTCATACGGGTCTTCGCCCGGATCGATCCCGCCCTGGGGCATCTGCCAGGCCTCCACCATCTGATCGAGGCGCTGACCGGTGAAGACCAGGCCAGCCGGATTGACCAGCATTACGCCCACGCAGGGGCGATAGGGCAGGCCGGACTTGTGTTCACGCGGGATGGCTGAAGGGGGCGTCATGCCAGCAGCAGCTTCAGATCCGCAATGCAGCCGGCCAGATCATCCTGCGCGCTCGGAATGCCCTGCCGCATCGTGAAGCAGCCGTGGATTTGCCCGGCGGCTTCCCGGAAGATCGTGCGCACGCCATGTTCGATCAGCCGTCCGGCATAGGCCCGGCCCTGATCGCGCAGCGGATCCAGTCCACAGGTCATCAGCATCGCTGGCGGCAGGCCGTCCAGCGTTTCGGCGTGCAGCGGGCTGGCCCAGGGGTGGAGCAATTTGTCGGTCGCGCTGCCCATATAGGCGTCGATGAACCAGTCCATGGTGGCCTTGGTCAGCACATAACCTTCGCCCAGTTCCACCATCGAACCTTCGGCTGCGGTCATGTCGGTCACCGGATAGATCAGCCATTGCGCCACGATCGGCACGGGCAAATGACCATGCAGCTCGCGGGTGACGAGCGCCGCCATATGGCCGCCGGCGCTGTCGCCGGCCGGGATGATGCCGGTGACGGCGCTGCCCAGTTCGGCGGGCGAGCCAGCAAGCCAGCGGGTGGCGGCCAGGCAATCTTCTGCCGCGGCCGGGAACCGGGCTTCGGGGGCAAGACGATAATCCACCGCCAGCACGCGGCGGCCCAGTGCGCGGGCGATTTCGGCGCAGAGCGGATCATGCGTTTCGAGATCGCCGATCACCCAGCCGCCGCCATGATAATAGGCCACGACCGTGCCATCTTCGAGCGATGCCGGCGTGTAGAGCCGGGCCTTGATGCCGCCGGGCAGTGTCAGATCGGTGCTGCCGATCTCGCCGCGCGGCAGTTCCAGCATCTGGCCCATGCCATGGTACATGGCGCGGCCTTCGGCGGGGCTCATTTCGGTGAACGACGGGCCCGGATTGGCGGCCATCATGGCCAGCAGGTTGGCAACATCGGGGCGGACATAAGGTGTTTTGGCGGGCATGGCGGAAACTCCCAAGGCGGTTTTTTGCTGTTCTAGGCCGGTGCTGTCTGTGGGCAACCGGTGAATTTGGTTGGGCTTAGCCTTTCACCCACGCCGTCACTTCGCCCGCCAGCCGGTTGGCGGCACGATTGAGCGCGGCGGCGACGACGGCGGGTTGCTGGCTGGCCACCTTTTCTTCGGCCACGAAGCTGCGCAGCGCCACGGTGCCGGCCCCACGTGGCCCGGCCAGTTGCGCGTCATAGCGCACGCGCACCACCGGGGCTCCGCGCACATCCAGGCCGAACTCGCGCAAATGGCCGGTGAGCGCGCGCGCCGGGGCGACACCGCCTTGCCGTGTGTCCAGCACGGCCAAACCGGCGCCGGCCAGCGTATCGGCGAGCAGGCGTTGGAACTGGCGATTGGGCTGTTCGGCCCAACTGGCGCCAGCCAGATATTGCACGGTAGCACTGGTCAGTTGCACCGGCAGGCGCAGCGTCTGCAGTTCGGCCGGCACATCGGGAATGGCAACCGCCAGCGTGTCGCCCACGGCGGTCGGTCCAGCCCATTGCGGCGGCGGCGCATCAGCACGCAGCACCAGTAGCGCATCGGGGGCGGGCGCGTTGCCGCCCACCTGCACCAGCGGGCCGCAGCCGGCCAGCAGCAACGCAGCGATGATTGGTGCAAATCGCTGCATCATTTCGCGTCTCCCTTGGGCGGTTGATATTCGGGCAGGCGGCGGCCGCCGATCAGGGCACCAGCCGGGTCCTCATCCAGTTTCGCGGCGATGGCCCCCAGTCGCGACGTGGTTTCCCTGAGCTCGCGGATCAGCTGGGTGGTTTCCGGAATGGTCTGATTGGCCAGCATTTCCACACCCGGTTGGGCGCTGCCAGCCAGGGCATCCACCTTCGCCAAAGTCGCATTGGCATTGGTGACGGTGCGCCGCAGATCAGCCGCGAGCGGGCGCAGGTCTGAATCCACCAGCGCTTGCCCCGAACCGGCCAGCGCCTCGATGCGCTGCAGGGTGGCGGTGGCGGCGGTCATTGTGGTGCGCGCTTCGGCCAGCGCCGTGGCCAGATCGGGGGCGCCCTTGGCGAGCGCAGCGGTGGCGACATCAGTGTTCTTCAAGATGCCGGCCAATGCTTCGCGATTTTCGTCCTTCAGCACATCGTTCAGCCGCTTGGTGAGCAGGGACACGTTCGACAGCACTTCCGGCGCAGTGGCGAGCAGATCGTTCAGGCCGCCGGTCCGCGGCGGGATGACCGGCGCGCCATCGGGGCCGGGCTCGGTGATCGGCTTGGCGCCCTGAACTGCGCCATCCAGCTGGATCTGCGATACGCCGGTGAAGCCCACGCCTTCCACCCCGGCCG
>NZ_JAUMBI010000237.1:0-6757 GCF_032115815.1 Sandarakinorhabdus sp.
CGATCAGCAGGTGGATTTCATCAATCCGGAGTTCGTTTCCAACACCGAGACCGTGAATGCGCCTGAAAAGCGGACCATCAAGGGCGTGGAAGCCGATCTGACGATCGTGCCGGTGACGGATCTGCAATTTGGGATCAACTATGTCTTCACCGACGCGCCAACAACGCCGGTGCGAAATATCTTTACAGGTGTGATCCAGAACATCAGCTCGGCATTCACGCCGCGCCATGCCGTGACGGTATCGGCGGACTACAAGTTCCCGCGCTTCTCGTTCGGCGAACTGCGGCTGCACCTGGATGCGAACACGGCCGGAGACTATATTCCGAACAACACGGTCACTGAAAACGCCAACCTCGTCTATCTCGTCAACGCGCGGATTACCCTGGGTGACATCGACATTGGCAGTGGCAAGCTGGAACTGGCGCTGTGGGCGCAGAACCTGACCAACGTCACCTACAACTACTTTGATTTCCGCATTGCTGGGCGGCAGACATCGCGCATCTACAATGATCCGCGCACATTCGGGGTGCAGGCGCGTGTCCGCTTCTGATCGGCCGACGCGGGCACGTCGATGTTCCCTTGTGATCGCCGCAGTTCTGGTTGCGGGGTTCGGGCCAGCTTCCTCGGTCTTGGCCCGCAACATCCTGATCACGAACGACGATGGGCTGACCAGCAACGTCAAATACCTTCATGACGTGTTGAAGGCGGCGGGGCACGATGTGATTGTGGCAGTTCCTTGCCAGCAGCAAAGCGGCATGGGCGGTGCGCTACATATCATGAAACCGCTTGGCCCGCTGGCGACGGACTGCCTCAACGGCGCTGCCCGCAAGGGCGATCCCGGTGCTGGCCCTATCACCCGTTCCGACCTTGGGGCCGATTATCACTATGTCGATGGCACGCCGGTGATGGCGACGCTTTATGGCATAGACGTGGCCAGCCAGGCCCGGTGGGGCAAGGCGCCTGATCTGGTGATTTCGGGCCCGAACATCGGGCGCAACGTCGGTGGAATCGTGGTCAGTTCGGGCACGGTCAGCAATGTGCAATATGCGATGATGCGGGGAATCCCGGCCATCGCCCTGAGTGCGAGCACCGCGACCGAAAGCGGCCCTGATCTCGTCAATCCGCAGTCGGAAGTGGTCGCAAGGCGGGTGCTGCAATTGATGTCACGTCTTGAGGCTTCCGCCAATGGCGGTCCGTTGCTGCCGGTGGCAACCGCACTGAACGTGAACTTTCCCGACGATCCACTGCAGGCGCCCTGGAAGCTGTCACGCATCGGCACCACCATGGCCTATGATGTGCGGTTCGTCAGCGACATGCGGCCGAAACCCGCCCGAGAAGGCCAGCCCCTACCCGGATTGACGTTTAGGATATTGCCTACCGACAAGGCGGGACCCGAGGTGAAGGATGAAGCCGCTGTGGCCAGTGCGGCGATTTCTGTCAGCGTCATGCAGATGGCCTATGATGCTCCGAAGCCGCTCCAGTCGCGCGCAGTGCAACGATTCAAGCGCCTGCTTTCCCGCTGATACAGGCTCGATCCTCCTCACAGGGATACGCACTTGCTACAATTGGGAAGGCTATCCCTCCCGCCGAGCCAGTGATTTTGCCACCCACCACTCTTAATCAGCGGGTCCCAGGTTCGAGCCCTGGTGCGTCCACCATTTTCCCAGATAATGTCAGGCAGTTGAGCTGGCCAAAACCTTCGGCGGCGTGACATCCAAACGTTATAGGCAGGGTTCGGGAGATTAGGGCTGCATTTGCCCAGCAAGGCCAAGACCCTCGCAACGGCACTTGGCCTGCGATCAGTTCAACGTTGCCTGAGTTTGCCAGCCACAGGGGTGATCGGCATATCCGTTCGGCTTACTGGGCCAAATATCGTTCGCGATGATCCTAACAGCCTGTACTGAGCCGCGTCTTGCACAAGCGCCGGCGGGACACATCCGCCGTCGCCACCCCAGCACCCTGCTGCATCAGCATGGCGATGATCTGCTCTTCGATGAACCTGCTGCGCTTCATCGTCCGGCCCCAAAGATGGGCCAGACTCTCTCCAAAACTGCAAGACCTGCTGGGCTCAGACCAGACGCAAGCGGGTGAGACCGGAATTTTTTCTCGGAGCGCTTGGCCGCTGCGGGCGGGATTGATGCGGCGCGTGCATAGTGGCCTCGGCCCAGCAACGCCCGGCCCATCAGGCGCAGATAAGCCTCCAACTGGGCCAGAGACTTGTGGCCAAAATTGGGGAGGCAAAGCAGGCTTTCCCGCGAATATTGGCTGATCGCGTCAATGTCCTCGGGGTTCACACCATCCTTGCGCAGGCAGTTGATCGCCCGGATGCCCAAATACTGATAGACCGGGTGCCTGGACACCTTCTGCAAGTGCTGTTCGTGTTGTTGAACGATTTGCGCGGTGCGTCTGCGCGAAAGGCCGTAGCGCTTTGCTATCATGGCGAAGCTTTCGCCGGCCTGTCGATCGGCAACGATCTGGAGGTTGCGGGATCTGCTCATCGCGGCCTCACGCTGCAACCAAGGCGGGGTTCCGGCGGGCCGCTTCCAGCGCGGCGCGGGCAGCAAAATTCACGGCCACGCGGTCCATGCCGCGCCGCGTCTGCCCTTGCAGCCCGCAGGGCTTGCAGGGGCGCGGCGGCACACGCCGTCGCGGCCAGTGCCCCAGCGCGAAAGACCGTTGGCGGCAGGCCATTGTCTTCTCCTTTCGTCTGGCTAAACCCTAGGTTAAAGACAGCGAACTAAAAGGATCGTTCAGTCCAATGTCAGATCGCGAGCCGATTTCGATGGCCGATGCACGCCATGTTTTGGAACGCAATGTATGGCTGGCAACGAGGCCCGCTGATTTCCGCGAGGCCTTCCTGGCTGCGGGCCGTCTCCGAACATTTGCCGCAGGCGAGCAGATTTCCACAGCGGGCGACAATGCCGACGTGGGCCCAGGTATGTACGGTCTGGTCGCTGGACAGGTGGCCGTATTGCCGGCGTTCGGTGCACCAGATGCGCCATCGGCCGTTTTGTTCAATCCAGGCGCCTGGTTAGGCTATGCACCGCTATTTGAACGGGTACGTGTAGTGCATGTACGTGCGCTCACACGTACGACCATCCTGAGCGTAAACTTAGGTGTACTTCGCCGCATGTTGTACGCACGTCCTGATTGGTGGCAGAATTTCGCTGTACTCATTTTTGAGTATGGAGCGGGCGCTGGCATTGTTATGAGTGATTTGGTCCTGCCCCGGGCTGACAGGCGGCTCGCGGCTATGCTCCTGCATCATGCCGGCTGTCGACATGCAGGCCAAGCATACCCGATCCATCTCAGCCAGGAGGACGTTGGCGAAACGGCGAGACTGTCTCGTCATCCAACACGGCAATTGCTCCAGGCGTTCGAGTCCAGAGGCTGGATCAGCCAGTCCTATCGCTGCATACGCATTCTGGCACCCGAACAGTTGCGCACACTCATCGATTCCGAGGAACCCCACGGCCTCAGTTCCTGACAGCCGGGACGCTCTGCGCGGCATGCCGCATGCTTGGGTAATGTCCCCCGTCGGCACCGATGGCCGAGATGATCTAGCGAGAAATGTTTGATCCGCTGGCGTACGCGTTTCCGAGGTTGGCTTCGCCGGGACGACAATGGGCATGGGTGGGCACAACCACCATGAATACTCTCATTCCCGGTTCAAAATGCGCCAGTCCACGTGTGGCATTTCGCATCTTCATCAGCGGATTGCAGGTTCGTGCCCTGGTGCCCCACCATGTTTTCAACACCCCTGGCAATTGCAAACGCACTCGATAGCCGTCTGAGCCTGCCGGATCACTCCCGCTTGCGCGCCGCAGCTTCGCGCTTTCAGGGGAACTTCGGCGCGGCTGGATGCTTGTTGCTCCACAAGGAGAACGAGATGGCCATGTTATCTGCCCGATTCCAGGATGCGGCTGCGGCGCAGCGCGTTATCGATATGTTCATCACCCGCCTGGGCGCGGCGCCCGATCTGGTGATCGCCAGCCCGGAGGGAGGCCAGCCTTCGGCTGGGGCCGATGCGGCCGACGATCGCAGCGAACCAACTGCGGTGCCGCCCGTCGATTCCATTCGGGTGTCCATCCACGATACCGCGATCGACAGTGGCGTGGCGCGGGATGCCCTGGTAGCGGGCGGCGGCTTCGACATCCGGCCCATTCAATAAGCCCTTTTCGTGCGGCGACCCATGACGGGCAGAACGCCGCCGTCTCTCAAAACGAGCAAGGGTGATCGTGGCCGCAGAACTTCATTTTGCTATGGCGCTGGTGGGCGCCATCATCGTGCTGGCCGTGTGGCTGACGCGCTTATCAGGGCGGCAGGGCCTGGCCATGCCGTCTTCCGCGCTGATGCTGGGCGGGATGGTGATCGGGCTGGCGTTGCCGCAGTTCGGGTCCAACCTCGATCCGGTCGCTGTTCCGCTGCCGTGGGAACTGGCGGCCGAAGTGTGCGTGATCATCAGCCTGTTCGCCACCGGGCTGCAGATCGATCGGCCGCGCAGCGCCATCTGGTGGCGCACCGGCGCGCTGTTGGTGATCGGCATGCCGCTCACGATTGCTGCGCTGGCGTGGGCCGGCATGGCGTGGGCTGGGCTTTCACTCGCCGGCGGGTTGCTGCTGGGGGCGGTTCTGGCCCCCACCGATCCGGTGCTTGCCGCCGATGTGCAAGTGGGGAAGCCCCACGAGGGCAAGGAAGATGCCGTCCGCTTTCTGCTCACCACCGAGGCCGGGCTGAACGACGGGCTGGCATTTCCCTTTGTCTGGCTGGCCATTGCCATTGCAGCGGCGGGCGGAATCGACACGGAATTGCTCCAGCGCTGGGCCATCGACGATCTGATGATGAAAATCGCCATCGGCAGCGTGAGCGGCGCCGTGTTGGGGTGGTTGGTGGGGAAAGCGCTGTTCCGATGGTCGGCACGCGCGGAAATGAATGTCGTGGCAGCCGACGTGGTGGTGCTGGGCGCGATATTCGCCATCTATGGTGGCACCGAACTGGCTGGCGGCTATGGCTTTATCGCGGCGTTTGTCGGCGGGATGATGGTGCGGCGCGCCGGGCATGCCCACCCGGCGCAGGCCGAATTATTCGCCTTTGCCGAATCGCTGGAACGCGCGCTCACGGCGCTGCTGCTGGTTGCTGGCGGCGTCGCACTGGGGCTGTTGCTGCCGTACATCGGTGCAAATCATATCGCCATCGCCCTGCTGTTGCTGTTCGTCATCCGGCCGATCGCCGGGTTGGCGTCGTTGCTGCCTTATGGGATGCCCCGGCGCGAACGGCTGGTCGTCGCCTGTTTTGGCGTGCGCGGTATCGGATCAGTCTATTATCTCGCCTTTGCCGCCACCAAGGCCCCGTTTGACGGACTTTATACGGTGTGGGCCATCGTTCTGCTCGCGGTGCTGGGGTCCACATTTGTCCACGGGCTCACCGCGGAAGGGGTCATGGCAAGCCTGGACCAGCAACGGTGGTGGAAGCGGCACGGGGCGCGGCAGCGGTCGGGGATAACTGGCAGGCCGCCGGATGAACACTGATCGCCCCGCTTCACCCCGTACGGTCGCGCAGGGCGTACCAGAGCATGCCGAGCACATGCAGTGGGCCGCGCAGGAGCGCGCCGCCGGGGAAGCCCGGAGGGGCCACGGCGGCGAACGGGGTGAAGCGGCTGGTCTCGCCAAGGGCGGCTTCGGCGAGCAGGGCCCCGCCCAGGGTTGAGAGCACCGCACCCTGCCCGGAATAACCGTGCGCCCAAAGCAGCAGGCCATCGCGGCCGATATCGGGCAGTCGGCTGCGGGTGATCGAAACAAGGCCGCCCCAGGCGTGGGCAATGCCGATACCGGCCAGCATCGGGAAGCTGCGTTCCAGGAACGGGCGCACGAATTCCGCCATGTCGGCCGGGGGGCGCGGGCTGTAACGTTCGCCGCCGCCGAACATCAGCCGGCCATCGGGCGTGCGGCGGAAATAATTGACGACGAAACGGCTGTCGCTCACCGCCTGGTTGCCGGGGATCAGGCCGGCGCCGCCATCGGGCAGCACATCGGTGGTGACGATATAATTGGCCACCGGCATGATGCGGCTGTGGACGCGGGCGTTGAGCGGGCCAAGCAGCGCATCGCCGGCCACGATGGCCTGGGCGGCGGTGACACGGCCCGCCGAAGTGTGCAGCACGACGCCCCCTGCCCGCCGTTCCAGCCGGTTCACCGCGCTGTGTTCATGCAGGTGCGCGCCCGCCGCCGCCGCCGCACGGGCGAGGCCCAGCGTGTAGTTGAGCGTGTGGAAATGGCCGCCGCCGGCATCGAGCAGCCCGCCGTGGCTGGGGCTGGCCACGGCCGCTTGTGCCGCCGGCGCATCCAGAACCGACAGGCCGTGATAGCCGAGCCGGGCCGCTGCTTCGGTTTCGTGCGCGAAATCATCGAGGTCGCGTGGGCGAACGGCGGTGAGCAGATGACCGGTGAGCGCCAGATCGCAGTCGATGCCATGGCGCGCCACCAGATCGACCACCAGATCGCGGGCCGAAAGGGCGAGGTGGAACAGCGCGCCGCCCCGCTCCGCACCGAAGCGCGCCACCAGATCGGCAGCGCCCAGCCGCAGGCCCGGAATGATCTGCCCGCCGTTGCGGCCCGAAGCGCCATGGCCGATGCGGCCGGCTTCCAGCAGCACCACGCTGGCGCCGCGCTGCGCCAGGTGCAGCGCCGCCGAAAGCCCGGTGGCGCCGCCGCCGATGATGGCGACATCAGCTTGGCAATCGCCGGCCAGCGCGGCATGC
>NZ_JAUMBI010000238.1:0-17147 GCF_032115815.1 Sandarakinorhabdus sp.
GTTGTTGGGGGTCGAAATGATCTGCCCACCCGGGCTCGCCCTCAATCAGGGCCAGAGCGGCAGGCTAATGGTCACCAATCACAGCAAGCGCCAATCCCGCGCAGCGGGTTCGTTCTCCGGCCCAAATTCAGTCTCTTGCTCAAAATCAACTATGCGTGATTGTGGAAGAGCCCAGCCAACATTAGGCTCAACAACATGTGCCGCATCTAATGTCCGTCCTGGCTTTGGCGACCAGGCGAATTAAGAGGCCAGAAAAGAGATGTCCTTGAACTTGCATCAACGGTTCCATAGTTTGCCGGCCAGCATTGTCCACGACGCGATGCGTGCACAAGGGTTGGGGCAACGGGTTTTGCCCCCGACCATCCGTCCCATCGCTCCTGGCTCGAAGCTCTGCGGACCGGCGTTCACCGTGTCGGGGCGCACTGTCCACGATCACGACGCGCATGAAACGCTCCTTGCTTGGACGGCCATGCTGTCGCGCGTGCCAGCAGATCACGTGCTGGTAATGCAACCGAATGACAACATCGTAGCACACATGGGCGAACTGTCGGCAGAGGCGCTGACCTTGCGTGGCGTGCTGGGGGCAGTCATCGATGGCGGGTGCCGCGATATTGATCGGATCAACAGCATCGGCCTGCCCGTCTTCTGCCGCTACTTCACACCGCTCGACGTGGTGGGTCGGTGGCTGCCTGATCGCTTTGGCGAGCCCGTCATGATCGGAGATTGGGAGATCAACACGGGGGATGTCATCGTCGCTGATACGGATGGGATATGCGTGGTACCGCGAGCTCACGCCGAACAGATCGCCAGCGCAGCCGAAACCGCGATGAACACGGAAAATCTCGTGCGGACTGCCATCCTTGCCGGCGTTGATCCCGAAACTGCCTATCGGCGGCACGGCAAATTCTGAATTCCGCGCCTCAGTGAGCGCGAGCGGGCAGACAGGATGGCCCAGCGGGCGTGAAGCTCTTGTAGGTCAGGATGAACTCCTGGTGGCCCAGTGCCTCCGAACAGGTGCGTTCCCCGCTGGCCACCGCCTCCACCAGCGCCGCGATCTCTGCGCCAACCGTGTCAAGATCGGCGTGGCCCTCCAGGATGCGGCCGGCATCAATGTCCATGTCTTCCGGCAACCGCCGCCACGTATCGGGATTGGCGCAAACCTTGATGACCGGCGAGATTGCCGAACCCACAACAGATCCACGCCCGGTGGAAAACAGGATCACCTGCGCGCCGCAGGCCATGAGTTCGACGATCTCGGCATTGTCGGCGATGTTGGGAAAACCAAAGCGCACTTCGCCATCGGGCACGACATCAAGCAGGTAAAGGCCGCCGCCTGGCGGCAAATCGCCGGGCTTCAGCAGGCCAGCAATCGGCGAGGCACCCGACTTGGCATAGGCGCCCATGCTCTTTTCTTCCTGGGTCGTCAGGCCGCCATCGGCATTGCCGACCGCGAAGCTGCCATGGCCCAGCGTGGTGTAATAGCGGGCAGCCTTGTCCACCGTGGCCACTATCTCGGCACCCAATTCGGGCGTGACGGCCCGCGCGGCCATATGGCCCTCGCAGCCGATCAGCTCACCGGTTTCCTCGAAGATGCCGGCGGCTCCGGCGGCGATCAGCCGATCAAAGGCACGACCAATGGCCGGGTTTGCCGTCAGGCCGCTGGTGCCGTCAGACCCGCCGCAGATTGTGCCGACTACCAGATCGGCCGGTTTCAGCGGCACGGTCGACATGGCAGCCAGTGTGGGCAAGGTCTGTGCCACCCACTCGCGGCCGCGCGCGATGGTGCTGCGGGTGCCGCCTTCCTCCTGGATGACCAGCAGCGAGGCCGGGCGGCCGCTGGCACGCACCACCTCCAGCAGCCGGTTGCGCGCGAAACTTTCGCAGCCCAGCGATACCAGCAGCACGGCGCCAACATTGGGATGGCAGCAAAGCCGCTCCATCATCGCTTGCGCATAAGTGTTGGGATAGCAGCCCGGAAAGCCAATCAGGTGCACGTCGCCACCATCGTGGCGCTCGGCCACGGCGCGCGCGACATGGTGGGCGCATTCCACAAGATAGGCGACGACAACAATGTTGCGGATACCTTTTCGGCCATCCTGGCGAAGCCATCCCCTCATGCCGTGTGTCCCGCTGCCGACGTCGCCAGATAATCGCTGGCCAGATTATGAAGATGCACCCAGGCGCCAGCCGGGATGTCGCGCGTTGCCGAACCGATGCAGGCGCCGTACTTGATGATCTTGTCGCCGGCACCAATCGGCAGGCGGGCCAGCTTGTGCCCCAGCGGCACCGGTTCCGGCAGCACGATTTCGCGGCCGCCATCATGCAGAAGCTGACCAGCTGGCAAGTCGGCCACAGCGACGAGCACATTGTCGGACGCAGCCAGCAGCAACACGGGCTGGGCCTGCATCATGCGGCGATCTCCAGCACCGATGCCGACGCACCGGTCAACGCTGGCGGCACCTCGACCACAAGATCATCCACATCACTCCGACAGTCCAATGCCGGGCCGCCAAACAGCGACAGGCCGGCCACCCTGCCCCAGCCGGTCAGCCGCAACGTGGGCGGCAACGGACCAGCCACCAGCGCGAAGTGGGCGCCGCCGGCGCCAACGGGCAGCAACAGCGTGTCGCCACTGCCCACCTGCGGCAGTCCCGCCCACGGCCGACTGCCATAGATGGCGCGACCGTGGTGTTTCAGGAAATCGCCGAGGTGGCGCAGCGGGCCGGTCTGTTCTTCAGGAATACTGCCATCGGCGCGCGGACCGATGTTGATCAGCAGATTGCCGCCGTTGCCGACAATGCGCAGAAACATGTCGACCAGCGCTTTGCCGCTCAGGAAATCGGCGGCGATCTCGTTGGCCTTGTAGCCGAAACTGTGGCCGACGCCGCGCACCGTTTCCCACGCCACGTCGCCCATTCCGCCGCTGGTGGCATATTCGGGCGTGCGGTGATCAAACACCGCCGGCATGTCGGGCGCAAAGGCAAAGCCGGGCGTGCGCAGGGCATCGGCAATGGCACGGTTGAAGGCGGCGCGAGCAGCCGGATCGGCCATTGCGGCATGGGTTGGCGTGGGCAGCTGGAAACGGTCGTTGATCAACCGGTCTTCCCGGGCGTTGTAATATTCGGCCAGCAATTCCCACAGATCGCCGGCATCCGGATAGCCAATATCGTTCCACAGGATGTCGGGATCAGTTGCCGCGATCAGCTCGCGATAATGGTCCCGCATCATCTGCCGGGCGACGGGCCCGGCGGGCAGCGCAGCGCGCATCTCGCCCAGGTTGGCGATGGGTTCGGGGTTCAGCGTCCAGTCGAGCCCGGCGCTGTAGTAGACGCCGAAGTGCAGATTCCGCGCCCGCGCGGCGACCGCCATTTCCACCACGAGGTCGCGCGGCGCGTGCCATTGTGCCCCGCGCATCGGATTGGCAAAGCGTGTCGGCCACAGGCAATAACTGTCGTGATGCTTGGTCACCGGCACCACATAACGAGCACCGATCCCGGCGATGAAATCCATCATCGGATCGGCTGACCATGTGGCCAGCCCGGCCTCGAAGGTGGCGCGAAAATCCGTGTAGGGCGCCTCGCCAAAGCGTTGCCGGTGCTGAAGCGCCGTCGGTCCATCGGCGAACTTCAGGCTGTTCTCGTACCATTCGGCATAGGGCGTAAGCTTCAAGGCGTCATCGGGCCGGTCCGCAAGCAGCTTCACGACATCGGTCCCGCGCGGCGCAAAGGCCGGCACCGAATACAGGCCCCAGGTGATCATCACGCCCAACTTGGCGTCACGCCACCAACTAGGCACGCTGTGCGCAGCGAGGCTTTCGGGATCGGGGCGATAGCGCGTCATGCCCAGGGGTATCCCGGTGCGCCGGGGCGCAGATGGGCAAAACGCTGCTTCACCTCCTCCAGCGAAAGCACATGGGCATCGCCGCCGGTTTCGCGCGGGTCGGTGTTGCGGTGTCGCTTCAATTCAAACCGTGCGAGCTGGTTGCGATGCACCTCATCCGGCCCATCGGCCAGGCGCAGCAGGCGCGCGGTGGCAAAGGCCGCGCTGAGCAGGTGATCGTTGGCGGTGCCGCCGCCGCCAAACAATTGCATCGCATTGTCTACCACCTTCTGGGCCATGGCTGGCGCCGCGATCTTGATCATGGCGATCTCGGCCCGCGCCGCCTTGTTGCCCACCGTGTCCATCATGTGCGCGGCCTTCAACGTGAGCAGCCGGCATTGCTCGATGGCCAGTCGCGCTTCGGCGATGCGTTCCAGCGTCACCGACTGATCGGCAAGCGCGGTGCCGAACGGGCTGCGCTGCTCTGCCCGCCGGCACATGCGTTCCAGCGTCCGTTCCGCCAGGCCAATCAAACGCATGCAGTGGTGGATGCGCCCGGGCCCCAGCCTGCCCTGCGCGATTTCGAAGCCGCGCCCCTCGCCCAGCAGAATGTTGCTGGCCGGCACGCGCACGTTGTCGAACAACACTTCGGAGGCGCGGTCGGGCACGCCGTAAAATCCGAGCACCGGCAGGGGCCGCAGCACGGTCACGCCAGGCGTGTCCTTGGGCACCAGGATCATCGACTGCTGGCGGTGGCGATCAGGGTGATCGGGCGCGGTCTTTCCCATCAGGATGATAATGCGGCAGCGCGGATCAGTGGCACCGGTGGTGTACCATTTGCGGCCGTTGATCACATAATCGTCGCCATCCCGCACGATGGCGCAAGCTACGTTGGTGGCATCGGAAGACGCCACCTCCGGCTCCGTCATCGCAAAGGAGGATCGCGTTTCCCCGGCCAGCAAAGGCGCCAACCACTGTGCCTGCTGTTCAGGCGTGCCATAGCGCAGCAGCACTTCCATGTTGCCGGTATCAGGGGCCGCGCAGTTGAACACCTCCGGCGCCATCAACGATCGGCCCATGATCTCGCACAACGGCGCATATTGGAGATTGGTGAGACCAGTTTCGCCGGCGTGCGGCGGCAGGAACAGATTCCACAGCCCCTCGGCCCGGGCCAGCGGCTTCAGTTCCTCAACCACCGGATAGACACCCCAGGGGCCAAGTTGTTCGGCCTCGGCATAATAGCGCGCCTCGTTCGGATAGACGTGGCGAGCCATGAAGGCCTTGAGGCGGACGGCCAGTTCCTGCGTGATGCCATCGGGTTCGAACATGGTCGCGGTTACTCCTCGCAGCGTTCGATCAGGGTGGCATTGGCCATCCCGCCGGATTCACACATGGTGACCAAGCCATACCGGCCACCGGTGGCCTCCAGCCCGGCCAGGCAATTCAGGAACAGGCGCCCGCCCGATGCGCCCACCGGATGGCCAATGGCGATAGCGCCGCCCATGCGGTTGACCCGCGCCGGATCAGCGCCGGTCGCCGCCAGCCAGTCGAGCACGACGCTGGCAAAAGCTTCGTTCACTTCAAAAACGTCGATGTCAGCGATGCCGAGTCCGGCCCGTTCCAGCAGTTTGCGCGTGGCCGGCACGATCGCGGTGAGCATGAACAGCGGATCATCGCCAGCCACGGCAAAATGCGTCACTCGTGCCCGCGGCCGCAAGCCCAGGGCGCGGGCCCGGCCCTCCTCCATCAGCAGCAGCGCGCAGGCGCCATCGCTGACCTGGCTGGATGTGCCGGCTGTCACCTGCCAATCGATGTGCGGGAACCGCTCCGCCATGTCGGGGCTGTGAAAGGCCGGCGGCAGAGAAGCGAGGCGTTCCAGCGTGCTGTCGGCGCGCACGCCTTCATCACCGTCCACCACGCGGTCTTCGACCTGCACCGGCACGAGTCCCGGTGCGGGCTGCGCAGCAGCAAGTTGATGGGAACGCAGGGCAAAGCGATCCATCGAATCGCGGCTGATGCCGCGGCGCGCCGCGATCAGTTCGGCTGAAACCCCCTGGTGCACCAGGCCATCTGGATAGCGGTCGGCCAAGGCCGTACCCATATTATCCCGCCCCAGCCGGTTGGCCTTGGCCGGCACCGTGGACATCATCTCGACCCCAGCGGCCACCACCACATCATAGGCACCGGCGATGATGCCACAGGCGGCAAAATCGATCGCCTGCTGGGCCGATCCGCATTTGCGATCAAGGCTGACGGCCGGCACACTGTCGGGCCAACCCGCCGCAAGAACCGCCTGACGACCGATGTTACCGGCCTGCTCCCCGGCCTGGATCACGCAGCCGGTGATCACGTCCTCGACACTGACCGGGTCGATACCGGTCCTATCGGCAAGAGCAGACAGGCACTGGGCAAGCAGATCCACCGGGTGGAGCCCATGCAAAGCGCCGCCCGGTCGGCCCTTGCCAAACGGGGAACGCACGCCGTCAACGATGACAGCCCGCCTCATCGCGACAACTCCACCGACAATGTCTCACTGGCGATGCGGAATTGCCGGCTGGACAGCGTCTTCATCAGGCGGATCACCTGGTCCGCCTCGGCAGAGGAGGCCAGCGGCAGACTGGTCACCAGCGGGCCGGCAGCACGCATCCGATCAATATCAGCCTGCGGCACCAGTGCGCGCAGGAACAGCTCATCATCGTCATCAGTACCGTGGCGGCAGCGCAGTTCGGCCAGCGTCGGCTGTTCCGGCGGGTTGGCCAGCACGGCCTTGGCCTTGGGATCAGCCATAATGCGATCGAGGACTTGCGGATCGATGGGTGCCACGGGCTGGCCATAATGACCGGCCGCATAGGTGATGACTTCTTCCGGGATGATCGACCAGCGCTTGCCGGTCACGATGTTCAGCACCGCCTGGATGCCGACCAGCTGGCTGAAAGGCGTCGCCATGCCGGGCCAGCCCAGTTCGCGGCGCACGTTGGCCACTTCGGCCAGCACCTCGCCCAGCCGGTCTGCCATGCCATGCTGCTGCAATTGCGCCTTGAGCGTGCCGACCATGCCGCCGGGGATCTGGTGGGCAATGGCAAACAGATCATATTCGGCATGTTGATTGACGAGGAAACCGCAGGCGCGACCCACCGCCTCGAAATGCGCGGCAACAGGCGGCAGGCAAGCAAGATCAAGATCATGGCTGTGGCCAAGATGGGCCAGGTTCGCTGCGATGCATTCGGTCGACGGTACCGATGGCCCGTTTGCCATCGGCCGGCTGGCGGTGTGCAGGATACTCACCCCCAGCGCCAGCGCATCGCAATAGGCCTTGGCCGATTGGCCCATCAAGTTGTTGGCATGAAACTCGATCGGCTTGCCGCGGGCCTCGGCCACGATGGCCGGCAACAATGTGGACAGGCGCTCCTTCTCGAGCACGCCGGCGGTGTCATAGAGCAGCAGCGTGTCCACTTCCGGCAACGCCGCCAGGGCGCGGGCCTTTTCGGCATAATAGGCATCGGTGTGCACCGGGGAGAGGGTGAACATGATCGCCCCGGCAATCTCCGACCCAAATTCCTTGGCGACCCGCGCCAGCCGCTGCGTGCGTTCGATATCGAACAGCACATCGTAGATCCAGAAGCTGCCAGCGCCGTGGCGGTTGAGCTGGCGCATCCACAGGTCCATCAGGGCATCGGGCGTGGTGCGGAAGCTGATGGCCGCATTGGCGCGCATGCCAGACCTCAGAACGGTGCGCGGCATGGCGGCCTTCAACGCGTCCATCATCGCCCACGGGTTTTCTTGGCAGTGGCGAACCAACACCTCGAAATGGTGCGATCCGGTCAGATCGATGACGCGGAAACCGGTGCGGTCCAGCGCCTCACAAGCCGGCAAGGCATGACGCGCCTGCATGCGCATGCCCCACAGAGATTGCTGCCCGTCGCGCAGCGTCTGATCAAGGAACTCCACCTTCATGACAATTGTTCGCCCGCTGGAAGGAAGCCGGCTTCCAGCCAGCGTGTGGACAGAAGATTGGCGATGAAGTCGCCATGCCCGGCGATGCGCCGCAGGAACGGGATCGATGTGGCGATGCCTTCGACATGAAAGCCCGCCAGCCCTTGCTGCAACCGATCCACCGCCGCCGCGCGCGTGGGGGCCGTCACGATCAGCTTGGCCACCATGGAGTCATAGAATGGCGGCACGCGGCAGCCCGCGCCAAAGCCGCTGTCCACCCGGACGTCAGCAGGCGGCTGCCACGAGGTAATGCGGCCAGGAGCCGGCCGGAAATCGTCATCTTCGGCCAATATTCGCACCTCGATGGCGTGGCCGCGCGCAACGAGATCGGCAGGCAGTTCGAAACGACCAAAGGCCAATGCGATTTGCCACTGCACCAGGTCGATGCCCCAGATCATCTCGGTCACCGGATGCTCAACCTGGATACGGGCATTGACCTCGAGGAAGCGATATTGTCCGCGCACCTCGTCCCACAGATATTCCACAGTGCCGGCACCGCGATAGCGGATGGCGCCGAGCAGACGCGCGGCGGCGGCCTCCATGCCGGCGCGCGCCGCTTCGGGAACGGCTACCGCCGGCGCTTCCTCGACCAGTTTCTGGTAACGGCGCTGGATCGAACAGTCGCGCGTGCCCAGCGTGATCACCTGCCCATCCCCCAGTCCGAAGGCCTGCACCTCCACATGGCGGGCTGATTCGACGAAGGGCTCCAGGTAGATGCGGCCGTCACCGAAGGCGGCCTCCGCTTCGGCGCGTGCCTCGGCAATGGCAGCCGCCAATCCGGCTTCCTCGCGCACGACGCGCATGCCGCGCCCGCCGCCACCAGCCGATGCCTTGGTGACCACCGGATAGCCCAGGGCACGCGCCGCCGCGACAGCAGCCGAAGCATCGGTTAGCGCTTCACTGGCCTGCCCGGTTTCAACCCCCAGTTCTCGCGCGAGGGCACGAGCGGCCAGCTTGTCGCCTACCGCTTCCATCTGGTCGGCGGTCGGGCCGCAGAAGGCCAATTCTGCATTGGCGACAGCCCGCGCAAAGTCAGCGTTCTCGGACAGGAAGCCATAGCCGGGATGCAAGGCGGAACAGCCGCTGGCCCGGGCGGCATGGATCATCAAGCGTCCGTCCAGATAGGATTGCCGCGCCGGTGCCGGGCCCAGCACAAGTGCGCGTGTCGCAGCCCGTGCCCACAGGCTGTCGCGATCTGCTTCGGATACGCCAACCACCGTTTCCACGCCCATCGCGTGCGCGGCCGTGATGATCCTCAACGCGATCTCGCCGCGGTTGGCGACGAACAGCCTATCCATCAGCACGGATCCGGAACAGCGGCTGGCCATATTCCACCAGGTCGCCATCGCTGGCCAGGATCGCAGTCACCACGCCGGCGCAGGGAGACTTGACGCTGGTGAACAGCTTCATGACCTCGATCAGACACAGATCGTCGCCGGCAGCGACGCGGGCACCGACCTCGGTGAACGGAGCGGCACCCGGCTTGGGCGAGCGATAGAAACTGCCCAGATTGGGGGCGGAGACGGCCTGGCTTCCGTCATCCACCGGCGCCGGGGCTGAGGCTGGCTGGGGCGGGCGCACAGGTGGCACACTGGCAAGCTGGAGGCCCGGCAGCAGGCCGCCGTCCTTGGACAGCGCGACCTCAATGCCGTCCGCCTTCAGCTGGATGCTGCGCCAGTCGCTTGCCTCGAAGGCCGCCAGAATCGCCTCAATGTCGGCACGCGAAATCGCCATGGGCAGTTCAATCCATCTCTTGGGCAAGGGAGAGGTCACGGTCGCCGGCGGCATTCGCCAGGACATGATAGCGTGCCAGCGCCGGTACGGCCGGCGGCGGCGCCAGCGGCAGCAGGCCATCGAACACACGTCCACTCGCGCCGCAAACGGTCACCGGATGCCCGCCGATCAAGGCCTGCACGCCAGGGCCGCAACCGGTCACCACCGGTTTTCCTAACGCCCGGCCCACAACGGCGGCATGGCTGGTGGCGCCGCCGGCCTCGGTGACTACGGCCACCGCCGCCAGCATGCCGCCCACGTCGTCGGGGCTGGTGGTCGGACGAACCAACACCACTGTCTCGCCGGCGGCGGCGCGAGCTTCGGCTTCATGAGCGCTGGTCACTGCAACGCCGGCACCAGCCCCCGGCGATGCGGGTGTACCAGTAGCCAGCACCTTGGCATCCCCGGCGTCGGCCAGCACCGGCGCCAGCAGCGCGGCCAGTTGATCCGGCGTTACGCGCGCCAACGCCTCATCGCGGTCCAGCAGTCCTTCATCGTGCATCGCCATGGCGATGGTGAGCGCCGCCCGCGCGGTCCGCTTGGCAGGACGGCTCTGCAGGAAGAACAGGCGGCCGGATTCGATGGTGAATTCGATATCCTGCGCATCGCGGCCGGAGCGTTCGAGTTCGCGAGCGCCGGCAAGCAATTGCTGATGAACCTCGGGCATGACCTGCGCCAACCGTTCGATTGGGTGGGCGTTGTGGGTGCCGGCTACCAGCGCTTCGCCTTGGGCGCGAGGCAACCATTCGCCCCAAGCCGCATTATCGCCGCTGATCGGATTGCGGCTGAACAACACGCCCGTGCCTGACCGGTCGCACAAATTGCCGAACACCATCGCCTGCACGGTGACAGCGGTGCCCAGATCATCCGGAATGCCGTGGTGAGCGCGATAGCGGCGAGCGCGGCGGCTGTTCCACGACGCCATCACGGCTTCGACGGCAGCCAGCAGCTGCGCCTGGGCATCGTCGGGCACCGGCCCCACGCACATGGTGAACTGGGCCGTGAAGCTGTCACGCAGATCGGCGACAAAGGCGGGATTGCCGGTTTCCGCCGCCAGGCCCGCCGCCGACCTTTCGGTGAGGCCCAGGTTGAGCAAGGTTTCCATCATGCCCGGCATCGATACCGCCGCGCCCGACCGCACCGACAGCAGCAGCGGCCGCTGCGCCGCGCCGAACTGGCGGCCGGTGGCGACTTCAAGACCACGCACACCTGCCTGCAGCATCTCCGCAAAGCCGGCGGGCAGGCTGCCACTGGCCGCCCAGGCGCGGGCCACATCGGTTGGCACCACGAAGGCCGGCGGCACCGGCAGCCCCAGCCGCGCCATTGCCAGCAACGATGCCGCCTTGCCGCCGATGCGGTCCGGCCCTGCCTCGAGACTGGCGTCGAGCGGCAGGATCATTCCACCCGCTCCGTGCCCGACAGGCGCAACAGCTCCTCGTGCAGGTCGAACCAGAGTGTGTGATAGCTTTCACAGCCGACATCGGAAACGAAGGCCATATCGCCATCTTCGGCCCGTTCCAGGGCCGCCAGCAGTCCGTCCCGATAGACACCCAGGCGCGGCAGCAACACCGCAAACTGGTCGAGCAGCGGCGTCACCCGGTCGTGGAAACGGCCCAAACGGTCAATGATGCGTTGATCGTGCGCGGTGTCGGCATGATCGTTGGCCAGCGTGACACCCGCGACCGTGCGCGTCTGCCAGTCGGTCATCAGCGCCTTGAGGTCGCGGTTCACCACCTCGAACCGGTTCACCGCCTCGGCAAAGGCCGGATCGGCGCGCAACGCTGCGCAGGTGCGGGAATAATCCGCCGCCAGCGCCATCCGGGCCAGCGGCGCCAACATCAGGCGATCGCCCGCGCTCACCACGCGGCCATGGGCCGCCGCCAGCGCCAGCATTGCCTCCGCTTCGGCCGGGTCCATCGCCATGCGGCGGGCGACATCGGCCGGCGTCGCCGTGCGCAGGATGGCCAGGCCATGCAGGGCCAGGTGCCAGTTCGGACCAGGATCCCTCATGCCGTCACCTCATGTCCCTCGATGGCAAGCCGCTTCACCTCGCGGCGCAGGATCTTGCCGGCCGGGCTCTTGGGCAGCGCCGGCCACACGGATATGGATTTGGGTGCCTTGTAGCCGGCAAGGCGCGCGCGGGCGTGTGCTAGCAGGGCAGGCGCATCGATGTCCTGGCCGCTGACCACGGCGTGAACGCGGTCCCCCCAGGTTTCGTCGGGAAGGCCCACCACGGCGGCCTCAACCACGCCGGGGAAGGCCAGCAGCACGTCTTCCACCTCGCGGGGATAGACATTGTAGCCGCCCGAAATCAGCATGTCGCCCTTGCGGTCGAGCAGGTAGAAGAAGCCGTCGTCGTCCATGCGGCCAATGTCGCCCGTGTGGAGCCAGCCGCCGCGAAACGCCTCGGCCGTGGCTTCGGGGCGGTTCCAATAGCGCGCCATCAATTGCGGGCCTTTGACCACGATCTCGCCTACAGCGCCCGGCGGCAACAGTTTGCCCTTGTCGTCCATCACCGCCACTTGGGCCAGCGTGAACGGCCGGCCGCACGATCCGATGCGGTCATGCTCGTCAGCCTTCAGGCAGGTGATGACCATCGGCGATTCCGCCTGGCCGTAGGTCTGTGCGAAGACCGGTCCGAAGCGCTGTTCAGCCCGCGCATAGACGGCAGGCGCAATCGGAGATGCACCATAAGCGATGCGGCGTAGCGCGAAATCGGCGGCCGCAAGCGCCGGTTCTTCCAGCAGCAGGGCCAGCATCGTCGGCACCAGGAACGTCATCGTGGCGCGCGTGGACGTCGCCAGCGTGATGAAGCTGGCCGGATCGAACTTGGCCATCACCAGCGACGTGGCACCGCGCACCAGTGCCGGCAGGAAGAAGGCGCCAGATGCGTGGGCGATGGGCGCGGCATGCAAGAAACGGTCATCCGGGCCAATGTCGGGCACCAGGTCGGTCAGGAAGGCCGAAAGCTCGGCCAGTTCGCCGCGTTCGGTCAGCGTCACCGCCTTGGGCCGGCCAGTCGTGCCCCCGGTGAAGCCCAGCCGGTAGGGCTCGTCAAGGCTGCGCTCGATACCGCGGGGCTGGTCGTCGGCTGCAGCCAGCAATGCCTGCACCTTGGCTGGCGGCAGGATGATCTCGACACCCAGATCCAGCGCCTCATCGCCCACCAGCACGGCGCGCGTGCCAACTTCGGCCAGCTTGAAGCGGAGATCGGCCAGCGTGTCGCGGCTGTTGAGGCTGACCCGCACCAGCCCGGCGCGGGCCAGCCCGTAATAGGCGACCAGGCAATCAATGCCGTTGGGCAGCAGCACCCCCACGCGATCGCCATGGGCCAGGCCCAGTGTCTGCATGGCATTGGCAAAACGATTGGTCGCGACATCGAAATCGGCGAACGTCACCAGCCGGTCGCCTTCCACCAGGCAGGGCTTGCTGCCGAACTGGCGGGCGGCGCGGGCAATCAGGTCACTGATCTGGCTCATGATTGGCAGCCCGGCCAGGCACGAGAAGTCTCGCAGAGGAAATTCGCCTCCGGATGGCAGCTTGCCGGCACAAAGACTCGCGCAGCAGCATTATATTCGGCCAGGCTCAGCACACCGCGGGTCGTGCGATAGCGATCGTTCTTGGGCGGCAGATGGCTTTCACCTGGCAGCGGCGGCCCCACCTGCGGCAGGAAGGGCGCGCCCGACAACACCGATAGCGGCAAGGGCGTCAGCACACGGGCCGGTTTGTCCGACCATTTCATCATGCCATGCGGCGCAGTCTGCTGGCTGGGCATGGTCAGGCTGCCCACCAGTTCGCCAAGCGCGCCGTCGGAATACTCATCTGACAGGATGGGCCGGAACCGCTCTGCCCGCGGGTCGATCTCCAGCCATTCTGCCGGGTCGAACACGCCGGCGATATGGGCGATTTCCTTGCAGATCGCATAGTAGGAGATCGCACCTGCATCGATCAGCTGATCGCGGCTCCAACCGGCCATGCGCAGCCACAGGCGGTCGGTCGCTGCCTTGGCCTTGTCCGACAGGTCGTGCAGCATGGCCGCCAACGTTTCCGGGCTTTCCATGCCCACCGGCACATGGCCTTCACTGAGCGCGTCGGAAACGTAGAGGCCGATGCCGGTCAACCGGTCGGAGGTGAATTCCGGCGTGGCTTCAAAGCTGCCCCAATCATCCACCAGGTGGAAATGGCAGCCGGTCGCCTCCATCGCCACGGTCAGGTTGTTGAACGGCATGTCGGCGGCGATGTCGTCGAGCCACGGCAGCGATGTTTCGGCGAGGTCCATGAAATCGCGCATCAGCAACTGCCGGTCGGCATCCAGGCGGTAGGGGCCGGAGTTGGTGAGGCTGATGCGGCTCTCGGCGCTGACTAGGAAACCATATTGGGACACGGTAGCGAGGAAGCGCTGCGCCGCCACCGACAGGGCGTCGCCGGGCGTAACCTTGTGCATCTCGCCGGCAAAGCGCTGGACGGCGTCATGGGTGAGGATTTGCGCGCGCTGGTTGTAATCGGCGTTGGTCAGGTGGCCATCATTGCGGTGCCAAGAAAGCTGGAAGCGCTTCCAGAAGTCCATCACCGTGATCACGTCTTCGATGGCGTCCTGCGGGCGCAACAGGCCCAGGTTGATCAGATATTCGCGGCCCAGCAGGTAGAAGCAGGGCAGCGCCCACCCGATCGAGCTGTTCTGCGCCTTCACCCCCATCTGGCGGGCGCGATCGGCAATCACCTCGGCCGGCATCACCGCCTCCACCTTCCGGATCAGGCTGGGATAGCGATAGAAGGCGTTGAGATAGGACAGCAGGATATAGGCCGACACCGGATAGAGCTTTGACCCCTGCACCGTGCGGGTGAGACACAGCCAGTAGGTGCTGTCGCCGCAGGCCTGGATGAGCTGGTTGGTTTCCAGCAGGCGGGCATAGCTGATGCCCGATTTCTTGAGATCAGCGCTGCCCGTCATGCCAGTTTCCAGATGCGCGCCGGCATTTCGGTGCCAGACAGATAGGAATCGGCGGTACGGGCCGGCGCACTGGTTTCCAGGCGAACGCGGTCACCATCGGCAATCCCGGCCAGCCTGGCGTTCATCAGGCACGGAATGCCATGTTCACGCGCCAGGATGCCAAGGTGCGAGCGTACGGTTCCGCCGGCGCAGACCAGACCGGCAAATCGATCAAGGATGGGCGCGGTCAGGGTGCCGCCGCTATCATCGATGACGGCGATGCTGCCATCGGGCACGCCCTGTTCCATCAGCGCGATCACTTGCGCCGCTGAACGCACATAACGGGCGATACCCTCGATATCTTCGCTGCCCTGCACGACGTTATCGCCGACCCCGCACAGCGCCCGCCCTTGTGCATCGGGCGGGGCGGACGGCGCATCGGGATGGGCAAAGCCGCCTTCCAGCGAGGCCAGGCCCTGATAGGCCTCCGGACGTTCGGTCGCCGATATGGTGGCGGAAAAAGCATAGCGGTGCCCGGTGGCCAGCACGGCCGCATCGATGGCCGCCAGATCGGCCTTGGTAATGAGATGATCGATCGGCCCGGCAACGAATGCATCCCAGCCAAGGCCGCTCTGCGCCAGCCGGCGTCGCACCAGGTCGCGAACGGAAAGATGCACGGCGGCGACGAGCGGCGAGTCGGGCTCGCCGCCCCACAAGCCATTGTCGGTGGGCAGCCGCGTCATGCCCGTGGTTCCCGTGCAGCGGCATCCGTCATCACCAGCAGCGTGCCGTTGTTGCGCCCTTCGAACAGGTCGCAAAAATGCTGCGGCAGTTGTTCGAAGCCTTCGCGCAGGTCGTCGCGATAAATCAGGGCGCGGCTGTCATACAGCGTCTTCAGTTCGGCGCGGGCCGTCTCCCATTCGGCGGCGAAATCACCAACCAGAAAGCCGCGCATGGTGATTCCGCCATAGATCAGGCGCATCATGTTGGCCGGGCCGCGCATGCCCGCCCCGTCATAGCCAGCGATCTGCCCGCACAGGACGATGCGGCCAAGCCGGTTCATCTCGTTGACCGCCGCATCCAGCGTATCGCCGCCCACATTGTCAAAGAACACGTCCACCCCGTTGGGGCAGGTGCGTGCGATGGCTTCAGGCAGCGACTCGCTGCGATAATCGATGGCGGCATCGGCCCCGGCGACTTCGGTGAGCCAACGGCATTTTTCCGGCCCGCCGGCGATCCCGACAACGCGCGCGCCAAGCAACCGGCCAAGCTGCACCGCAATGCCGCCAACCGATCCGGCAGCGCCCGACACCAGCAACGTCTCGCCCGGCTGCAGCAGACCGACGAGCCTGATCCCGAACCAGGCCGTCAACGGATTGATGCCAAAGCGGCCCATTGCATCAACGAGGCTCAGCGTCGGCGGAACCAGCACCGTCTCGTCTCCAGGCAGGCGCAACCGACTTTGCCAGCGGCCAAAGCAGGTGACATCAGCCCCCACCGGGCGATCCGGGTCCGCCGAGGCCATGATGCGCCCGCCCGCCGGTGCCAGCATGGCCTCGCCCAGCCCGACCGAGGGATAAAGGCTGTTGCCGGGCGGATCCATCCAGTTGCGCATGGTGGGCGCACACAGGAACAGGCGCAGGGCCACCTCCACCTCGCCCGGCGCCAAAGGTTGCGCCATCGGCGGCTGAGGCTGAACCGTAAAGATGTCAGGGCGCAACCGGCCTTCCGGGCGGCGCGACAGGATCATTTGCTGGCCGGTCATGGCCGCGCCCCGTGGCAGGCTCGAATGCCCCGTACCGGCTTCGCCTTCATGACCTTGCTCTCCCCATGACCGCCAATGTGCGCTTCACTGGTGAAACGTCGATTTACGGCTATCTAAGCATGCGCCTTGGATGCTGGCAACCCGCATTTGGTACCTGCCGAAAAGGCGTGGCCCCCGCATCGGCGCTTGCACCACTACGGCACTTGTGAAATGCTAGTTCAAATATAAAAGGGGAAGGATCAAACCATGGAATATCGCGCCCTTGGCGGGACCGGCCTTTCGGTCAGCGTGCTGTCGCTTGGCGGTCTGTTCGTGTCGGTAGCCGGTGGCCCCTTCGACCGCGCCCGGGAAGCGGTTCATCACGCGCAGGCACGCGGCGTGAACTATATCGACACAGCACCAATGTATCTCGACAGCGAGGACGTGCTGGGGCGCATCCTGGCCGATTCAACCGAACCGGTCATCCTGTCGACCAAGCTGGGATCGCGGCCGCAGCCGTTCAATCCGCGCGATCCAGCGGCGCTCTTGGAGTCGTTTGAAACCAGTTGCAAGCTGCTGGGACGCGACCAGATTGATATCCTGATGATCCATGAGCCGGATCGCCCCCGCCAGTTCGACTGGTGGGAAGCCATGGACGACGCGCGCGGTCCGGTAATGGATGTCATCGACCGGCTGAAAGGCGAAGGCCGCATCCGTTTTGCCGGGCTGGGCGGCACCACCGCCTATGACATGGCGCGCCTTATCCGTACGGGCCGCTTCGACGTGGTGCTGACCGCCTTCAACACCAGCCTGTTGTGGCGGGAAGCCTGGCATGAAGTGATCCCGGCCGCCGCCGAGCAAGGCATGGGTATCGTCGCCGGATCGCCG
>NZ_JAUMBI010000239.1:0-334 GCF_032115815.1 Sandarakinorhabdus sp.
TCCACAGGCTGGATGGCGAATATTTCACTTTGACGACTCACCCGAACGGTGAGACCATCCATGTGTAGCCGGGAATTGACGGCGGCAGAAATGCCAACGGAACGAAGCGGTTACCGCCATTGAAGACGTATATTCCTGCCCTTGGGTGGGAATTGAAATCGGCAAATGGTGGGGCTGGAGGGCCCGTCAAGGCGCAGCGTTTGGACTGGTGAAAATCAGGCCGAAACGACGCTGAAAACGACCACCAGCCTGGGCTGAAACGCCAGCCAAAGCGCCACGGGCACGGGGGCAACCCCAGGCCCGGAAACGGAGGGAACGGAGGTTCCGCAAAGCA
>NZ_JAUMBI010000239.1:344-6210 GCF_032115815.1 Sandarakinorhabdus sp.
CTCCGCACCCGAAGCCACCGGGCCGCACCTTAACGGGTATGCTCTGGGCGCAATGGCAAGGGCAGCAGCCAAGCGGCTGGAAGGCCAGTCCGCAGCCATGAGCGGTTCCGCGCAAGCAGGGCCGCAAGGGCGAGGGACAAGGAAACCAGCCGTGGGCCAATGCGCCCACCAGAACGACCAGGCGGCAGGCGCAAGCCGACACGCAAGGCCGAACGAGTGGAGCGAAAAGGTCCGGCACTGCAGACAAGCAGGCCCGGAAGGGCCGAGATGGATGCAGATGCAAAAGTGCCGTGGAAGTGCGCGAGGCCAGCCGCCGCAGCTCCAGCCGACGAGGTTGTGAGCGCAGGCGCCGACCGGACCGCCCATGTCCTCCGCAAGGAGGGGCACGACACAGTGGGGACTGGTGGCAACACCAGTCCCCATTTTGCGTAGCGCCGCGAGCGCGCGTGTCGCGCGCCGACAGGCGCAAGCACGGCCAGCGAGCAAAAAGGGGCGGCCCCAACAGGCTGCCCCTTTTTGACTCGTCTGACGGCGCGGCTCCGCCGCGCTCTTCCTTCTTCTCTTCCTTCGACACCCCAAGCGGACTCGGCGGCTCCGCCGCCGGCCGCGCCCGCCGGGCTTACCTTACGGCTTCACATCCGGCGGCACTTCGCCCGCCATGCTCGCCGCCACCTTCTCCGCTGCTTCCATCGCCCGCAGCAGGTTGCCGCCGGCGATCTTCTCGCAATCGGCTTCGGAATAGCCGCGGCGCAGCAGTTCGGCGATCAGCGCAGGATAGGTTTCGACGCCCTCCAGGCCGGTAGGCGTGGAATCGATGCCATCCAGATCGCCGCCGATGCCGACATGATCGACGCCGGCCAGCTTCACCATCCGGTCGATATGATCGGCCACGTCGCCGATGCCCACCGGCGGGCGCGGGTTCTTCGCGTCCCACTCCGCCATCGCCGTACCCTGGCGCGGCAGATCGGAAATATACAGCGCCAACAGCCGCTGCCGTTCGCCGGCGCGCGCCGCTTCCCAGGCCTGGCGGGCGGCGTTGATGAAGCCGGGCACATAGGTGGCCATCACCACGCCGCCATTGGCTTTCACCAGTGGCAGCACATCGTCGGGCACGTTGCGCACATGATCGGCAATGCCGCGGGCGCTACTGTGGCTGTAGATCACCGGCGCCTTGGTCACGCTGAGCACCGCCTTCATCGTGCCCGGCGAGACGTGGGAGAGATCAACCAGCATGCCGATGCGGTTCATTTCCTTGATCACGGCCTTGCCATAGTCGCTCAACGGCTGCGGGCGCGGCGACTCATTGGCGCTGTCGGCCCAGTCGTTGTGCTTGGTGTGGGTCAGCGTCATGTAACGCACGCCCAGCGCGTGATACATGCGCAGCACGGGCAGCGAATTGTCGATCTGGCTGCCGCCCTCCACGCCCATCAGGCTGGCGACCTTGCCGGTTTTCTGGATGCGGCGGATATCGGCGGCGGTGCCGGCCAGTTCGAGATCCTGCGGATATTTCGCCACGAATCCGCGCACGATGTCGATCTGCTCGATGGTCTGCTTCACCGCTGCCGGGCCGGTGACGGTGGCCGCCACATACACGCTCCAGAACTGCCCGCCCACGCGGCCCTGATGCAGGCGCGTGATGTCGGTCATCAAGGGCTTCTTGAATGTGCGGCTGTCAGCTTTCAGGTCCTGGCTCCACCAGCCCTCACCAAAACTGCCGCGCAGCGCGCCCGGATAGTCATTGTGGCCATCGATGATCGGCTGCCGCTTCAGCACGGCCTCCGCGCGTTTCAGCATCGGATCATCCAGCGCCAGGGCCGGGGTGGCGGCCAGCAGGCCGATGAGCAGCAGAGCAGTTTTCATGGCCACAGTGTGACACCGCGCCGCCCTCTCTTGCAAGACAGGTGACGCACGCATGGCACAAGCTTCATAAACAGGGCAGCAACGACGAACTGCCGGAGAAAACCATGCTCGACGCCAACGATCGCCGCGTTTACGGCCCCGATGAAACCGCCTTCCGCGACACGGTGCGCAAGGTGTTCGAAAAGGAACTGATCCCCAACCTCGACCGGTTCGAGGAAGAGGGGCTGGTGAGCCGCGATTTCTGGCGCGCCTGCGGCGATGCCGGGATGCTGTGCCCCGGCGTGCCGGAGGAGTATGGCGGGCTGGGCCTGGATTTCCGTTACAACGCCATCATCGATGAAGAACTGGCCTATGCCGGTTCATCGGCCGGCATCACCCTGCAATCCGATATCGTGGCCGATTATCTGGTCGCTTATGGTTCGCCGGAACAGAAGGCCAAGTATCTGCCCAAGATGATCAGCGGCGAAGTGATCACCGCCATCGCCATGACCGAACCCGGCGCCGGTTCCGACCTGCAGGGCATCAAGACCACCGCCCGCAAGGACGGCAACCATTATGTGATCAACGGTTCCAAGACCTACATCACCAACGGCCAGAACGCCGATCTGATCATCGTGGTCGCCAAGACCGATCCGGAAAAGGGCGCCAAGGGCACCTCGCTGATCCTGGTGGAGGCCGACCGTGAAGGCTTTGCCCGCGGCCGCAACCTCGACAAGATCGGCCAGAACAGCGCCGACACGTCGGAATTGTTCTTCAACGATGTCCGCGTGCCGATGACCAACTGCCTGGGGGAGGAGAACAAGGGCTTCATCTATCTGATGAGCCAGCTGCCGCAGGAGCGCCTGTCCATCGCCATTTCCGCCCAGGCCGGCGCCCAGCGCGCGTTCGACGAAGCGGTGAAGTTCGTGAAAGAGCGCAAGGCCTTCGGCAAGACGGTGTGGGAGTTCCAGAACACCCAGTTCGTGCTCGCCGGCCTGAAGACCGAATTGCAGGTGGGCTGGGCCCACATCGATTGGGGCCTGCAGAAGCTGATCGAAGGCAAGCTGACCGACGCCGAAGCCAGCGCCGCCAAGCTGTGGCACACCGAACTGCAGGGCCGCGTGTGCGATGAAGCGCTGCAACTGCACGGCGGCGCCGGTTACATGAACGAATATCCCATCGCCCGCCTGTGGCGCGACGCGCGCGTGCAGCGGATTTACGGCGGGACGAGCGAGATCATGAAGCTGGTGGTGTCGCGGACGATTTGAATATCAGTTCCGAATGCGACAGCTGGCCACGGATACAAAGCCACAACCTGATGGTCAGGTTTGGGGATGATCAACAGTCTGCAATTCGCGATTCTGGCGTTTGGACTGGTGTGCATTTCTGTTTCATTGACGGGAGTTTGGGCCGTCCGGCACGCACAGCATCTGCGCTTTAAACCGCTGTGGTATCTGGCATCGCTGTTCGGTTTTATCGGCATCGGCCTCAATTAGACGCAGCCGGAGGATCTTGTGCTGCTGTTTGGTATCAATGGCCCCGTCGTCAACGTGTATTCGCCAAACGGTAGCGGGGTTTGGCTGGTGAAGGTTCTGTTTCCGGTTGGGGCCGCGTTCGCTTTGTGGCGCGCGCGCCAGCCCTTGTCGCCACCAGACCCATAGGGGGCACTGCGCCAGCGACTGCGGCGTTTCCCAGACTGGCCCTGCCCGCTTTCTGCCCTTAACCGGTCGCAATCTTCTGCGATAAGCGATCCCATGATGACTGCAACTGCCGCCCGTTTTGCCGAAACCGCCCCCAGCCCGCGTGAAAACGCCGGGTCGATGGCCGGCGAAGACGTGGCGATGATAAGGCTGGCCGCCACGCTCGGCCGCGAACTGGGCGCGTACAGGCCCGCCATCTATTGGGTCGATACGCTGGGCAGCGCCGCGCTGGGCTGGGGCGCGCTGGCGGCGTTGATCCTGATGCCGGGCCTGTCGGTGGCCGCCACCGCCGCACTGGCAGTGGTGGCCGTGCTGGCGCTGTATCGTCTCGGCAGCTTCATCCACGAAATCACCCACATGAAGGATGATTCGGTGCCGGGCTATCGCCTGGGCTGGAACCTGGTGGCCGGCATTCCGCTGATGATCCCCAGCTTCATGTATGAAGGCGTGCACAATCTGCACCATGCCCGCAACCGGTACGGCACGGTGCGCGATCCGGAATATATGGCGCTGGCGCTGAAGCCCAAGATGAGTGTGCCGCTGTTCGTGATGGTCGCGGCGCTGGGGCCGATTGGCCTGATCATCCGCTGGGGCCTGCTGGCGCCGCTGTCGCTGCTGAAGCCGGTGCGCGATTTCGTGCGAGCACGCTTTTCGGCGCTGTCGATCAATCCCGATTTCCGCCGCGATCCACCCGCCGGGCAGGCCGCCACGCGCTGGAATGCGATGGAAGTGGCGACGTCACTGTTCGTCATCGCCGTGCTGGCCGCCGTCGCCACCGGCCTCATCCCGCTGCGGGCGTTCGGCATCTGGCTCGCCGTGCTGTCAGCCAGCATGGTGATCAATCAGATCCGCACGCTGGCGGCGCATCTGTGGGAAAATGACGGCAAGGTGATGACCATCACCGGCCAGTATCTTGACAGTGTGAACGTGCCCCCGCCGGCGCTGCTGCCCGAACTGTGGGCACCGGTGGGCCTGCGCTATCACGCGCTGCACCATCTGCTGCCCAGCGTGCCCTATCACGCCCTGCCCGCCGCACACCGCCGGCTGGTGGCGGAACTGCCGCGTGAGAGCAGCTATCACGGCGGCAATCACCCCACACTGGCCGGTGTCATCGCCCGGCTGTGGGCGAGTGCTGGGACCGCGCGCGCCTGAGGGCCACGGCTGTTCAGTGTGCAGTTGTTGAAGAGAAGCAGGAAACAGAGCCTCCGGCGGGCAGGCCTGAGGCCTGCACCCGTTTGATTTTTTTGGCTCACGTGCGTCGCCGGCGCACAACCACGAAAGTGGGTCCAGGGCCTCAGGCCCTGGCTGCCGGAGGCCGCTTTACCTTGCTCTCAAACCCGGCCGTGTTCCTGCATCCAGTTCATCACCCGGCCCATCGCCATTTCCATCAAGTGCGGTGCCATGTTTTCGGGCGGCGGCGGCAGGCTGTCGAACACCCGGCTTTCGCTGAGCACCTGATCGCCGCGCGAGATCACAAAGCCCTGCCAGCCCTTGTCCCGCACCGCGTTGCAGATATCGGTGTAGGTATGCAGGCCACCGGCATAGGCCATGAAACGGCGCGGCTTGCCCGGCACGTTGGCGCCCATGTACCAGCTGTTGGCCTGCGGCAGCAGCGTCATCGCGGCGGTCTGGTCGCAATGATCGGTCCACGCCTGTTCGGCTTCGCGGCTGGCTTCGATGCGGCCGGCCTGGCTGGCGTTCAATGATCCGATGATGCTGGCCACATATTCCACGTGCTGTTCAATGCTGTGGATCATGTTGGTCAGCACGCTGGGGCTGCCGGGGCCGGTAATCAGGAACAGGTTGGGGAAACCGGCGACCATCAGGCCCAGATAGGTTTCCGGGCCGGCGGCCCAATGCTCCTTGATGGTTTCGCCGCCCACGCCCCGGATATCGATGCGCTCGATGGCGCCGGTCATCGCGTCGAACCCGGTTGCGAGCACCACGGCATCGAAATCGAAGCTGGTGTGCTTCGTCTTGATGCCGGTGGCGGTGAAATTTTCCAGCGGATCAGCGCGCAGATCGATCAGCGAGACGTTGTCGCGATTGTACGTCGCGTAATAACCGGTGTCGACGCACGGCCGCTTGGTACCGAACGGGTGATCCTTGGGCGTGAGCAGTTCGGCGACCTTGGGATCCTTCACCTGTTCCCGGATCTTGGCGGCCACGAAATCGGCAATGATCTTGTTGGCTTCGGCATCAATGCCCTGATCGGCAAAGCCGCTGAGCAGCCGGAACCCGCCCCAGGCCCAGCGCCGTTCCAGTTCGGCCTTGATCTCTTCCGGCGGCGTATGGATGGCGATCACGTCTTCGCGGGCCTCGTTCCA
>NZ_JAUMBI010000240.1:0-10924 GCF_032115815.1 Sandarakinorhabdus sp.
CAGGCGCCGGGTTTCGGCGCGGTCTTCCGGGGTGGAGCCGATCAGCGGCGTGCGTTCCAGCGTTTCCTCGATATGTTCAAGAATTGCGGTCGAATCAGACAGCACCAGCGTGTCGCGCTGGAGCACCGGCGTCTGCCCGGCGGGATTGAGCGCGGTGAAACCGGCCCGTTTTTCCCACGGCCGTTCCTGCACCAGTTCGTGCGTGACACCCTTCACCGCCAGCGCGAAACGCACCTTGCGGCTGAACGGACACAGCGTGAAATGATAGAGACGCCACATTGTCCGCCTTGTCATAATCATCTTTGCCGTCTTGGGAAGGCCGCAGCCGACCAACAGGCTTGTTGCAAATCGTTCGCAACAACTCTAGCACTGCAAGGATGAACCGGCGTCTCGCCCTGTTGGCCCTGTGGGCGGTGCTGATGGCACCGCTGGCCGGGCTGTGGTGGCAGGCGGCCAGCCCCGATGCCGACCTGGATGCGCTGGTGGCCGATACCGGCAATTGGGCGATGGCTTGGCTGGCCATCGCCGTGGTGATGACACCGCTGGCCAAGCTGTGGCGACCGCTGGCGCGCCTGTTGTGGCTACGCCGCGCGGTGGGGCTGGCAGCGTTTGGGGCGAGCCTGTTGCATCTGTGGCTGTATGTGCTGGCAATGCGCAGCTTTGCCGAACCGGGCGGCGAATGGGCATTGATCTGGGACGAGGCCTTCACCCCCGGCATCCTCACCGGCTGGATTGCGCTCGCGCTGATGCTGCCGCCGGCATTGGCCAGCAATGATGCCGCGATGCGCCTGTTGCGCCGGTCGTGGAAGCCGGTGCAGCGCCTGGCCTGGCCAGCGGCGGCGGTGGCTCTGGCCCACATGGCCGTGGTGCATGATGCGTTCAGCCTGGCCATGGCAGTTGCCGGCATCGTTGCCGGGCTGCAACTGGTTCGATTTTTCCCTGCAACCCGAAAGGTATGACGATGCGCGTAATGATGATGGCGGCTCTGGCCGCAACGATGATGGCCGGCCCGGCGCTGGCCACCGGCAAGATCAAGTGCAACGTCGCGGCGGCCGACATGAAGCCGATCGAGGCGCTTAAGGCCGAACTCACCAAACAGGGCTGGACGGTGGCCAAGGCCAAGGTCGATGGCGGCTGCTATGAAGTTTACGGCGTGATGCCGGAAACCGGCCGTGTCGAAGCCTATTTCGATCCGGCGACGTTCGAGAAGCTGTATGTCGAGCAGCGCGGCAAGGTGCTGTTCAAGAAGGGCTGAACAAAGAGGGCGTCACCCCGGCGAAAGCCGGGGCCCATCGCCCACACCATCCAGCAGCGCTCACGTCGAGGCGCACGGGAGATGGGCCCCGGCTTTCGCCGGGGTGACGTGCAATTATGTCTTCGCCGGACGCGACTTCGCGAGAACTTTGGGCTTCGCCTTGGCCGGCTTGGCCGCCTTTGCCTTCAGCGCTGCCACTTCGGCTTCGAGCTCGTTGATGCGCAGCGCCTGACGGACGACAATGTCCTGCAGGGCGCTGGTATCCGGGCTCACGGGCGGCGGCTCCGCAGCCTTGGGCGGTTCCGGCGGGGTCGGCGCCTTGGCGGGTTCCGGCGTCACGATCTCGGCTTCCACCACCGTGTCGCGGTCGCGGAATATGCCGCTCTCACGCGCCTTGCGGATCAGCGGGGCAGCCGCCACCGCCATCTGCATCAGGCTGTCGATCAGCGGATCATTGCTCTTGGCCATCATCGGGTCCTTCAACTGTTATAGTCAAATATAGCAGCGAAGTTGCCGGTTTCAAGAACACCAACCCCGTCACCCCGGCGAAAGCCGGGGCCCATCGCCCCAACGCGGAACAATTCGACACGGTCGGGAGATGGGCCCCGGCTTTCGCCGAGGTGACGCGTGCTCGATTATTCCGCCGCGATGCTGGCCGGGCTGTCGTTCAGCGGATGCGTCAGTCGGCTGATCATTTCCTTCGGACACACCTGCCAGATCGCCCCGCGAGTGCGATCCCATTCGGCGAGCAGGCCGGCGGCCCATTTCGAGCCGGTTTCGGCGGCATGCTCCTCGATCAGCGCGTGAACATGCGCTTCCCAATGCGCCGATTCCAGCCGCTGCACGATCACGCTTTCGCGGTTCACCCGCCGCTCGAACTGGCCGTCGCGGTCCAGCACAAAGGCCATCCCGCCCGACATGCCGGCAGCGAAATTGTCGCCCGTTGGTCCCAGGATCACGGCGGTACCGCCAGTCATATACTCGCAGCCATTGGCGCCGCAGCCTTCCACCACCACGGTGGCGCCGCTGTTGCGCACGGCAAACCGCTCGCCCGCACGGCCGGCGGCGAACAATTTGCCGGCCGTCGCGCCATAAAGCACGGTGTTGCCGATGATGGCATTGTCCTGGCTGGCCAGCGGGCTGGACGGGAAGGGCCGCACCACGATGGTCGCGCCGGAAAGCCCCTTGCCGACATAGTCATTGGCCTCGCCGAACACTTCCAGCTTCACGCCCTGCACGGCAAATGCGCCAAGCGATTGCCCGGCCGAACCGCGCAGCCGGATGTGGACATGGCCAGGGCTGAGCGCCGTCATGCCGAACCGCCGCGTGATCTCGCCGGAAAGCCGCGTGCCCACGGCGCGGTGCGTGTTGCGCACCGTATAAGCCAGCTGCATCTTCTCGCCGCCTTCGAACAGATGGCCGGCATCGCGGATCATTTCCGCGTCCAGGCTGTCCGGCACCGGGTTGCGACCATTGCCCAGGCCCCAGCGCCGCATCGCATCGGGCGCATCGACCTTGGCCAGGATTGGGTTCAAGTCGAGATCATCCAGATGCTCCGCCCCGCGGCTCATCTGGCGCAGCAGTTCGGTGCGACCGATGACTTCGTCCAGGCTGCGGAAGCCCAACCGCGCCAGGATCTCGCGCACTTCCTCGGCGATGAAGCTCATCAGGTTGATGACCTTTTCCGGGCTGCCGTCGAACTTGCCGCGCAGGGCTTCGTCCTGCGTGCAAACGCCCACCGGGCAGGTGTTCGAATGGCACTGGCGCACCATAATGCAGCCCATGGCGACCAGGCTCATGGTGCCGATGCCAAATTCTTCTGCACCAAGGATTGCGGCGATCACCACATCGCGGCCGGTCTTCAGGCCGCCATCGGCGCGCAGCTTCACCCGGTGGCGCAAGCCATTGAGGGTCAGCACCTGGTTGACTTCGGATAGGCCCATTTCCCACGGCGTGCCGGCATATTTGATGCTGGTCTGTGGGGAAGCGCCGGTGCCGCCGACATTGCCGGAAATCAGGATGGCATCGGCGTGCGCCTTGGCCACGCCGGCCGCCACCGTGCCGATGCCGGCGCTGCTCACCAACTTCACGCAGACGCGGGCGCGGGTGTTGATCTGCTTAAGATCGTAAATCAGCTGCGCCAGATCCTCGATCGAGTAGATATCGTGGTGCGGCGGCGGCGAAATCAGCGTCACGCCTGGCGTCGAGTGGCGCAGCTTGGCGATCAGTTCGGTCACCTTGAAGCCGGGCAGCTGTCCGCCCTCGCCCGGCTTGGCGCCCTGGCTGACCTTGATCTCGATTTCCTCGCAGGCGTTCAGATATTCCGCCGTCACGCCGAACCGGCCAGACGCCACCTGCTTGATCACGCTGTTGCCGTTGTCGCCGTTAGCATAAGGCTTGAAGCGGATCGGATCCTCGCCGCCTTCGCCCGAAACCGCCTTGGCGCCAATGCGGTTCATCGCGATCGCCAGCGTCTCGTGGGCTTCCGGCGACAATGCGCCGAGGCTCATGCCCGGCGTCACGAAGCGCTTGCGGATCTCGGTGACGGATTCGACCGCTTCGATGGCGACGGCCTTGGTGCCGGGCACGAAATCCAGCAGATCGCGCAGCGAAATCGGCGGCAGCGCCTGCACGCCGCGGCTGAACTTCTGATAATCGGAATAGGAATCGCGGCTCACCGCCGTCTGCAGCAGGTGGATCAGCTGGGCATTCCAGGCATGCGCCTCGCCATTGGCGCGCCAGCGATAGAGGCCGCCGACCGGCAACGCGATCACATCCTCGTCCCACGCCTTTTCGTGGCGCAGCTGAGCGTTGATGAACAGCGATTCAAAGCCCTCGCCGGATATCTTGGCCGGCATGCCGGGGAAGAAATCATTCACCAGCGCACGGGACAGGCCAACGGCTTCGAAATTGTAGCCGCCGCGATAGGAGGAGATCACCGCGATCCCCATCTTGGCCATGATCTTGAGCAGGCCGTCGTCCACCGCCTTCTTGTAACGGGCGATGCACTCGCCCAGCGTCAGGCCGCCGAACAGCCCGCGCGTGTGGCGATCGGCGATGGCTTCCTGCGCCAGATAGGCGTTCACCGTCGTGGCCCCCACGCCAACCAACACTGCGAAATAATGCGTGTCGAGCGCTTCGGCGGCGCGCACGTTGATGCTGGCATAGGTGCGCAAGCCCTTGCGCACCAGGTGCGTGTGCACGCCGGCCGTGGCCAGGATCATGGCGATGCCGGCCCGTGTCGCGGACTGGTGCTCATCAGTGAGGAACAGCTGCGTCTTGCCCTGCCGCACCGCGGTTTCGGCTTCGGCGCGGACGCGGGCAATGGCGGCGCGCAGCCCGGCCGGGCCGCCGGCGATTTCGAACGTGCAATCGATCTCGGCCACCTGACGGCCGAAATGGCCTTTCAGCAGATGCCAGTCGCGGTTGGACAGCACGGGGCTTTCCATCACCATCACGCCGGCCTGGGTGGCTTCGTCGTCCAGGATGTTGGTCAGGTTCGAAAAGCGCGTCTTCAGGCTCATCACACCGGTTTCGCGCAAGCTGTCGATCGGCGGGTTGGTGACCTGGCTGAAATTCTGCCGGAAGAAGTGCGACAGGTTGCGGGCGTTTTCGGAAATCACCGCCAGCGGCGCATCATCGCCCATGGAGCCAACGGCTTCCTTGGCATCCTCCACCATGGGGGCGAGGATCAGCTCCATGTCTTCAAGCGTCTGCCCGGCGGCGACCTGACGGCGCCTCAGATCATCGCGGCTGAACGCGGCTGCCGGTTCCGGCTTGGCACGGCCGGGCAGATCCTCGAAATTGGTGAAGCCGGCGACCAGCGACGCATAATCCTGCGCACCGGCCACCTTGGCCTTGATCTCGGCATCCGCGTAAAACTTCGACGGCGCGGCATCCAGATCGACCGCGATCATCTCGCCGGGGCCGAGTGCGCCCTTCTGCACCACGTCACCTTCCGGCACCACCACCATGCCGGCTTCGGAACCGGTGATCAGCAGGCCATCGCGGGTAAGGCAGTAACGCATCGGCCGCAGCGCGTTGCGATCAAGGCCCGCAACCACCCAGCGGCCATCGGTCATCGCCAGCGCCGCCGGCCCGTCCCACGGCTCCATCAGCGAGGCGAAGAAGGCGTACATGGCGCGCGTGGCGGGATCGAGGCTGGCATCGCGCTGCCAGGCCTGCGGGATCAGCATCAGCTTGGCCGTCGGCGCATCACGGCCGGAACGCACAAAGGCTTCGAACACCGCATCGAGCGCGGCGGTATCCGACGCGCCGGCCGGGATCAGCGGCTTGATGTCTTCCGAATGCTCGCCAAAGGCGGCGGCAGCCATCTTGATCTCGTGGCTCTTCATCCAGTTGGTGTTGCCGCGGATCGTGTTGATTTCACCATTGTGGGCCAGCGTGCGGAACGGCTGGGCCAGCCACCATTGCGGGAAGGTGTTGGTGGAATAACGCTGGTGATAGATGGCAAAGCGCGAAACGAAGCGCTCGTCGCACAGATCGGGATAGAAGACGCTGAGCGATTCCGCCAGGAACAGGCCCTTGTAGATCAGCGTGCGGCACGACAGCGAGCAGAAGTAGAAGCCCTGGATCTGGGCTTCGATCACCTTCTTCTCGATGCGGCGGCGGATCAGGTAAAGATCCTTCTCGAACCGCTCCTTGGCGTCCTCGCCGTCGGGTTTCGGCCCGGCGATCATGATCTGCTCGATCTCGGGCCGGCTCAGCATCGCCTTGTCGCCGATGCAGCTGATATCCACCGGCACCTGGCGCCAGCCATAGACCTTGTAGCCAAAGCCGATGATTTCGGATTCGACGATGGTGCGGCAGGCTTCCTGCGCCGCCAGATCGGTGCGCGGCAGGAACACCTGGCCCACGGCGAGCAGGCCAGCGACCGGCTTCTGGCCGTGGCGTTCGACATGTTCGTGGAAGAAATCCACCGGGATTTCGACCAATATGCCCGCGCCGTCCCCCGTTTTGCCGTCGGCATCAACGGCGCCGCGGTGCCACACGGCCTTCAGCGCATCGATGGCGGCCGTCACCACCCGGCGCTGCGGCTTGCCATCGGTGGCAGCCACCAGGCCCACGCCGCAGGCATCGCCTTCCAGATCGGGGCGATACATGCCGACATCGGCGATGCGGGCGCGTTCCTCAGGCGAAACGGTGAAGGGCACAGGGCTCTGGGTCATGACTTGCCTGCCTGCTGCGGGTTGCTGTTGAGCGGAGCAAGGGCGGCACCCAGCCGCTTGGCGTTGGCCTGCATGGCGGCATCGATCTTGGCGCCGATCAGGCGGCCGGTGGCATTGGCCAGCTCGGCCGCCACCGCCGGCTCCTTGCGCATCAGCGCCTGCCCGGCGGGCGTGCGGTAAAAGGCCAGGATGCCGTCAAGCTCGGCCTTGGTGAACTGGCGGGCATAGGCCTGGGTGGCGGCGGTCACCACGCTGTTCAGATTCTGGTTAACCACGCCCTGCGCGATTTCGGCCTGGATGGCACCGGCCTTGGCCAGCACCGGATCGAATTTCGCCTTGTTGGCCTGATAAGCAGGGATGAAGCCCGGCTGCTGAGCCAGCATCGCACGGATCACACTGCCCGATTTCATCTGGGCGATGCTGTTCGCCATCTGCTGCTGCAGCTTGGCCTTCACGTTCAGCTGCGCCACGATCGCGGCGGCCGATTGCAGCGTGGCCGGATCCAGCGGACGGGCGGGGGCGGCGACCTTCCTGGCTGGGGTCTGGGCGTGCGCTGCACCGGCAACGGCAAGGGCGACAATTGTGGCGGCAACAGCGGCGATCAACATCTTCATCTGGTGAAATCCTTAAAATTGGTCAGGCCGCTGCAGCCGATGCGGTCACGCGGGCGCGCAGATATTGGTGCATCTGCGCCGCCACGTCACGCCCGTCGCGCACGGCCCACACCACCAGGCTGGCACCGCGCACGATGTCACCGGCGGCAAACACGCCGTCCACGCCGGTCATCATGGTCTTGTGATCAATGCGCACCGTACCCCAGCGCGTCACCGGCAATTGCGGCGCGCCAAACAGCGTCGGCAGGTCTTCGGCATCGAAACCCAGCGCCTTGATCACCAGATCTGCCGGCAGGGTGAAACGGTTATCGGCATCCGGTTCCGGCGAGCGGCGGCCATCGGCGCCGGGTTGGCCCAGCCGCATGCCCTGCGCCGCCACGCCGTTGGGCGTGATCTCTGCCGGTGCGGCCAGCCACACGAACTCCACGCCCTCTTCCTCGGCATTGGCCACTTCGCGGGCGGAACCCGGCATGTTGGCGCGGTCACGGCGATAGAGGCACTTCACGCTGGCGGCGCCCTGGCGGATGGCGGTGCGCACGCAATCCATCGCGGTATCGCCGCCGCCGATCACCACGACATGCTTGCCGGCGGCATCGAACGTGGCGGCATCGGGCAGCACATCGCCAAAGCCCGCCTTGTTGGCAGCGATCAGAAAATCCAGCGCTTCCATCGTCGTGGGGCCATCGGCACCCGGCACTTCGACCTGGCGCGCCTTGTAGACGCCCGTCGCGATCAGCACGGCATCGTGCTTCGCCCGCAGATCGGCGAGGCTGGCATCACGGCCCACCGCAAAATCCTGATGAAAATGCACACCGCCGGCTGCCAGCCGCTCGACCCGGCGCATCACCACCGGCTTTTCCAGCTTGAAGCCGGGGATGCCATAGGTAAGCAGGCCGCCGGCACGATCGTGTCGGTCATAGACATGGACGTCATAGCCCTTCACGCGCAGCGCTTCGGCGACGGTGAGGCCGGCCGGGCCGGCGCCGATGATGGCCACGCTCTGACCTGAACGGTCGGCGACGGGCTGCAACGGCTTCACCCAACCCTGTTCCCAGGCATTGTCGGTCAGGAACTTCTCCACCGAACCGATGGTGACGCTGCCGAACCCGGGCTCGATCACGCAATTGCCTTCGCACAGGCGGTCCTGCGGGCAGATGCGGCCGCAGATTTCCGGCATGGCGTTGGTTGCAGCAGATACCTCATAGGCTTCCTGCAGGCGGCCTTCCGCCGTCAGCTTCAGCCAATCGGGGATGTTGTTCTGCAACGGGCAATGCACCTGGCAGAAGGGCACACCGCACTGGCTGCAGCGCCCGGCCTGCTCCTCGGCCTTGGCGAGGATATAGGGGCGGCTGATTTCCAGGAAATCATGGGCACGCTCATCGGCTGACCGCTTGGCCGGGTAGGCCTGGTCACGCTCGACGAACTTCAGCAATTTTGTTGCGGCCATTGGCGCCTATCCTTTCGTTCGGATGCGCGAAACCACAACCGCTGGGGGTTGTCACGTGAAAAACAGCAAATAGGGCAATAAGTCTGCCCTAAATCCGGGCAACCTGTGCGATTCGGTCGATTTTGTCGGCATTTTATGCCCGCATCGGCCCTATCGCATCGCCAACCACACCAGCGCGGCACTGCCGGCGATGATTCGGTACCAGGCGAACGGGGCGAATCCGAAGCGGCTGACCAGCGCGACAAACCCCTTCACCACCGCCAGCGCCACCACGAAGCTGACGGCAAAGCCGATGCCGATGGCCGACAGGTTGGACGCATCAAGGCTGTCGCGGTTCTTCCACAGCATCAGCACGGTGGCGCCCGATATCGTCGGCACCGCCAGGAAAAAGCTGAACTCGGCCGCGGTCTTGCGGTCCACCCCCAGCATCAGCGCCGCCATAATGGTGGCGCCCGAACGCGACACACCCGGGATCATGGCAACGCACTGCCCCAGCCCGATCAGCAGCGAATTGCGCGGGGTCAGTGCTTCGACGCCGAACACCCTGGGCTCGCCCATGCGCTTTTCGATCACCAGGATCGCGATGCCGCCCACGATCAGCGACACGGCGACCGTGGTGGGGCTTTCCAGCATGGCTTCCACCGCCTTGATGAACAGCACGCCCATGATCGCGGCCGGCAGAAAGCCCAGGAACACGTTGCGGATGAAAGCAAACGCCGTCGGTTCCCGCACCAGCAACCCGCGCGCCACGCCCATGAACCGCCCCCAATAGGCGACCAGCACCGCCAGGATGGCGCCCGACTGGATGGCGATATCGAACGTCGCGCCCGCTTCACCCGAAAAGCCGAGCAGTTCGCCGGCCAGGATCAGGTGCCCGGTCGAGGACACCGGCAGATACTCCGTCAGCCCTTCGACAATGCCGAGCAGGATGATGGTGAGCAGATCGGGCTGGTTCACGCGGCCGCTTTCGCAAAGCGACCGCCACGGCGGAAACGCATCATCATTTCCGGGATGAACCCAGCCAGCGGCGTTGGCGTGACGCCAAGGTCTTTCAGGCCGGGCATGCCTGGCGCACAGACATTGCCCTTCTTCAGCATCGCCAGCTGATCGCTGTTCATCGGCATGAACGGCAAGATATCACCCATCTTCGCCAGCAGTCCCGACGTGAAGTCCGACAGCGGCACCACCGGCCGATCAAGCCCGGTCAGATCGGAGATCATCCGCAGGATCGCCGTGAAGCTCAGCACATCCGGCCCGCCCAGTTCAAACGTCCGCCCGCGCGCATCGCCCGATTGCAGCGCCGCCAGCACCGCATCGGCCACATCACGCACATAGACCGGCTGGAACAGGCTATCCCCGCTGATCGCCGGCAGGAATGGCGCCATGCGCGCCATGCCGGCAAAGCGGTTGAAGAACTGGTCTTCCGGCCCGGCCACCAGGCTGGGGCGCAGGATGGTCGCGAACGGCAGCGCGGCCAGCACCTGTTGCTCGCCTTCGCCCTTGCTGCGGGCATAGGCGATGCGGCTGCTGGCATCGGCGCCGATGGCAGACATCTGCACATAGGCCTTCACACCGGCCGCCGCCGCAGCCCGCGCTGCCCGGCCGGCACCTTCGGCCTGCAGATCGGCAAAACGTTGATCACCGCTTTCGGCGAGGATACCCACCAGGTTCACCCCCGCCGCCGCGCCCGCGAAAGCAGCGGCCATGTCGGCATCGGAACGGACATTGCCGGTCACCATCTGGATCTGGCCCAGATCACCCAGCGGCTTCAGGTACAGCGCGCTGTCGGCATGGCGGGAGACAACCCGCACCCGGTAGCCGGCCCGGGCCAGCGCCTCCACCACGTAGCGGCCGATGAAGCCGGCGCCGCCAATCACGGTGACCAGCGCGCCGACGGGCAGCGGAGAGGCAGGGTTTGGGCTGTGAAGATCAGTCATGCCGGCGATTTAACCGCTGGCGCCGCCCTTGTCTTGGCTCATCTTGCCCCACGGCAGCGCTGCCGGCGGAAAAATCGCCTCTGGCGGTGTCGGGCGATTGACAACCCCCGATTCCCCCCATATCTGCCGCCGCCTACCCCGTGCCCAGATGGCGGAATTGGTAGACGCACCAGCTTCAGGTGCTGGCGCTCGCAAGGGCGTGGAGGTTCGAGTCCTCTTCTGGGCACCATCTTTTTTTGGTAAAGGCTTGCCGGGGTTTAATAAACCCCGGCCGCTTTGTGTTCGTTCCCCAAATGGTTCCCCAAATCGGGAGAGCGCTAGGCGAGAGCCAGTCGCCAGTTGGCGCGCTCAGGCCAGCATTGCCTCGCCAAGCACGTTTGCCGGCGGCGCCACCATTTGCAGACTCATAGCGCGGATCACGCCCATCACGGTTTCCAGTTGCAGATGGCCGCCCGGCGAGAGGGACCGATAGAGAATTTCCC
>NZ_JAUMBI010000241.1:0-3008 GCF_032115815.1 Sandarakinorhabdus sp.
TGATGGTCGTCGCCGGCCTACCCAGCTTTGGCGAGCGTGTGTCGGCCAGTGTCGATTTCATGAACTGGGGCTTTGCCGCCTGGCAGAACATCCCGCTGGGCAAGAAGGGCCAAGTGATGGGCAAGGTCGCCATCAGCGGCGCCGCCGATCCGACCATAGATGCGGCGGCCGGCAAGGATCTGTTTGTCACCCTGCCGCGCGGTTTCGGCATGGAGCGCAAGACGAGCGTTGAGGCGCTGCCCGGCCTGTCGGCACCGCTGAAGGCCGGCCAACAGGTGGGCAACCTCGTCGTCACCATGCCCGGCCAGCAGCCGGTGAAGGCGCCGCTGGTGACACCGGTCGCCATCGAGGAAGCCGGCATGTTCCGCCGCGCCTGGAACTGGGTGATGAGCTTCTTCAACTGATGGCGGGAGGCCGGTTCATCACGCTGGAAGGCGGGGAGGGGAGCGGCAAGTCCACGCAAGGCCGGCTGTTGGCCGAGGCGTTGCGCGCCGATGGCCATGAGGTGCTGCTGACCCGCGAACCGGGTGGCACGCCCGGGGCAGAAGCCATTCGAGGCCTGCTGGTGACCGGTGATCCCGATCGCTGGACACCCTGGAGCGACGCGCTGCTTATGACGGCGGCGCGCGTGGACCATGTCGCCCGCGTCATCCGCCCGGCGCTGGAACGCGGTGCCACGGTGATCTGCGATCGCTTCATCGATTCTACCCGCGCCTATCAAGGGGCGGGGCGCGGGCTGGAAGATGCGGCGCTCATTGATCTGCACAATGAAGCGGTTGGCCTGTGGCCGGATCTGACGCTGGTGCTGCTGCTCGATGAAGCTGAAGGGCTTGCCCGGGCGGCGGCGCGGGGCGGTGCGGAAGCCCGCTTCGAAGCCATCGGCGGCGATTTCCACGTCCGCGTGCAGGAATTTTTCGTGGCCTTGCCCAAGGCCGAGCCGGATCGCTGCAAGTCCATCAACGCTGGCGGCAGCATCGACGATGTGGCCGGGCGCATCCGGGACGCGCTGTGCTGATCGGCCACCAAGCCCAGATCGAGGCCTTCACCGCCGCCTTCACCGGTGGCCGGCCGCATCATGCCTGGCTGCTTGTCGGCCAGCAGGGGCTGGGCAAGGCGAGCTTTGCGCGGGAGGCGGCGACCTGGCTGCTGGCCGGCGCACCGCGCGGTGATGGCTTTGCCGTGGCGCCCGACAGCGACGCCGCCCGCCTGATGGCCGCCGGATCGCACCTTGATTACCGCCTGATCGAGCGCACCGAAGCCAAGACCGGCAAGCTGCGCAGTGAAATCGTCATCGGCCAGATCGTGCGCCGGCCCGACAGCGAGGGCCAGCCGTTGCGCGAATTCCTGTCCGGCACGCCAATGCTTGGGGCCCGACGCGTGGTGGTGATTGACGCCGCAGACGACATGAACCGCAACACAGCCAATGCCTTGCTGAAAAGCCTTGAGGAACCATCGGAAGACACGGTGTTCCTGCTGGTCAGCCACTCGCCTGGCCGGCTGCTGCCCACCATCCGTTCGCGCTGCCGCACGTTGCGCTTCTCACGTCTCACCCACGCAGAAGTTTCCCGCGTTCTGGCCAGTGCCGATCTGGAGGGGGAGGACGAAGCCTTGCTCGTGCGCTTGGCCGAAGGCTGCCCCGGCCGCGCCATCGCCCTGGCCGGGGCCGGCATCACCGCGCTGGAGCGGGACCTGGCCCAGCTTGCCAGCCTGCCGCCGCACATTGCCAACCCGGCTGCGCTGATGCTGGCGCGCGGCATTGGCGGCAAGGGCCGGGAAGGGCGCTACGCCGCGCTGCTTGATCGTGTGCCCGCCCTGATCGCCGATCGTGCCCAACGCCTGACCGGCCCGGCGCGGGGGGCGGCCATTGCCGAATGGGAGGCCGCGAGTCGCCTCGCCCGCGAAGCCGTGCCGCTGCAACTGGAACCTGGGCAGGTGGCGCATCGTCTCGCCCTGCATCTGGCCGCCGTCCCGGCTTGAATCGGCCGGCATATTGCCCCATTGGCCGTGGCCATGAGCAAGCCCCGCTTCTACGTCACCACCGCCATCGCCTATCCCAACGGCCGGCCGCACATGGGCCATGCCTATGAAGCGATCGCCACTGATGTCATCGCCCGCTTCAAGCGGCTCGATGGCTTTGATGTGCGCTTCCTTACCGGCACCGACGAACATGGCCTGAAGATCGACCAGGCCGCCCGCGCCGCCGGCAAGGCCCCAAAGGCCTATGTCGATGAAATGGTGGCGCCGTTCCAGTCGCTCGATGATGCGCTGGGCATCAGCTATGATCGCTTCATCCGCACGACTGATGAGGATCACAAGGCGCTGGTGCAGGCGCTGTGGCAGCGCATGGCCGCAAATGGTGATCTGTATCTTGGCCGCTACGAAGGCTGGTACTCGGTCCGCGACGAGGCCTATTATGACGAAGGCGAGTTGGTTGCCGGTGAAGACGGCACCAAACTGTCACCGCAGGGCACGCCGGTGGAATGGACGGTGGAGGAAAGCTGGTTCTTCAAGCTGTCCGCCTATCAGGACAAGCTGCTGGCGCTGTATGACAGCCACCCGGAGTATATCCAACCCACCAGCCGTTTCAACGAGATGCGCGCCTTTGTTGCCGGCGGGCTTTCGGATCTATCGGTCAGCCGCACCAGCTTCACCTGGGGCATTCCGGTGCCCGGAGACGAACGCCATGTGATGTATGTCTGGCTCGACGCGCTGGCCAATTATCTCACCGGTGCGGGCGGTCTCGACGGCGAATGGTGGCCGGCGGATCTGCACGTTGTGGGCAAGGATGTGGTGCGCTTCCACACCGTCTATTGGCCGGCCTTCCTGATGTCAGCCGGCATTTCGCTGCCGAAAACGGTGTTCGGCCACGGTTTCCTGCTCAACCGCGGCGAGAAAATGTCGAAATCGCTCGGCAATGTCGTCGATCCGGCCGCCATGGTGGACCGCTTCGGCGTCGATCGCCTGCGCTGGTTCCTGTGCCGCGAAGTCGCCTTCGGCGAAGACGGCAG
>NZ_JAUMBI010000242.1:0-855 GCF_032115815.1 Sandarakinorhabdus sp.
CCATTCGCGTACGGCCGGGCCAACATCGTCCCGTTCCAGCGCCAGCGCGATGTTGGCCGTCACATGCCCGGCCTTGTCGCCGCAATCAAAGCGGGTGCCGGTAAAGGTGAGGGCATGGAACGGCTGTATGCCGATCATTTCGGCCATCGCATCGGTGAGCTGGATTTCGTTGCCGGCCCCGCGCTTTCCGGCCGCCAGCACGTCGATCACCTCAGGCTGCAGGATATAGCGGCCGATGGCAGCAAGTCGTGACGGGGCGGTGCCCTGCTTCGGTTTCTCCACCAGGCCCTTCACCTCGGTGATTAGGCCATCGACGGCGCCGGGCGAGACGATGCCATAACGATGGGTGTGTTCTTCCGGCACTTCCAGCACGGAAATGATGTTGCCGCCCAGCTGCAGATACGCCTCGTGCATTTCCTTCAGCGCCGGGTTGGCCGGGTTCCACAGCAGTTCATCGGGCAGCAGCACGGCAAAGGCCTCACGCCCCACGACATGGCGGGCGCACCACACGGCATGGCCAAGGCCGGCCGGTTCCTGCTGGCGCACGAAGATCATGCGACCTGGCTCGATCTGGGTGGCTTCCAGCACCGCGAGTTCCGCCGTCTTGCCCTTGGCCTTCAGGCTGTCCACCAGTTCCTGGGCGATATCGAAATAATCCTCCAGCGCGCCCTTGCCGCGCGCGGTGACGAACACCAACCGCTCGATACCGGCGGCCAGCGCTTCGTCCGCCGCATATTGCAGCAGCGGCTTGTCCACGACCGGCAGCATTTCCTTGGGCATGGCCTTGGTGGCCGGCAGGAACCGCGTGCCCTGGCCGCCCACAGGGAAAACGGCGGTCTTGACTGGCTTGATCGA
>NZ_JAUMBI010000242.1:865-2130 GCF_032115815.1 Sandarakinorhabdus sp.
ACATAATGACCTCGATGTGTGGCATCCATCCATTGCCACCAGAGACGGCCGGTCAAGAGAAACTTCGATGAACGGCGGGCTGGACGCGGCGAGTCGCGGCCTTTTCAACCACTTGTGCCGCCGCGCAGCAGCCGGCCGGGCAGCGCGCCGGTGGCTTCGCCATCGCGGTAGGTGATCTGGCCCGCCACCAGCGTTGCCCTGATCCCGCGGGCTCGCTGCACCAGCCGGCGGCCACCGGCGGGCAGATCATGCGCCACATCCGGCGGCAGCAGGGCAAGGCGGTCGAGATCGATGAGGTTCACATCCGCCCGCAAACCGGGCCGCAACAGGCCGCGATCAGTCAGGCCCAGCGCCCGCGCCGTGTCGTGCGCCTGGCGCTTGATCAGAAATTCCAGCGGCAGCCGGCCATGGTTGCGATCACGCGCCCAGTGGGTGATCAGCGTCGTCGGGAAACTGCCGTCGCAAATCATGCCCACGTGCGCGCCGCCGTCGGACAGGCCGGGGATGGTGTCCGGATGGGCCAACATCGCGCCAACCGCATCCAGATCGCCATCGGCGAAATTCAGGAACGGCACATAGATCATGCCGGCGCGCAGCCATTCGGCTGCCACCACCTCATAGGTCACGCCGCGCCGCATCGCCTCTGCGGCCAGGCTGGATTCGGGCAGCGGCTCATAATTGGGCGGATCGCCCAGCTGATACATGTCACCCCAGCGGTGCAGCAACGCCGTGCCGAGCGCGTTGCCGGCCGGCGGCGGGTTGGCGATCAGCCGGGCAATGAAATCAGGGTCGGCGAGCAATCGCTGTTGTTCATCCAGGCTGGCGCCCTTTGGCCAATCGGGGTGCAGGCTGAACGGATTAAGGGTGAGATCAAGGCCAAGCAACACGCCCACCGGCCTTGCTGCCACCTGCGCCTTCATCGGCAGGCCGGCTGCGGTCGCCTGTTCCAGCATGTCGAGCAATTTCCGCCAACCCAGCGGCGCGACCGGGGATTGGGCGAGCGAAAAGCTGAGCGGCCGGCCAGAGCGTTCGCACAGCCGCCGCATCATGGCGAATTCCGCCACCGGATCGGCGAAATCGGAAACGAATTGCAGCACGCCCTTGCCTGCCCGGCCCAGCGCCAGCGCGATGCCCATCAACTCGTCTTCGGCCGCCGTCAGCGTCGGCGTCGGCTGCCCATCGGACGTGCGGTGATTGAGCGTGCGCGAGGTGGAAAAGCCCATCGCGCCGGCGTGCATCGCGGTTTCGGCCAATCCCGCCATCTG
>NZ_JAUMBI010000243.1:0-47340 GCF_032115815.1 Sandarakinorhabdus sp.
CTCGGTCAGGCGCTTGCCGCGGTTCAGCAGCTTTTGCGTGGAGGCATCAAGATCCGAACCGAACTGCGCGAACGCCGCCATTTCGCGATACTGCGCCAGCTCCAGCTTGATCGAGCCGGCGACCTTCTTCATCGCCTTGGTCTGCGCGGCGGAACCGACGCGGCTCACCGACAGGCCGACGTTGATGGCCGGGCGGATGCCCTGGTAGAACAATTCGGTTTCCAGGAAGATCTGGCCGTCGGTGATCGAAATCACGTTGGTCGGGATGTAGGCCGAAACGTCACCCGCCTGCGTTTCGATGATCGGCAGCGCGGTCAGCGAGCCATTGCCGTTGGCGTCGTTCATCTTGGCGGCGCGCTCCAGCAGGCGGCTGTGCAGATAGAACACGTCACCCGGATAGGCTTCGCGGCCCGGCGGGCGGCGCAGCAGCAGCGACATCTGGCGATAGGCCACGGCCTGCTTGGAAAGATCGTCATACACGATCACGGCGTGCATGCCGTTGTCGCGGAAGAACTCGCCCATGGTGCAGCCGGTGTAGGGCGCCAGGAACTGCAGCGGGGCCGGTTCCGAAGCGGTGGCGGCGACCACGATCGAATATTCCATCGCGCCATTTTCTTCCAGCGCGCGCACGATCTGCGCCACGGTCGAACGCTTCTGGCCAACGGCGACATAGATGCAATACAGCTTCTTGCTCTCGTCGGTGCCGGCGTTCACGCCCTTCTGGTTGATGAAGGTATCGATGGCGACAGCGGTCTTGCCGGTCTGACGGTCACCGATGATCAGTTCGCGCTGGCCGCGGCCAACCGGCACCAGCGCGTCGAGCGCTTTCAGGCCGGTCTGCATCGGTTCGTGGACGGACTTGCGCGGGATGATGCCCGGCGCCTTCACTTCCACGCGCATGCGGGTCACGTCCACCAACGGGCCCTTCCCGTCGATCGGGTTGCCCAGGCCATCCACAACGCGGCCCAGCAGGCCCTTGCCCACCGGCACGTCGACGATGGTGCCGGTGCGCTTGACGGTGTCGCCTTCCTTGATGGCGCTGTCCGAACCGAAGATCACGATACCAACGTTATCGGCTTCCAGGTTCAGGGCCATGCCCTTGATGCCACCCGGGAATTCGACCATTTCGCCGGCCTGCACATTGTCCAGACCATGCACGCGGGCGATACCGTCGCCAACGCTGAGCACCTGGCCGACTTCCGAAACCTGCGCTTCGGTGCCGAAATTGGCGATCTGATCCTTGATGATCCGCGAGATTTCAGCGGCATTGATGTCCATCTGGGTGGTCCTCTTTTAAGCTTTGAGTGCCTGGCCGAGCATGTCGAGCCGGGTCTTCAATGACGAATCGATCAGGCGGCTGCCAACGCGCACCATCAGGCCGCCCAGGATGGACGGATCAACGTTCACGGTCAGCGCCACATCGCGGCCGATGCCGGCCTTCAACTTGGCGCCCAGCGCCTTCTGCTGCGCCGCCGTCAGCTTGTGGGCTGCCGTTACGGTGGCGGTCACTTCACCCTTGCGGGCAGCGTTCAGCGCGGCAAAATCGCGGATCACCGCCGGCAACAAGGCCAGCCGGCGATTGGCAGCAAGCACGCCGAGGAAATTCTTGGTCAGCCCATCAAGGCCCAGCCCATCGGCCACACCCGCAACAGCGGCACCCGCCGCGCCGCGACCAACCAGCGGCGACGACGTCAGCGCGGTCAGATCAGCCGATTCGGCCAGCGCCTCGGTCAGCGTCGCCAGGCTGGCCTCAACGGCGGCAAGCGCCTTGCCCTCGATCGCCAGCGCGAACAAGGCACGGGCATAGCGCCCGGAAAGGCCGGTGGCCACGCTGGATGAAATTTGTGCGTCCAAGGCTTCAGCCCCGTTTTGAATCGGATATGACAAAAGGCGCGATGAACAAGGTCCACCGTGTGCGGGGCGCGGCTAGCATGGGCCTGCCGATGTTGCAAGGCAGCATTAGCGGCGGGCGGGCTTTATGAAGAGGGGCAAGGCCGCAAACGCCAGCTGCCCGGCCAGCCCCAGCAGGCCGTCTGCTGTGAAGAACGACGCCAGATAGGCCCCCGGCGCCCGCCCGAACGCCATCGCCAGCCCGAACTCCGCCAGCATCAGCCATACAAACGCCGAACCACCCATCACCACCCGCTCCGCCAGGCCGAGCGGCTGCCGCGCCAGCAAGCGGCGGCCCCACCACCAGCTCACCGCCAGGATGATCGGCACTTCCATCGCCACGGCGGCCATCGCCCCCACCGCCGGCGCCAACCACAATGTGCGGATCGTGCCCAACGCAAAGGCGATGGCAAACACGCCAGCGAAATAGCGCAGGCCAAGGGCGAGGGCGGTCATGGCGGCCAGTATGCACGCGCGCCGCCCCTCCAGCCATTGCCGACACTACGGATGCCGGCCCTTCCCGCACGCAAGAACCAGACAAGCCTCCGGCAGGCAGGGGTGACCCCTGCACCCGTTTGTTTTGGAGCGCGCCCGCCCCACAAACACACGTCATGCTGGCGCAGGCCAGCATCCACCGTTGATCGAGGGCAATCCGCAGCCACACAGGCACCCGGCGGCAAAATGGATGCTGGCCAGCGCCAGCATGACAGGCGGTGGGAGTATCAGCAGCGTCCATCCCAAAAGCGCTCGTCGCCCCGGACTTGATCCGGGGCCCCGATCGAGTCCGGGGCGACGGTGTAATATTTGGTCAAAGGGCTAACCAAAAACAAATGGGTGCAGGGTCTGCGACCCTGCCCGCCGGAGGCCTCACTTCCTCTGTCCCCATCTGTCCTACAACCCCGTTCATCGGTTATATTAACCTTTATGAACAGCTCCAAGCCCTCCAAGCCGCCCGCTCTCCGCCCGCAGCACAACGGCTGGACGCCAGCCCGGCAGCAGCGGTTTCTGGATCATCTCGCCGCCACGGCCAATGTGACGGCGGCGGCGAAAGCCGCAGGGATGAGCAAGCAATCGGCCTATTGGTTGCGGCGGCAGTTGCACAGCTGGGAGTTCGCCCGCGCCTGGGATGACGCCTTGGCCGATCGGGATCGCTGGATCGAGGATCTGGCGATGGACCGGGTGCTGGAGGGGGAGGAGGAGGTGATCGAGCGGGATGGCCAGACCGTGGCTGTACGGAGGCGCCCGTGTGATGCGCGGCTGTTGTTGTTTCATTTGAAGCGGTTGGAGCGACGGGCCGCGCAGACAAATTCCCCAATTCGATACGAATCGTCAAAAGCGGCAGAACTGCGCGCGGAGCTCAGGGCGCTGGCGGCGGGGGAGGACTGGCCGCCTGCTGACTGAAGCAACACCGATCCTCTTGCCCTCAGGCCGCCGTTGTGGCCAAGGAAGGCAGGCACCCAAAAGGCACTGACAGCACAAACCCATGCCCTGGCTGTTCCACATCTTCCTGGCCATTCACGTCGGAGCCGGCGTGGTGGCGCTCACCAGTTTCTGGGGGGCAGTGCTGACGCGCAAGGGCGGGCCGGCGCATCGGCGCTGGGGGTTCATGTTTTCGGCAGCGATTTATACCGCGGCGGGGCAGGCGTTGGGAATGGGGGCGCTGTCGCTGGTGTGGCCGCTGGCGATGCATCCGCAGTTGACCGACGAAGTGCTCTATCGCGGCATGTTCGGCACAATGATGGTCTATCTTGGACTGCTGGCGATTTCGATGACCAGATACGGGCTGGTGATGGTGAGCAACCGGCGTGATCATCCCGGCAACCGGCACTGGTCGATGCTGGCGGTGCAGGGCGGCACCATGCTGGCGGCGGGCATCTGCCTGGTGCATGGCCTGTATCTGCTGGATCGCAATGGGCCTGTGATGGAGCCGATATTGATGGTGATGGTGGCGCTGCTCGGCTTTGGCACCAGCACCACCTATTTCCGTTATATCTTCAGCACGCCGGCAAGCCCGCGCGCCTATATCCCCGAACATTTCAAGGCGATGGTGGCGACCGGGATTGCGGCCTACACGGCATTCCTGTCCGTCGGGTTGATCGAGATGTTCCCCACCCACGCCTTCAACCCGGCGATCTGGGCCATCCCGACGATGTTCGGCATGGCGATCATCATTCATTATCTGCGGCAGTACCGGCCGGCAGGGAAAACCCAACCGGCGGAGTGATCATTCGGCCAGCGCGGTATCGAGCGCGGCGATCGTGTCTGGAATGTCAACAAGATGCGCCCGCTCTGCCGCCACGATGGCACGGAAGGCGGCGCGGCGGATTTCGCTGAGGGTGGCCGCATCGGGCCGGGCCTTGGCGGGAAGGGAGGAGACGATCAGGTCGATGAGCCGCTCGGCTCCGTGCAGGCGGCCCCACAGATAATCATGTTCCCGATAGGCGCGGCTGAAGAAGGCACCAAAGGCATTGAATAGAGCGCCCTTCAGCCGATGCCCGCCGACCGCAGTCAGGGCCGAGCAGTCTTCGGGGCTGATGCGATCAACCTTGATCTCGTCCAGCTCGTCGATGTTGCCATCGGCGATCAGCGGCAGGATGGCGATATCGAAGAAGGGGAAGCCGAGATAGGCCGCCACCAGATCGCGGCGCAGGCGGCGCGGCAGCCCGCTGGCCAGCAGCGCCACCAGTTCGGCATCGCTGCGGCCATCAAGGCCCTTCAGGTCGAGGGCGCTGGCCACGGCGGCCAGTGCACTGGCGGGATCGGCGATGGCGTTGCCGGCGGCCGCCACGCTGCCAGCGCTGGGCCAGCACAGCAAATGCGGGCCCAATATGGCGTAGAGCCCGGCCTTGATCTTGCCGAGCGCCGTCGCCGTTGCCTCGTCCGCCCCAGCCAGTTCCATGTTCACCCGCCGAATCAGGAAACGCAGGCGGCGGATGCGGAAATCGACATCGAAATTGCGCAGGAACAGCACATAGGGCGACGCCGCCCCGGTCTTGCCGATGGCGCTTTCCGGCTTGTTGACACCGCCGGCGTTGAGGTGGCGCCACAGGCTGGCCCGCACCGCGCCCACCTCCTGCCCGCCCAGATCGGCGATACGCTCGGCCAGACGTTCGGTCACCATGGCGAATTTCAGCCGGCCATAGGCGCCATAGGCAAAGCCCGTCGCTTTCGCCGCCTCGCTGTTCATGCGGCTGCGCCAGGCCGCCAGCCGTTCGAGGCTGGGCGAGAACAGCAGCAGCCGCATGCCGATGGCGGCGTCGATGGCGATATCCACCTGCGGCATCATGCCGATCACGATATGGCGCAGCCGGCGCGACCGGGTCGAAATCGCCTCGATCGTGCCCAGGCTGTCGCGGATCGGCTGCTGCCGGGGGATATCGGCGAGGGAGCGCAAGATGGTGCCGAAAAAGCCGGGCGGCTGGCCGGTCACCGCGCCATCGTCGTGCATCCCCGGCTTGGGATCGAGATAGACAAAGCGCCGGTCCACCTCGCGATGCGCCGGCCGCTTGCCCAGGGCGGCCAGCGCCGGGCCAAACGGCCGGTTGTCGAGCACGGCACCATCGATCAGGTCGACGCTCTCCGGTTGGAGGCGGCCGGGCAGCACCCGATCGATGAAGGCCTGCCGCCCGGGCCAATCCTCGCCGCGGCCTTTGAGCAATTCGTCGATCTCGGAAATTCGTGCCGGTGGGAAGGCACCGGGAAAACTCGCCGTGGCGCGGGCCGCAAACACCAGATCGGGCGTGGGGCCCAGACGCCGCTCTCCCCCGTCGCCGGGGCAGGCAAAGCCAATCACCAGGCGGTGTTCGGGCTCGGTCACTTCTTCTGGCGTGTTCAGCCGCAGCCGCTGCGGCGCGCCGTGGTAATCGGTCACCGTCACGAACAGATCGAATGGGTGCAACCGCGGCACCAGCGGCGGCGTGCGCTCGCCCTTCTCCATCGCGGCAAAGGCATCGGCCAGCAGGCCCGAGAAGGCCGCGCCGGAAAACGGCGGCTTGAACCAGCGGCTGCGCATGAAACGGGACAGTTTGCGCTTCACCTCGCCGTGCGCCGCGACTTCGGCCTTGTCTTCATCCTCCAGGCCGCGCCGGCGCACCCACCACACCAGCGGGATCGCCCACAGCTTCGACAGCGGCCGCGACGCTGCCGCCTTGTCGAGCAGAACGTCGCTGTCTGCCCCGTCCAGCCACAGGCCGCGGATGGCATCCAGATCATGGCCCTCCACCAGTGCCCGGGAGAGCAGCACGCCGTTGATGCCGCCCGCCGAAGCGCCGGCAACGATGTCGCACATCACCCTGAGATCGAGGCCGGGCAGGCTGTCGAGCAGTGCCTGATAGACAATCTCGCTGTCCCGCGCCGGCGGCAATCCGGCCGGACTGTGCCGCCGCATCGAGGCGCGCGCCAGTTTCCACACCTCCTTGGTGAGGCCATGCATGTACACCGCCAGGCTTACCCCGCCGTAACAGACCAATGCGAGGCGCAGCTCCTTTGTCTGCAAAGGGGCCTCCTTTCACAGATCAGTCTGGCTGACCCTTCAAGCCCCCGCAAGTGCTGGGGAATTTCAAGGCGAGAAGCAGGAATTGCCTCAGCGCTTGATGTTGGCCACTTCTACCACGATGTCGAACGCCGTGGTCAGCCCTTTCACGAAGGTGCCGCGCTCCACGTTCACATATTCATCCAGCGCGTGGGCGCGGAAGCCGCCGCCGCCGGCACCCAGCGTGATGGCCGGGATGCCGAGGCTGATCGGGATATTGCTGTCGGTGGAACTGGGCATCAGTTGGGCATCGTAGCCGCCGGCTTTCAGAATCCGTTCGGCGGTTTGCACCAGGGGGTCTGTGGCCGGTGTGGTGCCGGCTGGGCGGTCGCCGATCAGTTCGGGGACCGCGCTGATCTTGCCGTAGCGCGTGTCGCGGGCGGCGTTTTCGGCGGCGACGCTGTCTTCGATAATCTTCAGGAACTGGCTTTCGAGCGCCTTCAGATTGGTGGTGGAGGCCGAGCGCATGTCGAATTCGGCGAGGATGAGATTGGGGATGGAGTTCACCGAAGTGCCGCCGGCGATTGTAGAGGCGGCGAAGGTGGTCTTCACGTCAGTGGGCGGAGCGATCTTGTAGAGGCCTTGCACGGTGCCGGCCATCGCCGCCATCGGGTTGACGATGCCGAACGCGCCATAGCTGTGGCCGCCCGGCCCCTTGAAGGCGACGCGGTAACGGCGGGAGCCGACGCCGCCGTTGACGATGCGCGCGACATTGCTGCCATCGAAGCTTATGAAATCGCCGATGCGGGGTTTCAGTGGGCTGGCCGAAAAGATGTGGCGCACGCCGCGCAGATCGCCCTGTCCTTCTTCACCGACGTTGGCGACGAAGATGATATCGCGAGTGGTCTGCACTTTGCCGGCGTCCATGGCGCGAACAAAGGCCAGCAAGGCTGCCAGGGTGACGGTGGTATCGCCGATGCCGGGCGCATGCAGCGTGTTGAATTCGCGGCGAACCTTGATGGGCACGTCGGGGGGGAACACCGTATCGAGGTGGGCGGCGACCATCAGCGCCTTGGTAGCGCGATCCCTGCCGGGGCGGGTGCCGATCACGTTGCCGACAGCGTCGATGTGGACATCGCTGAGGCCCAGTGCCTTGAACTTCTCCAGTATGCGCTGCCCGCGTGCAGTTTCCTTGAACGGCGGGGCGGGGATTTCCGTCAGCTCGATCACCTCGGCGATGGTCTGATCATAATCGGCAGCAATTTTCGCGTGAGCAGCCTTGATGGGTGCTGGCTGGGCGAGCGCCGGAGCAGCAGTTGCGAGGAGCAGGGAGAGGAGGAGAGTGCGCATGGCTGCATCTCGCACGGCGGGCAGGCCGCTTGCAAGTGCCGCCGCGCCCGCCTAATGTTGCCTTTCTGTTCTGGATGGTATGTGATGGCAAAAGGCAAGACGCGCTTCGTGTGCCAGGCCTGCGGGGCGGTGGCGCCGCGCTGGGCGGGGCAGTGCGGGGACTGCAAGGAATGGAACACGCTGGTGGAGGAAGCCGCCCCAGTGTTCACGCCCTTTGCGGCCAAGCAATCGCTACAGGGTGGCGGCCGGCGCATCGCGCTGGAAAGTCTGGCCGACGATGTGGCGCTGCCGCCGCGGCTGAGCACAGGCATTGCCGAGCTTGATCGCGCTCTGGGCGGGGGGTTGGTGCCGGGCAGTGTCACCCTAATCGGCGGCGATCCCGGCATCGGCAAATCTACCTTGCTATTGCAGGCGGCCGGCAAGATGGCGCGCACAGGGGCGAGTGTCGCCTATGTCTCAGGCGAGGAAGCAGCGGACCAGGTGCGGCTACGGGCGCGGCGGCTGGGGCTGGCCAAGGCCGATGTGGCGCTGGCGGCCGAAACCAATGTGCGGGACATATTGACAACGCTGACCAGCCTGAAGGCCCCACCCGGTCTGCTGGTGATCGATTCCATCCAGACCATGCATTCAGACACGCTGGAAGGCGCGCCGGGCACAGTTTCTCAGGTGCGGGCATCGGCGCAGGAACTGATCCGTTATGCCAAGCTGTCGGGCGCCGCGCTGATTCTGGTGGGTCATGTCACCAAGGACGGGCAGTTGGCCGGGCCGCGTGTGCTCGAACATATGGTCGATACGGTGCTCTATTTCGAAGGGGAGCGCAGCCACCAGTACCGCATCTTGCGCGCCGTGAAGAACCGCTTTGGCGGGACGGACGAGATCGGCGTATTCGCTATGGGCGCTGACGGCTTGGAGGAAGTCGCCAACCCATCCAGCCTGTTCCTGACCAGCCGTGCCGAAGGCGCCAGCGTGACAGGCGCCGTGGTGTTTCCGGCGCTGGAAGGCACGCGGCCGGTGCTGTGCGAAATCCAGGCGCTGGTGGTGCGGGTGCCATCAGGCGCGACGCCACGCCGGGCCGTGGTGGGCTGGGATTCGGGCCGGCTGGCGATGCTGCTGGCCGTTCTGGAAGCGCGCTGCGGCTTGGCCTTCGGCGGCCATGAAGTCTATCTGAACGTGGCCGGCGGCCTCAGGATTGCCGATCCGGCGGCCGATCTTGCAGTGGCCTGTGCGCTGGTTTCGGCGCTCACGGACCGCCCGCTGCCTGCAGACGCTGTGGCTTTTGGCGAAGTGGCCTTATCGGGCGAATTGCGGGCGGCCGGCCTGGCTAGTTTGCGCCTGAAGGAGGCGGCGAAGCTGGGCTTTGGCCGGGCCTTCGTGCCGGACGGGACCATGGCTGGAGGGCCGATGCTGGTCAGCGGGTTTCGCACGATGAACGGGTTGGTGGATCACCTTGGCCGGCCGGAATAGGCTTTTTCCACGCCCCCAAATCGGTTAGGCGCTGCTGTATGGACACTGTAACGCAGCTTGCCGGCTTTGACTGGATCGTGGTGCTGATCGTCGGCATCACGGCCGTCTTTGGCCTGATGCGCGGCTTCATTGCCGAAGTCGCCAGCCTGGCCGCCTGGGTGGCCGGCTTCGTCGCTGTGCGGCTGTTCTATGCGCCGGCCCGCGCCATTTTCGAAACGGCCAGTGGCAGTGAACTCATCGCTGCGGTCGCTGCCGTAATGGGGCCGTTCCTGATCGCCGTGCTGCTGGTCAAGCTGATCGGCAGTTTCCTGTCGAACAGTGCCAAGGGCAGCGTGATCGGCCCGGTGGACCGCTTGCTCGGCCTTGGCTTTGGCTTGGTGAAGGGCTTTTTGGCCGCCAGCCTGATTTTCCTGCTAATCACGCTGGGCATGAAGATCGTGCCGGGTGACGATAGCCGGCCCGATTGGCTGGCCAGGGCGAAGACGACGCCAACGCTGGCGCTGGTGGCGAGCGCCATGGTCTCTTACGTTGGCGATGCGTGGAACCAGCAGCAGAAGCTGATCAATCCTGAGCGCGACCCTCATGCCGGCTTGCCCGGTTTTGGCGACGACGAGGAGGGTGACGGGTACGGCAAGAAGGAGCGCAACTCGCTCGACAAGCTCCTCGATGATCAGGAAAAATCCAGCCCCGGAACCGCTATCTGATGATCCGTCTGTATAACACCGCCGCCCGCACTAAGCAGGCACTGGTGCCGATCAATCCCGATCGGGTGACGATGTATGTCTGCGGCCCCACCGTTTATGGCCGGGCACATATCGGCAATTTCCGTCCCGCCGTGGTGTTCGACGTGCTGCAGCGCCTGCTGCGCCACACCTATGGCCCGGACAAGGTGATTTACGCCCGCAACATTACCGATATCGACGACAAGATCATGGACAAGGCCCGTGCCGAGGGCGTGAGCATCGACGTGATCACCGAGCGCTACGAGTCTCTCTATCTGGAAGACGCGGCCACCCTTGGCGTGGAACGTCCTGATCTGCACCCGCACGCCACCACGAGCATCCCTGCGATGGTGGCGATGATCGATCTGCTGATCGCCAAGGGCCATGCCTATGTGGCGGAAGGCCATGTGCTGTTCGATGTGGCCAGCCACGGCGATTACGGCAGCCTGTCGCGCCGGCCGCTGGACGAAATGATCGCCGGCGCGCGGGTTGAAGTGGCGCCGTACAAGAAGAACGCCGCCGATTTCGTGCTGTGGAAGCCGTCGAGCAAGGACCAGGCCGGCTGGCCCTCGCCCTGGGGTCGTGGTCGGCCAGGCTGGCATATCGAATGCTCGGCGATGATTGCCGAAAGCCTTGGGACCACCATCGATATCCACGGCGGTGGCATTGATCTCACCTTCCCCCACCACGAGAATGAATGCGCGCAGAGCGCCTGCGCCCATGATGGTGCGCCGCTGGCCAACATCTGGATGCACAACGGCTTCCTGAACTTCGGCGGCGGTGAGAAGATGTCCAAGTCGCTCGGCAATGTGCTCAGCGTCGGTGAGCTGGTGGAGGCCGGCTGGACGGGTGACGAGCTGCGCCTGGGGCTGCTGTCCGCCCAGTATCGCCAGCCGCTCACGTGGGACCAAGCGCTGCTGACCCAGGTCCGCAGCCGCCTGGACAAATGGCTGCGCAAGCTGGGCGATGTGCCGAAGGGCGTGCGCCCGCCGCCGCCGGCTGCGGTGGTGGAAGCGCTTTCCGACGATCTCAACACGCCCGCCGCGCTGGCTGCCATCGCCGGCATCGAGCAGGACCGCGAGGCGCTTTTGGGCGCGCTCGCGTTCCTCGGCCTGCCCTCGCTGGGGCCGGAAAGGAGCCGTCATGCCAGCGACGCCCGCAACGCCGATCCGGACGCGGCCCGCATCGACGCGCTGGTGGCGGAGCGCGTGGCGGCGCGGAAGGCCAGGAACTGGGCCGAATCCGATCGCCTTCGTGATGCGCTGGTGGACGAAGGGGTGCTGCTGGAGGATGGACCGGGCGGCACGACCTGGCGCCGCGCCTGAAGGGCGGCATTTTCCCGCCTATCCACAACAGGGGCGGGACGGGTAAGAAGTACACATGTCCGAAACCCTCTACAACGCGGCGATTCTGCGCCTGAAACTGGCGGGTGAGGGCGCGCACCGGTTGGCGGCGGCGGATGGCAGCGCCACCCGGGTCTCCCCCGTGTGTGGCAGCAAGATCATCGCCGATGTGGCGCTCGGGCCGGATGGCCGCATCGCCGCCGTGGGGCTGGACGCGACCAAGGCCTGCACGCTGGGCCAGGCCAGTGCTGCCGTGGTGATGGAACGCGTGCCGGGCATGGACGCTGCTGCGCTCACCGCCACCCGTTCTGCCCTCGCCGATTTCCTCGCCAGCCGCGCCGAAGCTGCGCCGGAAGGCTGGGCCATCTTCGTGCCGGCCCGCGCCCACCGCGCCCGCCATCCTTCGATCCTGCTCGCGCTTGATGCCGTGCTGGCCGCGCTCGCCGAAGCCGGGCAGGTCGCCGCCTGATGGAGCATGGCTCCACCCTGCTGCGCGATATCGTCGTCTATCTGGCGGCCGCCGTTGTGCTGGTGCCATTGTTCATCCGCTTCAAGCTGGGGGCGGTGCTGGGCTATCTCGCCGCCGGCATATTGATCGGGCCAGCGGTGCTTGGCCTGGTGGGCAATGCCGAACAGACCCTCCAGTTCGCCGAGTTTGGCATCGTGCTGCTGCTGTTCGTGATCGGCCTGGAACTGCAGCCGTCGCGGCTGTGGGCCCTTCGGCGAGATATCTTCGGGCTGGGGCTGGCACAGGTACTGCTGTGCGGGCTTGGGCTCACCGGGCTTCTGCTGGCGCTCACCAGTTTCACCTGGGAGGCGGCGCTGGTCGTCGGCCTGCCGCTGGGCCTGTCCTCCACCGCACTGGTGATGCAACTGTTGAACGAGCGCCAGATGGCCGCCACGCCGTTTGGCGAGCGCAGTTTTGCCATGCTGCTGTTCCAGGATCTGGCCATCGTCCCCATGCTCACCATTGTCGGCGCCCTCAGCCGCGCCCCGCGCCCCAATCCGGTGCCGGGCTGGCAAACAGCGCTGATGACGGCGGGTGCGTTGCTGTTTCTGGTGCTGGTCGGCCGTTATGCCCTGCCGCGCCTGTTCCGCATCATCGGATCGCTGGGCGCCCGCGAAGCCTTTGTTGCCGCCGCTCTGCTCTGCGTGATGGGCAGCGCACTGCTGATGGCCAGCCTGGGGCTTTCGATGGCGCTGGGCGCGTTCGTCGCCGGCGTCATGCTGGCCGAATCGCCCTATCGCCACGCCCTGGAAGCCGACATCGAGCCGTTCCGCGGGCTCATGCTCGGCCTGTTCTTCATCGCCATCGGCATGAGCCTTGATCTGGGCGTGGTCGCGGCCAACTGGGGCCTGGTGCTGGCGCTGGTGGTGGGCGTGATGGCGGTGAAAACCACCATCATCGCCGTGCTGGCGCGCAGTTTCGGCACCGAATGGCCGCGTGCCTTCAAGATGGGGCTGCTGTTGGCCCAAGGCGGCGAATTCGGCTTCGTGCTGTTTGCCGAAGCCGAACGCGGCCTGTTGATCAGCCATTCGGCGGCGCAACTGTTCGGCGCGGTCGTCACTTGTTCGATGGCGCTCACGCCGCTGCTGTTCCGGCTGGCCGGGCGGATGATCGCCGGCAAGGACGATCCCGGCAGCCGCGACGGCCCGGAAAGCGCCGGCACCGCTGGCCACGGCGGCCATGTCGTGCTGGTCGGCAGCGGCCGCGTGGGGCAGGTGATCGCCCAGATGCTGCGGGCTCGCGGGCAGGCCATCACCGCCATCGATCTGGATGCCGAACTCATCGATATCACCGCCCGCTTTGGCAACACCGTGTTCTGGGGTGACGGCACCCGCCTCGATATCCTGCGCACCGCCGGCATCGAAACCGCCAGCGCCCTGGTGTTTGCCATCGATGGCCGCTGGGATCCAAAGGCGGTGCTGGTACCAATTCAGACCGAATGGCCCGACCTGCCGATCATCGCCCGCGCCTTTGATCGCAGCCACAATATCGCCCTGCGCCAGGCTGGCGTGGAACAGGTGGTGCGCGAAACGCTGGATGGCGCCGTTGCCATGGGCCGCGAAGTGCTCACCGCGCTGGGCACGCCCGAAACGATGATCGACGCCATCGAAGCCGAATATCGCCGCCGCGATCTGGAACGGCTCGATCTGCAATTGTGCAGCGGCGACATCATGTCGGGCGCCGACACGATCATCCGCGGCGCGCTTGATCTGGACGGCGCGCCCGATCCGGCCTCGCTGGGCGAAATCCCGCCGGCGTGAAGGCCTCCGGCGGGCAGGGGCTGAGCCCCTGCACCCGTTCGTTTTGGGGTGGCCCATATCTCCCACCGTCACCCCCGCCTGACACGGGAGCTGAGCTGATTTTGGCGACCGCTCGCCCCTGAACCTGTGAAAGAGCGAAACTCCGAGTGCCACCCGTGCCATCACGAGTAAATCACTGGAATCAAATCAATAATTGTACGATTTCAGATTTGCCAGTTTTGACGAATTGTATCGGATACAGGATTTTTTCACGACCCACGGCCATCCCGCGCCCAAGCGCCAAGGCAGTGCCATGATGACAGGCTTTGCCCGTGTAGGACAGGCGGGCGGCCGTTCGCGGTTTCGAGAGCGAAAAGGGGCCTCCGGCGGGCAGGGTCGCAGTCCCTGCACCCGTTTGTTTTCAGGATCGCCAATCGCCGAGAGGCGCCGTCATGCTGGCGAAGGCCAGCATCCACCGCCTTGTGGGCGCACGCGTGGCCGTCATTGGTCCCAGCCCCACCATGGATGCTGGCCTTCGCCAGCATGACAAATGACAGGCGAGCGTTATCGAGCCATTAGCGGACTCGCGGGCCTTCCGAGGAAAGCGAAAGGGTGGAGGAATGAGACGCAAGGCGATCATGGTTGATGTGGACGGCGTGCTCGTCACGCACCCGGATGCAGGTGGCTGGTCTGCCAATCTCGAGAACGACCTCGGCATCCCGCTTGCCTCACTGCAAGACGGATTTTTCCGTCGCCATTGGGCTGATGTCGTGCACGGACGCGCTGCTCTTCGAGATCGCTTGGCACTCGCTCTCGCCGAATTTGCACCCTCGGTCTCTCCGGCAGCCCTCATTGAATATTGGTTCAAAAACGACGCGCACATCGACGAATGCTTACTCGCGGAACTTCAGCTCTTGCGAAAGGCAGGCTTCGAGCTCCATCTGGCGACAGTCCAGGAGCATGAGCGTGCCGCATATCTTTGGGATCGTCTGGCGCTGAAAGATAGCTTCGATGGCATGCATTATGCTGCCTCCCTAGGCTATTCCAAGCCCGATCATGCCTTCTACCGTGCGGTTGAAGCCGCTGTGCAGATCCCACCCGCAGCCATCTTCTTCATCGACGACAAGATCGACAACGTTGAGGCGGCGAGAGAGTGTGGTTGGGCCGCTGCACTATGGACAGGGGACAGCACCGTCAGGGAACTCATGCGTGCGGTTCAGTGGGACGACCGCTAGCCACCCCAAATCCGCCACCAAGCGCCCCCCGAAAACAAACGGGTGCAGGGTCTGCGACCCTGCCCGCCGGAGGCCCATTTTCCTCTAAATCCTCACGTCCCCGCGTACCACTCGTACCCACGGTCGGGCCAATAGCCGCCCTTGCCGCCGCCAAACGGCGCCAGGCTGTCGGCGACGACGATCTGCATCAGATATTTGGCCTGCTTGTAGCCGAGCTGGCGTTCGACGCGCAGGCGGACGGGCGCGCCGTTGCCGGTGCTGAGGGGCTGGTTGTTGAGGCTGTGGGCGAGGATGGTCTGGGGGTGGAAGGCGTCGACGAGGTCCACGCTTTCGTAATAGCGGCTGGCGGATTGCAGGCCGCCTTTGGAGGCTTCGCCGCCATAATCATCGGCGCACAGGAAGACGATGTAACGCGCGCCGTCGCGCAGGCCGGCGGCTTTCAGGAGGTGGGCGAGTTGCGGCCCGGTCCATTGGCCGATGGCGCTCCAGCCTTCCACGCAATCGTGGCGGGTGATCTGGGTGCGTTGCGGGAGGGCGCGCAACTGGGGGAGGGTGAGGGAGAGTTCGCGCTGCACCAGGCCAGTCACCTTCAGGCGCCAATCGGTGAAGCCGCCGGCAGAGAGGCGCTGCCATTCGGGGTTGGTGGGTTCGTGGGTGCCGTTGACCTTGAAGGTGGGCGAAATGTCAGACGCGGTGAATTCGCGGGCCAGGCCATCGCGGCCAACCAGGCGTTGCCAGCGATAGGTGGCCTGTTCGCCGGCGCCGATCACGGCCTTGGCGGTGGAATTGCGGGTGAGCGCGTCGCAGCCGGTGAGCAGCAGCCCGGCGGGGACGGCGGTGAGGAGGTGGCGGCGGTGCAGGATCATTTGCCCCCTCCGATGGTCATGCGCCCGGTGATCATCGCGCCGATCTGGCGAAACGGGCCGGAGAGGACGACGAGCACGAGGTGGAGGACGAGGAAGCCGGCGATGCCCGCCATGGCGAGAAAATGCACCGAGCGCGCTGATTGGCGGCCGCCCCACAACTGATCGAGCCAGGGCCAGCTTGCGTCCATCCCCGGCGACATGGCGAGGCCGGTGAGGATGACGGTGGGGATGAGGATGAGGGTAACGCCGGCATAGGCGAAGCGTTGCAGCACTGCGTAGGACAGCGCGGCTTCGCCCTTGGGGAAGTTCAGTTTCACATGTTCCACGATGTCATGCCACAGATGGGCGCGGGTGAGGTGGCGGCGCTTGGGCAATATCTCGCGCCACAGCCGGCCGGAGACGAGGCCATGAAGCAACCAGGCCAGGCCGTTGAGGATGATGACCCAGGCGAAGAAGAAGTGCCACGTGCGGGCGGTGGCGAGATCGCGGCCAGATGGCAGTGTGGCCCAGTGCGGGAAGGCGACGAAGCTGATCGTGCCTTTGGGTGATTGCGACACGCCGATGAAGCCGGTGGTATCAAGGCGCGTGCCGGCAATCTCGATCCAGCCGGTGGGGCTGCGCCACGGCGGCGAAGCACCGGTTTCCAGCCACAGTCGCTCGCGTTGGTCCACCGATCCGGCATCGCCCCAATAAAGCCGCGGGTGGGCGCCGAAGATGTTCAGCCCGGTCATCAGCAGCACGATGATGGCAATCGCGTTCAGCCAGTGGGTGAGGCGCACCAGCCAGTGGTGGCGCAGCACGCGGCGCGGTGGAGCTGGTGAGGGGGCGGCGGTGGCCATGGCTGTTAATGGCCTGTTCGCAGCCAAAGTCCAATTGGTTGCAGGCGCCGCAGGTGGGGGTGCAAAGTGAATGATGTTGCGCCATGGTGGCCGCGATGCTGAGGATCTTCTCTGCCACGGGCCACCAACTGATCGGCACGGGTGATGCCCTGCCGGATGATGCGGTGTGGATCGACCTGTGCAACCCCACGCCGGAGGAGGAGTCGCAGGTCGAGACCGCGCTGGGCTTTGGCGTGCCGACGGCCGACGAGATGGCGGAGATCGAGACATCAAGCCGGCTGTATGTCGATAACGGCGCCATCGTGATGACCGCGACGCTGGCCACCGGGCTGATCACCGAAACGCCGGAAACCGTGCCGGTGAGTTTCGTGCTGGGCGCGCGCCACCTGGTGACGGTGCGCTATGCCGAGATTCGCAGTTTTGATCGCTTTGTCGCGCAACTGGAACGCGCGCCGGGCCAGTGCGGCAATGCGCCGATGGCATTGATGGGGCTGATCGATGCCATCGTCGATCGGCTGGCCGATGGGCTTGAACATGTTGGCCGCGAGGTGGACCAGATCAGCCGCGCCGCCTTCCGCCGCGCGGAAGCTGGGGCCCATGGCCGCCAGTTGCAGCGCCGGTCAAATCTCGCTTTGCAGGCGTTGCTGACCCGGCTGGGCGCGGCGCAGGATGGGCTGAGCAAGGCGCGCGAATCGGTGGTCTCGCTCACCCGGGCACTGTCGTTCCTGCAGTTTGCAGCGCCCAAGGATGCCGGCCTTTCGGCCCAGATCAAGACGCAGGTGCGCGATCTGGCCAGCCTGGCGGATCAGGCCAGTTTCATCGGCAGCAATCTCACCTTCCTGCTGGATGCGACGCTGGGCCTGATCTCCATTGAGCAGACGGCGGCGCAGAAGATCTTCTCGGTGGCCAGCATCGTGTTTCTGCCGCCCACGTTGGTGGCCGGCGTTTATGGCATGAATTTCCAGCATATGCCGGAACTGGGCTGGCAGCTTGGTTACCCGATGGCGCTGGGCATCATGCTGGCCGCCGCCGTGCTGCCTTATGCGATCTTCCGCTGGCGGGGGTGGCTTTAAGGCGCGTCCAGCGTGCAGCCATATTCCGGATCGAAACGCGAGATGCGTTTGGAGAGCAGCGGCACTTTCGCCGTGATCGTGCGGTTGGCGCTGTCTTCTTCCACCTGCACCACTTCTGTGCCCGGTTCGCGATCGGTGTCGCAGCTCGCCATGTCCCGCCCGCTGACGAAGCGGCAGCTGCAGGTGACCTGGGCGATATAGCCGGTGGCCAGCGCCGCCTGCCGGCCGGTGGTGGAATAGCGCAGGCCGAGCCAGCCGCCCGCCGCCAGGCAGAGCAGCAACAGCGGCACCCAGATCAGCCAGCGGCGGCGCGGCGGGGCAGCAGGGGGTGATGTGTCACTTGCCAGCATGGGGGCAGGGCCTTTAGCGTGAAATTCATGACAAGGTGGAGAAACATCGCGGCAGCCGCAAGCCTGTTGCTGACCGCAGGGGGCGCCCTGGCGCAGCCCGAGCGCTCGCCAGTGGCGATTCCGGCCACTGTGCCGGCCTCGGCCCTGCCTGCCGCCGATGCCCTGTTCACCGATCCGGCGCTGAAGGAAACGCGGGCGGTGATCGTGCTGAAAGATGGCAAGCCGATCTATGAACGTTATGCCCCCGGCTATGGCCCCGGCACGCGGCTGATCAGCTGGTCGATGGCGAAACCCATCACGTCCACGCTGATCGGCTTCCTGGTCGCCGATGGCAAGCTGGAGCTGGATACGCCCGCGCCGGTGCCGGAATGGCGGAACGATGCGCGGGCGAAGATCACGCTGCGCCAACTGCTCCACATGGCGTCGGGCGTGAAGCATATCGAAGCCGGACCGGCGCCGGAGCGGGCCGACACCAATCGCGCGCTGTTCGCCGATACCTCGGCCGATATCGCCAAGGCCGCCGTCGCCGAGCCATTGGAAGTCCCGCCCGGCACCCGCTTTGAATACAACACGCTGACCACGCACATTTTGGCGCGAATCGTTTCCGATGTGGTGGCGCCGGGCGCGACGCCGGCCGAACGCAAGCGCAAGGTGCGCGCCTTCATCAACGATCGGCTGGCCGGGCCGGCGGGCATGGCCAGCCTGCTGTGCGAGTTTGATCCGCAAGGCAATCTTTATGGCGGCTCGCTGTGCTTTGCCACCGCGCGCGATTGGGCGGCGTTCGGGCAGCTTTATCTGGATGGCGGCGTGGTCGCCGGCGTGCAGGTGGTGCGGCCGGATTGGGTGCGCTTCGTGACGACGCCATCGCCCACCAATCCCGGTTATGGCGGGCAATTCTGGCTGAACCGCAAGCCGGCCAATGGCAAGGATGAAGCGCTGTTCTGGCGCGCCGGACCGCCCGATGCCTTTGCCGCGATCGGGCACTTGGGCCAATATGTGATCGTGGTGCCATCGAAGCGTATCGTCGTGGTGCGGCTGGGCAAGACCCAGGATGATGTGCTGCAGCCGGTGCGCGATGGCCTCGCAAAACTGGTGAACAGCTTTGAGCCCAAGGGTAGTTTGGCAGTGAGCAAATGACCACGCCGGATTACCGCCTGATCGACATCAAGCTGGATGAACGCACCATCCTGTGGCGCAACGCCGATATCGAGCAGGAGCGCCGCGTCGCCATCTTCGATCTGCTGGAAGGCAATGAATTCAAGCCCATCGCTGCGGCGGACGCCGGCCATCACGGGCCGTACAAGTTGCTGCTCGGCGTGGAGGATGGCCGGCTCGACGTGACGGTGAGCAATGGCGACGACATCCAGATCGATGCGTTTCAGGTCGCGCTGAGCCCGTTCCGGCGCACCATCCGCGAATATTTCGCCATCTGCGACAGCTATTACCAGGCCATCCGCCAGGCCAGCCCGGGCCAGATCGAAACCATCGACATGGCGCGGCGCGGCATCCACAACGATGCCGCCGAACTGCTGAAGGACCGGCTGGAAACCCGCGCCATTGTCGATTTCGACACGGCGCGCCGCCTGTTCACCCTGATCTGCGTCCTCCACATCAAAGGCCACTGATGTCCGTTTTGTCCGACCGCTGGATTCGCGAAACCGCCCTGAACGAGGGCATGATCGAACCGTTCGTGGAGCGGCAGACGCGCGGCGGCTGCATTAGTTATGGCCTGTCGAGCTATGGCTATGACGCGCGCGTGGCCGACGAGTTCAAGATCTTCACCAATGTCGACAGCGCGGTGGTGGACCCCAAGAATTTCAATCCCAACAGCTTCGTCGATCGCAAGACGGATGTGTGCGTGATCCCGCCCAACAGCTTCGCCCTGGCCCGCACGGTCGAATATTTCCGCATTCCGCGCGACGTGCTGGTGATCTGCCTGGGCAAGAGCACCTATGCCCGCTGCGGCATCATCGTGAACGTCACCCCGCTGGAACCGGGTTGGGAAGGCCATGTCACGCTGGAATTCTCCAACACCACGCCGCTGCCAGCCCGCATCTATGCCAACGAAGGCGCCTGCCAGTTCCTGTTCCTGAAGGGCAACGAGCCCTGCGAGGTCAGCTATGCCGACCGCGCCGGCAAATATATGGGCCAACGCGGAGTCACGTTGCCGAAGTTGTAACGCCGTCGGGGGGTGGCGCGCACAGCCAATGCCGGCTAACGCCGCCCCGTGAACGCAACCTCTGCATCCGAAGCCCGCCTTGGCTTTTTCGCCGGCATGGGCGCCTATCTGATCTGGGGTGTGCTGCCTTTCTACCTGCGCCTGCTGCAGGGCGTGCCGGCGGCCGATGTGCTGGCGCACCGCATCTTGTGGACCGTGCTGGTGGTGGTGCTGCTGATCTCCGGCCTGAAGGGCTGGGAACGGGTGCGCGCAGCCCTGCGCCAGCCGCGTTTGCTGTTGATGCTGCTGGCATCGGCGGTGTGCATCACCATCAATTGGGGCGTCTACACCTGGGCGATCCTGGCCGGCCACGCCATCGATACGTCGCTGGGCTATTTCATCAACCCGCTGGTTTCGGTGCTGTTTGGCGTGGTGTTGCTGGGTGAACGATTGGGGCGGCTGCAGTGGGTTTCGGTCGGGTTGGCCGCACTGGGCGTGGCGGTGCTCACCATCGAGCGTGGGTCGCTGCCGCTGGTTTCCCTCGCGCTGGCCTTGTCGTTCGGCGTCTATGGCCTGATCCGCAAGCAGGCGGCGGTGGATACGGCGACCGGCCTGTTTGTTGAAACGCTGCTGTTGGCCCCGATGGCGGCGCTGTGGGTGGCCCAAACGCCGCAAGGCTTTGCTGGCTGGCCGCCGGCCACCACTATGACCCTGGCGCTGGGCGGCCTCGCCACGGCGGTGCCGCTGCTGCTGTTCGGCTTCGCGGCGCGGCGGTTGCCGCTCTCAACCCTTGGGCTGATGCAATATGTGGCGCCCACCATGGTGCTGATCGAAGCGGTGCTGCTGTTCGGCGAAGTATTGGATCCGGCGCGGCTGGCGGCGTTCTGCTGCATCTGGGCAGGTCTGGCGGTCTATACGTTTTCGCTGCGCCGGCCAGTGGCGCAACCCGCGCAACCGCGCTAAACTCGCGACATGGACAAGATCGTCATCCGCGGGGGCCGCCGCCTCAAGGGCCGCATCCAGATTTCCGGCGCCAAGAACGCCGCGCTCACGCTCATGCCGTGCGCGCTGCTCACTGATGAGCCGTTGACGCTCAGGAACCTGCCGCGGCTCGCCGATATCGATACGTTCGGGCACCTGCTCAACAATCACGGCCTGTCGACCACCATCGAAGGCACCAGCCCCGATGAATTCGGCCGCGTGATGACGGTGCGCGCCAACCGCATCACCTCCACGCTCGCCCCCTACGACATCGTGCGCAAGATGCGCGCCTCCATCCTCGTCCTTGGCCCGCTGCTGGCGCGTGCTGGCGAAGCCACGGTTTCGCTGCCCGGCGGCTGCGCCATCGGCAACCGCCCGATCGATCTCCACCTGAAGGCGCTGGAACATCTGGGCGCCAATATCGAACTGGCTTCGGGTTATGTGAAGGCGACGGCCCCCATGGGCGGGCTGCCCGGTGGGCGTTACGTGTTCCCCATCGTTTCTGTGGGCGCCACCGAAAATGCCGTGATGACTGCCGTGCTGTGCAAGGGCACCTCCGTGCTGGAAAATGTCGCGCGTGAACCGGAAATTGTCGATCTGTGCAACTGCCTGGTCGCCATGGGCGCCAAGATCCAGGGCATTGGCACCGAGAAGCTGACCATCACCGGCGTGAAGGAATTGCACGGTGCGACCTATGCCGTGATGCCCGACCGCATCGAGGCCGGTTCTTATGCCTGCGCCGCGGCCATTGCCGGCGGCGAGGTCGAACTGGTCGGCGCGTCGGCCGAGGATCTGGGTGTGACGCTGGACATGCTGCACGAAGCCGGCGTTGAAACCGAAGAAACCACCGATGGCATCATCGTGCGCCGCCGCGGCGCGATGAAGGGCATCAATGTTTCAACATCGCCATATCCGGGCTTCGCCACCGACATGCAGGCGCAATTCATGGCGATGCTCACCGTAGCCGACGGCGCGTCGCTGCTGACCGAGACCATCTTTGAAAACCGGTTCATGCACGTGCCGGAACTGGCGCGCATGGGGGCGGATATCACCGTGCGCGGCCGCAGCGCCATCGTGCGCGGCGTGCCAAAATTGCACGGCGCCGAAGTGATGGCCACCGATCTGCGCGCCTCCATGAGCCTGGTGCTGGCCGGGCTGGCGGCGGAAGGCGAAACCACGGTCAGCCGGGTGTATCACCTCGATCGCGGCTATGAGCGGCTGGAAGAGAAGCTCCAGGCCGTGGGCGCAGATATCGAGCGCGTCGGGGATGGCTGAGCGCCTCGCCCTGCTGGGCCAGGAGCCCGGCGATATCGAAACCTTCTCGGCGCTGCTGCAGGATGCAACGCTGCGGCTGGCCGATGTCGGCTATGATCGCAAGGCGCGGCGGCTGGCGCTGCTGATCAACCGCTACCGCCGCGAGGTTGATGCCCCGTCGCGCATTCGCTGTGCGCTGCGGGTGGAGACGGTGGATGCCGTGCAGCGCGCCGGCTGGCCGAATGATCCCGAAGCCGTAACCGTGATCCTCTCGCTGGCCCAGGAGGGCGACTGGCTGGTGATCACCTGCGCCGCCGGCATCGCGATCCGCGCGCGGATCGAGGTGATCGATCTGGTGCTGGAGGACATGGGCGAGGCGTGGGCCACGACGCGGGTGCCACAGCACGATTAGGCAGGCCGTCGCCCCACCATCACCAACACCAAAGTTGCCACCACCGCCTTCACCCCTGCGCCCGGCAGCAGCACGGCCAGTGCGGTCACGTCGCCGCCGCGCAGGGCGATCACGGCGCCGCCCAGCGCCAGCAGCAGCGCGTGGCACGCCAGCATCAGCACCAGCGTCTGGCGCCAGGCCCAGCCAGCTTGCCAGCGCATCGCCATCCGCGCCGCCAGCGGCAGCGCCACGATGAAGCCGGCGCTGAAACCGCCCATCGCCAGCAGCCCGCCCTTCATGCCCGCCAGCACGGGGAGGCCCAGCGCGGCGAGCAACAACCAGCCCAGCACGCCAACCACGCCCGCGCCGCCCGCCAGGGCACCCGCCAGGCAGACGATCAGCGATTGCAGGGTGATCGGCACCGGCCCGAGGTCGAGCGACAGCTGCGCGCAGGCGCACAGGGCAGCAGTGGTGAACAGGCCGCCCCACAGCGGCGAAACGGGACGCGCCATCAGCCGCCGGTCGAAACCGCGCCGGTCTTCTTCATGGCGCCGGCCACTTCGGGCGGCATATATTTCTCGTCGTGCTTGGCCAGGATGGTTTCGGCGGTGAAGGTGCCGGTGGCGGGATCGATCCTGCCTTCCGCGATCACGCCCTGGCCTTCGCGGAACAGATCGGGGAGGATGCCTGTGTAGGTGACGGGCACGGTTTTCGCCATGTCGGTCACCACAAAGCGGATGGTTTCGCCGTCCCGCACGATCGAGCCTGTTTCGACCATGCCGCCGAGCCGGATGGCATCGGTGGGCGCCGGGCCCTTGGCGAGATCGGACGGGGCGTAGAAATAGGTCGCCTTCTCGCCCAGCGTCGAAAACGCCAGCACGCCCGCCCCGCCCAGCGCGGTGAGCGCGCCGACCACCAGCCAAAGGCGTTGATGCTTTGCCTTCATTTGCGTTTCACCTCATCAGCCTTCTTCTCGGCGCTGCGCATCGAGATGTAGGCCCACGCCAGTAGGCCAACAAGGCCAACCAGCGTGATGGCATAAGCCGGCCAGATGAAATTGGCCCACAGATCGGGGCGGGTGACGACGCCGTTCATCAGGCAAGGGCCTCCGCCATGCGCCGGCTGCGCGCGTCGACACGCTGCTGCGCCAGCATGGCGCGCATCCGCATCAAGACGATGGCGCCAAACAGGAAGGCGAAGCCTGCGCCAGAGAGCAGCAGCGGGGTGAGCAATTCCGGCGCGATCTTGGACGACGCGTTGACCACCGAAATGCTGCTGCCCTGGTGCAGCGTGTTCCACCATTCCACCGAATATTTGATGATCGGCAGGTTGATCACGCCAACCAGCGCCAGAATGGACGAGGCGCGAGTCTCGCCGCCCTTTTCCGCTTCGCTGGCCGACAGCGCCAGATAGCCGAGATAGAGGAACAGCAGCACCAGCATCGAGGTCAGCCGCGCATCCCACACCCAATAGGTGCCCCAGGTCGGCTTGCCCCACAGGCTGCCCGACGCCAGGCAGATGGCGGTGAAGGCAGCACCCGCCGGCGCGATGGCGCGCGCGGCGATGGTGGCCAGCGGGTGACGCCAGATCAAAGCCGTGGCGCAGGCAATGGCGAGCGACAGATAACCGCCCGCGCCCATCCACGCCGCCGGCACATGCACATACATGATGCGCACGCTTTCCCCCTGTTGATAGTCCGGCGGGCTGGCGAACAGGCCGATCCACAAGCCGGCCGCTGTCAGCGCCAGGCCAAGCAGCGCCACGATTGGCGTGGCGACACGGGCGATCTTCAGGAATCGCGTCGGATTTGCGTAACGATGCACGTGTGCCTTCTAGTCAGATGGCGGGCGTGGGGGAAGGGGGCGAAGCGTCGCCTTTCTCACCATCCCTCGATGCGCGTGCTCCAGCCGTCGCCGGTATACATGCGGGTCACCTTGCCGTCCTTTTCCTCGAACCATACGGTTTCGCCCACCGGGCCACCGCCGGTGGGCGCGGTCAGGCGGAAACGGCCATTGCCAATGGGTTCCAGCAAGGTTCGGGTTTCGGCATTGCGACCGGCGACCGGCAGCAGCGCCAGTTGCTGGTTGAGCAGCACGACCTGCATGACATTGTCGCTGGCGCCGATGTAACGGCCGGCAAAGCGCGCCCAGGCCGGATCCCATGCGGGGGTGGCCTTGGCCTTGGCGGCCTTCACTACCGCTTCGCCCACGGTGGCCATCAGCTGGTTGGCGATATCACCGGGGTTGGAATCATTGGTGTTGGTCAGCACGATCACGCCCACCTTGGCGTCGATCTGCGCCATCGTCATCGTGGTGTTGCCCGGATAGCCGCCGCCGTGGCCGGCATAGGTCTTGCCCTTGAAACGCTCGATATCAAAGCCCAGGCCCGATCCCGATTCCCAATCCTCGTCCACGCTGCGCACCCGCAGCGCCTCGCGCCACGAACCGGCCGAAAGCACGTTGGCGCCGCCAGCCTTGGGCGCGCGGCGGAACCAGGCGCCGATGAACTTGGCGAGATCGTTCACGTTGCTGGTCATGCCCGTCGCCGCCGCCATGCCCTTGGCATCAACGAACGGCAGCACGCGGCGGGTGCCTTCGGGCGTGCGGGCGGCATAAGGCGTGGCCAGGCCGGGATCGGGTTTGTCGATGCTGCTGGCGGTCATGTCCAGCGGCTTCAGGATATTGGCATTCACATAATCGGCCCAGCGCTGGCCGCTCACCTGCTCCACCACCAGCCCGGCGATGCCGAACGCGAGGTTGGAATATTTCCAGCGCGTCTGCGGCGGGAAGGCGGCCTGGCGCCCGGCCATCAGCGCCTTCAGTTCGGCTTCGCTCGGGAAGTTGAAGCTGGACCAGTGATCGCCCGCCTCGCGCTGCAGGCCGGACGAGTGGGATAGCAATTGCTCGATGGTGATCGGGCCATCGTCGGGGCCTGCCGACTTCATGGTGAACCAGGGCAGATGCTTGGACACTGGATCATCCAGCCGCAATTTGCCGACCTCGCGCAGTTGCAGGATGGCGATGGCGGCAAAGATCTTGGAATTGGACGCGATGCGGAAGCGCGTGTCCGCCGTCATCGGTTTCTTGGCGGCGATGTCGGCGAAACCAAAGCCCTTGGACCACACCAATTGCTGATCCTGCACCACGCCCACCGCCACGCCAGGCAGGCCGCGATAGGCGATCTGGCCTTCCAGCCAGGCGCTGAACAGGCGCTCCGCCGCCTGCACGTCGGGATTCTCGGCGACGCTGGCGGCAGGTGGTGCTGCGGGCTGCGCCAGCGCCGGAGTGGCAAGCAACAGTGCGATTGCGATGGTGCGGTGAAGCATGTGGCGTTCCCCCTTGGTCTGTGGCGCAGCCTAACAGGCTGGACGCCGCCGCCAAGAGGGAAGTCTCACCCCAACCGCGACAGCGCCGCCTGCAACCGCTCCGCCTCGGCGCTGCGGGCGGCGTGGTCTTCGCGGGCCTTTTCGACGGCTTCGGGTTTGGCCTTGTCGGTGAAGCCCGGGTTGCCCAGCCGGCCGGCCAGCGCATCGCGCTCCTTGATCGCGGCGGCCAGTGCCTTGTCGAGCCGGGATTTTTCGGCGGCGAGATCAACGACGTCACCGATGGGCACGAAGATGGTCGCTTCGCCATGCACCACCTGCAAGCGGCCGCCATCGGCCACATCGCCGGGCAGGATGCGGGCCAGGCGTTCGATCACGGCGGCGTTGGCGGCGAGGCGCGCCAGCGTTTCGGGCGATGCACCTTCAACGGCATAGGCCAGCTTGGCCGATGGCGGCACGTTCACTTCTGTGCGGGCCGAGCGGACCTCCGAAATCAGGCCGATCAGCCAATCGATATCCGCACTGGCGGCGGGGTCTTCCGGGATGGAGTCGGTGGCGACCCATTGGGCCAGGATCAAGTCATCGCGCACGCTGAGCTGGTGCCACAATTCCTCAGTCAGGAACGGCATCACCGGGTGAAGCATGACGAGGATCTGGTCGAGCGCCCAGCCGGCGACCGTGCGGGTTTCGGCGGCCACGGCCGCATCGGCGCCTTCAGCCAGCAACGGCTTGATCAGTTCCAGATACCAGTCGCAGAACCGGCTCCACACCAATTTGTAGATGGCGTCGGCATAGGCATCGAAACGGAAATCGGCGATCGCCTGTTCCAGCGTGCGCGCCGTGGCCCGCACTTCGCCGATGATCCAGCGGTTGACTGGCTGGCTGGCGGCGGGCGGCAGCGGCGACGCACTGCCGCCAATGCCGTTGGATTGGGCAAAGCGCGCCGCGTTCCACAGCTTGGTGGCGAAGTTGCGATAGCCTTCGATGCGGCTTTCGGAGAGCTTGATGTCACGCCCCTGCGTTTCCATCGCGGTGAGCGTGAAGCGCAGCGCGTCGGCGCCATATTTGTCGATCAGGAGCAGGGGATCGACGGTGTTCCCCTTGGATTTGCTCATCTTCTGGCCCTTGGCGTCGCGCACCAGGCCGTGGCAATAGACGGTGCGGAACGGCACATCGTCCATGAAGTGCAGGCCCTGCATCATCATGCGGGCCACCCAGAAGAAGATGATGTCGAAACCCGTCACCAGCACATCGCCGGGGTAGTGGCGGGCAAGATCGGTCGTCTGTTCCGGCCAGCCGAGCGTGCCGAACGGCCACAGCGCGGAGGAGAACCAGGTATCGAGCACGTCCTCGTCGCGGGTCAGTGACAGGTCGCCAGCTTGAGCCTGCGCTTCCGCTTCGGTCTCGGCCACGAACACCTGGCCATCGGGTGCATACCAGGCCGGGATGCGGTGGCCCCACCACAGCTGGCGGCTCACGCACCAGGGCTGGATATTTTCCATCCAGTTGAAATAGGTCTTTTCCCAATTCTTCGGCACGAACTGCGTGCGGCCATCGTGCACGGCGGCCAGCGCATCTTTGGCGAGTTCGGCGGCGTTCACATACCATTGGTCGGTCAGCCACGGCTCGATCACCACGCCCGAACGGTCGCCATAGGGCATCTGGATGGTCTTCTGCTCGATGCGCTCGATCAGATCGAGCGCTTCCAGATCGGCCACTACCTTCTTGCGCGCGTCTTCGCGAGCAAGCCCCACATACGCGGCGGGCACACCATCGGCGGCGCAGATGCGGGCTTCGGCGTCGAGGATGTTGATCCAGCCGATGGCCTTGTTGCGTTCATACACCTGCCAGTCGTTGAAATCATGGGCGGGCGTGATCTTCACCGCGCCCGAACCCAGTTCCGGATCGGCATGTTCATCGGCGATGATCGGAATGCGGCGACCGGTGATCGGCAGCAGCACATGTTTGCCGATGACGGAGGCATAGCGCGGATCATCGGCACCCACGGCGACGGCGGTATCGCCCAGCATGGTTTCGGGCCGGGTGGTGGCCACGACGATCTCATCGGCGCCACTGGCCAGCCGGGCGCCATCGGCCAGCGGATAACGGATGTGGGTGAACCTGCCGGCGACTTCGCGGGTTTCCACTTCCAGATCGGAAATCGCGGTCTTCAGCTTCGGGTCCCAGTTCACCAGCCGCTTGTCGCGATAGAGCAATTTCTGGTTGTAGAGCTCCACGAACACCTTGAGCACGGCCTTGTTGAAGCCGTCGTCCATGGTGAAACGCTCGTTCGACCAGTCGCACGACGCACCGAGGCGGCGCAGCTGGCGGGTGATGGTGCCGCCGCTTTCTTCCTTCCAGGCCCAGACTTTTTCGACGAACGCCTCGCGGCCCATGGCGGTGCGGCCGGGCTGCTGCGCTTCGGCCAACTGGCGCTCCACCACCATCTGCGTGGCGATGCCGGCATGATCGGTGCCCACCACCCAGCGCGCATCGCGGCCGTTCAGGCGGTGCCAGCGGATCAGCAGATCCTGCAGCGTGTTATCGAGCGCGTGGCCGATGTGGAGAGACCCCGTCACGTTCGGCGGCGGGATGACGATGGTGAAGGGCTGCGCGTCCGGACGGGCAGGGCGGAAGGCCCCGTCACGCTCCCACCGGGCGTAAATGGTCTGTTCAAAACCGGCGGGGTCGAAAATCTTGTCGATCATGCCACGGCGCATAGCCGCTGGCCGGCAACGGGGAAAGCCCTAGAGCTTGCCGGTCAGCCGCTTGATCTCGTCGCGCGCCATTTTCTCGACGATTTCCGGCATGTTGGCATCCAGCCAGGCCTTGATCTGCGGCGCCAGCATCGATCGCATCAGCTCGTCCAGCGTCATGCCGGTGCTGCTGGCCGGCAGGGTCACATTGGCCAGCGAAACCGGGGCCGGTGCCGGTGCCAGGGCGGGCGCGGGCGGCGGCGCATCTTCATAGTCATCATTGCCGGGTTCCATCACCCGGGCACGGATGGAGGCAAGAATGACATCAAGGGCTGGCGGCGGCTCGCTCATGCCAAACAGTTACGACATCGTGAAGAAAAGCGCCACTCCCGCCGTGCGGGCAGAACGAGAAAAACGTGGGTCAAAAGGCGAATTCGCGCGGCTGGGCGAAGCCGGGCAGATCGGGGGCCGCCATTTCGATGAACGGCAGGCCAGCCGGGCGGGCATCGCCAGAGCTTGGGACCGTGAGTGGCCCGGCATAGCCGCGGCCAACGCCGGACTGGCGCAGCACGGCGGCGATGCGGCCGCCGGGAGCCAGTTGCGCGGCAATGGCCGGCGGCACGGCGGCGATGGCACCTTCGAACAGGATCAGATCATAGGGGGCAGCGGCCGGCCAGCCTTCGACCAGTGGACCGGACACGCTGGCAACGCCGGCGGCTTCGGCCATGGCGATCAGTGCCGCATCGCTTTCCAGAGCGGTCACCCTGGCGCCCAGATGGGCCAGCACGGCTGCCGAATAGCCCGACGCGCTGCCGATCACGAGAACGCGTTCGCCTGGCTGCACCGCGGTGTGCTGCAACAGCAGCGCCAACGCCAGCGGCGCCAGCAGGTAGCGGCCGGGCGCCACTTCATGGGCGGCATCGGCCTGGGCCAGTGCCGCCAGGGCCGGCGGCAGAAAGGCTTCGCGCGGGATTTCGGCAAAGGCTGCCAGCACGCCTGCATTGGTGACTCCAACCGTCTTCAGTTGGGAATCCACCATGGTCTGGCGCTGTGTGGCGGAAGCGGTCGTCATCATGGCCACGGCTTTTGCCCTGCGGCGGCGTGTCGCGCAATGGCCGAATCGCCGGATCTGGTTGCCGTGTCGCGCAAACCGACTTCCGCAACATAGGCCATTGCCCCCACGCCCCTGCCTTGCTAGGGCAGCGCTCCACTTGCGAGGCCCGATGGCGGAGTGGTGACGTAACGGACTGCAAATCCGTGCACCCGGGTTCGATTCCCGGTCGGGCCTCCAAGGATATCCTGAAGCCGCGCCGCCGCTGAGCTGGCCCGACCAGTGTGCCCAACTTGACCGAATTGCCATTGACGGGCGCGCGTCTGGCCAACACACCTCTACGAAAATGTGCGGGGGCAGGTGATGGGGCAGGCATTGGCGACGCGGCGGGCGTTCATGGTGGGGGCCGGCGCGCTGGCGGCGGCGCCGGCATTGGCCGCAGCACCTGTTGATCCGCTGCTGGCACTGCCCGGCCGCCGCATCGCCGCCCTGATCGCGGCGCGCAAGGCAAGCTGTGTGGAGGTGATGCGCGCGGTGCTGGCACAGATCGCCGCCCACAACCCGGCCCATACCGCCATTGTGGCGCTGCAGGATGGCGATCGGCTGCTGGCGCAGGCCCGCGCAATGGATGCGCGGCTGGCAGCAGGTGAAACGCCGGGGCCGTTGTTCGGGCTGCCGTGGGCGGTGAAGGACCTGGCCGACGTGATCGGAATCAGGACAACCAACGGATCGCTGGTCAACAAGGACAGGATTCCCTCCAGCGAAGGCATCATGGTGCAGCGGCTGCGCGCCGCCGGTGCCCTCTTCATCGGCAAGACCAATGCGCCGGAGTTTGGCCTGGGTTCGCACACCATCAACCGGGTTTTTGGCCCCACGCGCAACAGTTTCGATACCAGCCGGTCGGCTGGCGGCAGCAGCGGCGGCGCGGCCGTGGGCCTTGCGCTGCGCATGCTGCCCCTGGCCGATGGTTCGGATTTCGGCGGGTCGTTGCGCAACCCGGCGGCGTGGAACAATGTCTTCGGCTTTCGCACCGGGACCGGCGTCATCCCGCCCGAAGGCAATGACCAATGGATTGGCCGCATGGGCGTGTCCGGCCCGATGGCGCGGCATGCGGCCGATCTGGGCCTGGTGCTGTCGGTGATGGCCGGCAAGCATCCTGGGTCGCTGCAATCGATCGATGTCGATGCCCGCGCCTTTGCCGGGCCGCTGGATGCCGATCACAAGGGCGTGCGCATCGGCTGGCTGGGCAATTGGGGCGGGCGCGTGCCGCACGATCCGGCGGTGCTGAAGATTTGCGAGGGGGCGCTGCCGGCGTTTCGCGCCATGGGATGCACGGTCGAGCCCGCGCAGGTGGATTTCGAGATCGAGCCGGTGTGGCAGGCGTTGCAGCTGTTACGCAGCTGGATGTCGGGCACCGGCCTGCAACGCCTGGCCGATGATCCGGCGACACGCGACCTGATCGGCCCGCAGGCCCATTGGGAGATCGCCAACAGCCGCACCATCACCGGTGCCCAGGTGCTGGGCGCGTCGGCGGTGCGCAGCGCATGGACGCGGGCGGTGGACAAATTGTTCGAACGTCATGACTTTCTGGTGGCGCCGGCAGTGCAGCTGTTGCCCTTCCCGGTGGGGCAATTGTGGCCGACCGAAGTGGCCGGCAAGACCATGCGCACCTATCATGAATGGATGCTCGGCACCTTTCTGGTGACGATGACCGGGCTGCCGGCACTGGCGGCTCCGGCGGGCTTCTCGGCCAGCGGTCTGCCGGCGGGTATTCAGATCATCGGCCGGCGCGGTGCCGAACTGGCCTGCCTGAAACTCGCCCATGCCTATGAACAGGCGGCAAAGCCCGTGATCGACCGGCTGCCACCGGCGCTGGCCTGAAGGGAGACGATATGCCGATCTTGGGTGTGGCCCTGCTGGCCGCCTGCACGCTGGCCGGGCTGTTTGCCGGTGATCTGCTGGGCGCAGCGTTGGGCCTGGAGGCCAATGTTGGCGGCGTGGGTGTCGCCATGCTGCTGCTGATTGCGCTCACCAACCTGCCGGGGCGGCGGCTGGGGCCGGAAACTCCGGCGGGTAGCGGCATCCAGTATTGGAGCCTGATGTATATCCCGATCATCGTTGCCATGGCCGCCAGGCAGAATGTGTTTGCCGCGGTGTCGGGTGGGGTGATGGCGGCGGTGGCGGGCGTGCTGGCGGCGGTTGCGGCGTTCGCGCTGGTGCCGGTGCTCAGCCGCTGGGCGCAGCGGCCGTGAGCGAGCGGCTGGTCAAATTTGCCGGCGACAACGGCCTGCTGGTGGCGTTCGTCTTCGTTGGGGTCATCATGGTGGTGGCCTATTTCCTGTCCCGCCACGTCGCGCGCGGCAAGGTGCACGGTTCGGCCATCGCCATTGCACTGGGGTTGCTGCTGGCCTTCTGGGCGGGGGCCGATACCGGCGGCAAGAACGGCGTGGCGGATTATCCGCTGCTGGCCGGGATCGGCGTGCTGGGCGGCAACATGTTTCGTGATTTCGCCATCGTTTCCACAGCGTTCGGCGTGCGGATCGCTGATCTGCGCAAAGCCGGCCTGGTGGGGGCGCTGTCCGTGCCCATCGGCGTTGTGCTTTCGTTTGCCGTGGGGGCCGGGGTCGCCGTGGGCTTCGGCATTACCGATCCGGCGGAGATCACCACCATCGGCGCCGGCGCGGCCACCTATATCGTCGGGCCGGTGACGGGCGCGTCGCTGGGCGTGTCGTCGCGGATCATCTCGCTCAGCATTGCGGCCGGGCTGGTGAAGGCGGTGCTGGTGATGGTGGCGACGCCGCTGGTGGCGCGGCGCATCGGGCTCGACAACCCGGCCAGCGCGATGGTCTATGGCGGGCTGATGGGCACCACCAGCGGGGTGACCGGCGGGTTGGCGGCGACTGATCCCAAGCTGGTGCCCTATGGCGCGATGACCTCCACCTTCTACACCGGGTTGGGCTGCCTGCTGGGCCCGTCGCTGATCTACCTTGTTATCAGGGCGCTGGTGCCGGGCTGACGGCACGCTGCCAGGCCGTCAGCAGATCGGCCGCCGCGCCCGCGCCGAATACGTGGCGATCGGGGCGCACCAGCACGGCGGCGGTGCCGGCCTTGGCCAGCCATTCCTGCAAGGGCGCCTGCCAGCCGGCGAGGCGCGCATCATCCAGACTGAGCGCGGTAACGTCCGGCGGCGCTGCCAGCCCGGCCGCATCGCCTGACGCTCAGGCCCAGAGCCGTTCGATGAACCAGAAGCTGGCGATGCTGCCGATGGTGTAGGCGCTGGCGATCAGGGCCGTGCGTTGGGCGGCAGGGGCGAGGCGACGCAGCAGCGCCAGGGCCGCCAGCACGGCTGCGATGATCAGCATCTGGCCGGCTTCCACGCCCAGGTTGAAGGTCAGCAGCGCCACCGGCACATCGCTTTCGGGCAGGCCGATCTCGCGCAGGGCGCCGGCAAAGCCGAAGCCGTGCAGCAGGCCGAACAGGAAGGCGACCAGCCAGGGCAGGCGTTCCGACAGGCGCAGAGCCTGCTTGGGGCTTCCCGGCTGCGCCTTCACGACCTCCACGGCGAGGAAGATGATGGAGAGCGCAATCACCGCTACCACCGGTGCCTGTGGCAGGCCGAACAGGCCGAGCGTCGTGCCGGCCAGCGTGAGCGAATGGGCGATGGTGAAAGCCGTGGCCGCGGCCACCACCGGCCAACCGCGCTGCAGCAGCAGCACCAGCGCGACGACGAACAGCAGGTGATCGAACCCGCCGATGATATGTTCGACGCCAATCCCGAAATAGGTGCGCGCCACCTGCCAGCCATCAGGCACGGCGGCAACGATGGTGGTGTCCTGGCCGGGCAGCAGCCGCGCCGTCTGCACGGGCCGGCCCAGCGGCGCGATGCGCAGCAGCGTGTCGGTGGCGCCGGGCTCCAGCCCGGATAGGCCGACAGTCGCGCCGTCGAGGGGCTTGCTGCACGTCGCGCGTCCGGCCGCCACCAGCGCGCCGACTGACAGGTTGGGCCGGTCCATCGTCACCCGGCAGAAGGGCGGCAGCAGCGGCGCGGCGCTGGTCGCCAGCCCGCCCAGCACGGGGGCTTTCCAGATGATCTTCCACTGCTGCTCGTTCTGTTGGGTCAGTTCCAGATAGCCGGGGCGCAGTTCGTCGGCGTGCGCCGGAACGGCCAGCAGCATCAGCAGCAACAGGCGCAGGAGAGCGATCATGATGCCGGTTCTGTGGGCCGCTTGATCGTCACGTCATAGCCGTCGAGCAGCGCCTGCAGATGCGCGTCCTGCGCCTTGCGCACGGCTGTGCTGCGCCAGTCATTTTCCAGCCGCTGGCGCACATCTGCGAGGCGCGGCGGCGGTGCGGGCAGGCGCTGTTCGATCCGCACCAGATGCAGGCCAAAGCCGGAGACGACCGGGCCACTCCATGTGCCGAGGGGCAGGGCGGCCAGCGCAGCGGCGAACTCATCGCCCAGCCCAGCGGCCAGATCGGTCTGGCTGGCCTTGTCGAACCGGGCGGCCAGCGGCAGCGCTGCCGCCGCGATAACGGGCCGTGCGCCGGGCCTCAGCCCTTGCAGGCCGGCGGTCGCGGCTGCCCGCACGGTAGGCGTGTCGTCGCCCAGATAGATGTGCTCAAGGCTGTAGCGCGGCGAAGCGGCATAGCGGGCCGGGTCCTTGTCGAGCAGCGCCTGCAGTTCGGCATCGCTGGGCCGCGCGGCTTCGGCGTCGGCGCCGGCGATCGCCAGCATCTTGTTGCGCAGCCGCTTCTTCACCACCTCGTCGTCGGCATCGATGCCCAGCCGCAATGCCTCGCGGTAATAGACTTCGCCGCGGACATGATCGCGGATCAGTTCGTCCAGTTCCGGCGCGGTGGGCGGCCGGCGAAAGGCGCGGACATGGTGGTTGACGAGGGCAGCCACCACCGGTTCATCCACCACGATGCGCCGTTCGCCCACATCGGGCGCGCGCCCCGCCATCGCGACAAACAGCACGGCGCCCGCCACCAGAAAATGCACCAGAGGCTCGCGCAGCAACGCCGCCGCGCGGGCTTGCCAAGCCGTCATGCCGGTTCCTCAGTTCTTGCCCGAATTCTGACTGGGCGTGTACCAGATCGGCGACGTGTAGGCGCGTTCCTGCGATTTCACCCGCACTTCCGGCGGCAGTTTCAGCTTGTATTTGACCGCATCATAGGCCGGCCAGCTGGGCGTGGGGATTTCCAGCACGCGCAGATAATAGAAGCTGCTCACCTTGGGATCGAACGCCGGATCGGTCCAGACTGTCGTGAGCGACGCCGCCCCGATGCTGTTCTTGTAGGTGGCGGTGGCGACATCGACCGTATCACCCACCGCCGGCAGCTTGCCGCCAACCGGCTTGCGATCACCGCTCCACGCCACATCGAACAGCTGTTCGTGGGTCTTGCCCTGGCTGTCGATCCAGCCCTTCACCACCTGCACGCGATCCAGATTGGCTCCTTCCGGGTCCTTCAGGGCCGAAATCACCAAGCGTGGCGCGCCTTTGCCCGGCTTCAACTCTCCCCCCATGGGCACACCCCGCGCGTAGCCGGCGCGCACCCAATCGCCCTTCAGATCATCGGGGGTGAAATCCCAGCCGCCGAACACCCGCACCGTCATGCGCGGGCCGGTGCTGGCATAAACTTCGCGCCGGGTCATCGCATCGAAGATGGCAGCGCGGGTATTCGCCTTTGCCCACACGGCGGCATAGCCACTGGCCAGATAATGCCAGCCGAAACGGCCCTTGCGGGTGCCCAGATTCTGCGGCGCCATGGCCCGGGCCGCGCTTGGTTCGGTGCCGCTGTGCTTGCCGAAGAACTGGTCTTCATCGGCGGTGGCCAGCGCAGTGTGGCTGTCGGTCGAACCGATCAGGCCGAACTTGTAGGGGTTCACGCCCGTCTGCGCTTGCAGGGCCAGGCCGCGCTTCAGTGCTTCGCGCACATATTCGCCGGCATACATCGCCGGCACCTTGGGCTGGTTGGAGAGGAGATTGTTCAACTCCCACCCGGCGACGCCATAACCGGAAAATTCATCGTTGGGCGACAGGAAGGGGTGGGCTTCGCTGTCGCCCTTGATCTGGGTGATCTCCACCACCGGCTCCAGCCGGGCGCGGCGCCGGGCATAGTCCGCGGTCATCGGGCCGCCGCCGGGCTGGGTGAGTTCGAACATCAAGCCGTTGGAGAGGTTCGAATTGTGCGGGATGGCCAGCACGCGGCCGCCGGTCGATTTCTCATAGGCGTCCATGTAGTTCCAGATTTCGTCTGGCGTCGCCTTGTAGGTGGGATCGATCGGCACCACCGTGCGCACCCTGTCCTCGCCGTCGCGGAAGATGATGTTGCGGTGCAGATTGTTGCCACCCTGCATCAACGTATATTCAAAGCCGTGGAAGGCGGTGAACTTGCCGGGCTCGTTGTAGCGCTCGACGGCATCCACATTGGCGTTCCACACTTCTTTTGTGCGTTTTGCGGCGCCATCGGCGTTGAGCATGGCTTCGGGCACCGCATTGCGGCCGCGCGCATCCAATATTTCGGCCATGGCGCGCTGCGAACCAGCCGGGCCTTCGTTCATCATGTCGTGCCAACGCCGCATGGTGGCATCGCGGATCAACAGGCGCGGCGAATCGGCAAGTGCCTTGGTACCGCCCAGCGCCTCGGCGTGATCGGTCACCACCAGGAAATCGAGCGGACGTGACAGTTTCGCCTTCATGCCGGTGGTGGCGGTCACTTCCTCGCCGCGGGCAAAGCGCAGCGCATCTTCGGGGTCGAGCCGCACACCGAAACCGAAGGCATCAACCGAATTGGCGGTGTGCAGATGGGTATCGCCCCACAGCGGCCGTTCCGGAAATTCGCCTTCCTTCACGGAGGCGTCACTCTTGGCGGTCTGTTTGGGCTTGAGCGCGTCGCAGCCCGCCAGCATTGCGCTGCTTCCCAGCAACAAAGCCGCCATCATCATCGTGCGCCGCATTACATGCTCCCCTGTTGGCCGATTGCGGCCCTTTGCCGGCAAAATGCCACGGCGGGAAGGGCGGTCAATGCTTTTGGCAGTCTGCCTGTCCATACACACAGCAGGCTGGGCTCAGGGCTTCAGATGCTCGGCGAAGAACCCGACGATCTCGGTGGTGGAGCGCACCCGGTTGACGGTCTTGCGCCAGCCATGACCTTCATCGGGAAACAGCGTGTATTTCACCGGCACGCCGCGCGCCTTCATGGTTGCCACGATCTGTTCAGCCTCGATCAGCGGCACATTGGTGTCGTTGGCGCCGTGCAGCACAAACAAGGGCGTCTTCACCCGATCCAGCTTGTGAATGGGGGATAGCGATTTCAGCATTTCGCCCTGGGTGGCCGGATCGCCATATTCGGTGGTGGAAATCGCCGCCATCCACGGTTCGCTCTGCTTGAAGAAGGTCTCGAAATTGACCACGCCGAACAGATTGGCACCGGCGGCAAACATGTCGGGAAATTCGGTGGTGCCGGCCATCACCATATAGCCGCCATAGCTGCCGCCCATGATGCCCAGCCGTTTGGGATCGGCGATGCCCATCGCCACCAGCGCATCGGTGGTGGCCTTGATGTCGCGCACGCCCTCCACGCGCTTGGCGCCGTCGTCCATTGCCATGAAGGCTTTGCCGAATCCGGACGAGCCGCGCACGTTGGGCGCGAACACCGCGATGCCCGCCGCGGCCAGCGCCTGCGCATCGGGGCTGAGCGTCGGGCGGGCCTGGCCCTCGGGGCCGCCGTGATAGTTGAACACCAGCGGCAGCGGGCCAGTGGCGCCCTTGGGCCGGTAGAGCCAGCCCGACAGCGGCACGCCATCAGGGGCGGCATAGCGGATAAGTTCCGGCCGCACGAGGCTGGCCAGATCAACACCGTCGTGGGCGCTCTCGGTCAGTCGGGTGATGGTGCCCTTAGCCACGTCGACGCGGTAAATGTCGGTGGTGCGGTCGGCGCCGCTGCCCACCATCAGCAGGCTGCCCCCGTCGTTGCTGAACTCGCCCAGCCCCGCCAGATCGAATGGCAGCGTCGGGCCGGCGCGCAACTGGCTGGTGGCCGTATCATACCAGGCCAGTTCCGACCGACCGCCCACATTCCACAGCAGGGCCAGCGTGCGGCCATCACGGCTCAGCGCAATGTCTTCGGCCACCGCGTCGGCGCGCTCGGCGAAATAGGTGATGGGACCGGGCGTGCCGTCAGCAGCCAGCGCGATGCGGCCAAAAGCGTGGCGATCGCGGCCCACGTTGGAGTCCACGAACAGCGTCTTGCCATCGGCCGACAGTTTGCCGCCGCCAGATTCGGCCTTGCCGTCGTGCGGGGTGAGCAAGATTTCGCGGCCGCGCGCGGAATCAGCCAGCACCAGATTCACATCACCGCGCCCGCGCAGCCGGGACAAGATGGCCCGCGGCCCGCGCACATCGGTGACGCTGTTCAGGCCCTGGTTGCTGGCCAGCATCGTCCAGGTGCCGGTGGCCACATCGATCAGCGCCGGATCGCGGGCGGCGGGGTTGAGGCGGTTGCTGTTGACCATCAGCGCCCGGCCATCGTGCGTCCAGCCACTCAGGCCATTGTTGGCCTTGCCGCCATCGGTGAGCTGCCTTGCGTCGCTGCCATCGGGGCGCATCACCCAGATCTGTTCGTTGAGGCCGCCGCCCGGCGCCACCACATAGGCAAGCATGTCGGCCACGGGTGACCAGATCACCCGCGAGACCGGGTCGGCCAGGCTGGTGACCTGGCGGGCGCTGCCATCGCCGAGCGATTTCACCCAGATCTGCGGGCTGCCGCTGGCGTTGGACAGATAGGCGAGGCGCTGGCCATCAGGTGACAGGCTGGGCGAGGCGGCGCTGTTGATCCGGCTGAAGGCGGCCACCCGGCTGGCCACATCGGCGGGCTGGGCCAGCACCGGCACGGAAATCACCATGGCTGCAGCCATTGCCCAGATGCGCGTCGTCATTGCAGTTGCTCCAAGGCTGGCCGGCGCGGTCAGGCGGCCGGATTGTCTTTCACGTGGCGTTCCAGATCGTCGAAGAAACGCTCCAGATTGTGCAGCACCATCATCTTGAATTCGTAATTCACGTCGGGGCTGGCGCTTTCGATGATCGGGCTTTCATCCACCTTTTCGGCATAGGCCTTGTGAATGGTCTGCACATAGTCGGGATCGAGCTTGATCTCGCCCATCTTGTCGAGGATGCGCAGCTGCACGATCATGATCTGGCGTACCAGCATCTCCAGGGCGGTGATGCGCGACACGGTGGCGACCGCATCCAGTTCGACTGATTCCTCATCGCTCATGTCCAACAGCATGACGTGAAACCGGCCGCACGCAAAGCCTGTTGCGGCCAGTCGCGGCTTGGGGCAGGGCAGGCGCCATGGCCCGCCTGCTTGTCGCCCGCATCGAACGCTTTCCCGTGCAAGGCAGCTTCACCATTTCGCGCGGGGCGAAAACCCATGTTGATGTGGTGGTGGCGGAAGTGTCGGATGGCCCGCACACCGGCCGCGGCGAGGGCACGGCCATCTATTACAAGGGCGATTCGGCGGAATTGGCACTGGCGGCGCTGACGGACAGTGCCGGCGCGGTGGCGGCGGGTGCCGGCCGTGCCGATCTGCTGGCGCTGCTGCCCGCTGGTGCCGCGCGCAATGCGCTCGATTGTGCGCTCTGGGATCTGGAAGCCAAACAGTCTGGCCGCCGCGTCTGGCAAACGCTCGGCCTGCCGGTGCCGCAGCCGATGCTCACCGCTTTCACCATCAGCCTCGCTGATCCGGCCACGATGGCGGCAGCGGCAAGCGCGGTGCGTGGCCGCGAATTGTTGAAGGTGAAGCTGGGCGGCGACGGCGGGCCAGCGGCGGACGTGGAGCGCATGGCCGCCGTCCACCGCGCCGCGCCCGATGCCCGGCTGATCGTGGATGCCAATGAAGCCTGGGGCGGCACCGATATCGAACGCACGCTTCGCCAGCTGGCGCCGCTGGGCGTGGAGCTGGTCGAACAGCCTGTGCCCGCCGGCCGCGATGCCGAGCTGGACGGGCTCACCTGCGTCGTGCCGCTGGCTGCCGATGAAAGCTGCCACGACCGATCCAGCCTTGATGCCATCATTGGCCGCTACGCCTTCATCAACATCAAGCTCGACAAGGCCGGCGGCCTGACCGAGGCGCTGGCGCTGCGCCATGCGGCCGCCACGCGCGGGCTGGGGGTGATGACGGGGTGCATGCTGTGCACCAGCCTCGCCATCGCGCCGGCGTTCATGGTCGCCATGCAGGGCAGCTACGCCGATCTGGATGGGCCACTGCTGATCGAGGACCGCCCGCATGGCCTGCGATTCGAAGGCAGCGACGTGTATCCGCCGGATGCCATGTTGTGGGGATGAGGCCATGGCCTTTGCACGGCGCAGGGCTTATGCTGCACTGCAATGTTGAGGGTTGATGCCATCCACAACCGCCGCGCGATCATCGATCGCCGGGCTCTGGCCGATGGCTTGGCCAGCGGGCTGGCCCGCTGCGAGAATTTTGCCGATCGCCGCCGCCTGCTCGCCGATACGCTGCGCGGCGCGTTGCTTGCTGGCCGTGCCGAGATCGCCGAACGGCTGGAAGCGCACCCCGGCCGCGGCCTGGAAATGGCCACCGCCCAAAGCTTCCTGACTGATCAGCTGCTGCGCCTTGCCTGCGATACGGTGGTGGCCAGCCTCTATCCGCTGGCCAATCCCACTCAATCCGAACGCCTGGCGCTGGCGGCGGTGGGCGGTTACGGCCGGGGACAGATGGCGCCGTTTTCCGATGTGGACATCGTGTTCATCACGCCGTGGAAGCAGACGCCGTGGGGCGAACAGGTCATCGAAACCCTGCTCTACCTGCTGTGGGATCTGGGCCTGAAGGTGGGCAATGCCACCCGCAGCCTGGATGACGTGATCCGCATCGCCCGTTCCGACATGACGGTGCGCACTGCCTTTCTGGAAGCCCGCTTCGTCTGGGGTGATCAGCCGCTGTTCGACGAAGCCAATGCCCGGTTCCGCAAGGAAGTTGTGGCCGGCACCGCCCGCGCCTTCGTGGCCGAAAAGCTGGCCGAGCGCGAAGCCCGTCACCAGCGCATGGGTGACAGTCGTTACGTGGTCGAACCCAATCTGAAGGAAGGCAAGGGCGGCCTGCGCGATCTGCACGCCCTGTTCTGGATCGGCAAATATCTGCACCAGGTGCACAGCGTCGCCGAACTGGTGGACAAGGGCCTGCTCACGGCAGACGAATTGCGCCAGTTCCGCCGCGCCGAAAGCTTCCTGTGGTCGGTGCGCATCATGCTGCACCACATCACCGGCCGCGCCGAGGAACGCCTCACCTTCGATGTGCAGCGCGAACTCGCCGCCCGCCTGGCCTATGCCAATCGTGACAGCATGAGCGCGGTGGAACGCTTCATGCGCCATTATTTCCTGATGGCGAAATCGGTGGGCGACTTGACGGGCCTGTTCCTCGCCCACCTTGATGAATCGACCGCCCGGCTGGCCTGGCTGCCCACACTCACCCGCCGGCCGACCCGGCTGAAAGGCTTCACCTTGCGGCGCGGCCAGATCGGCGTGCCCAATGATGAATTCTTCACGGCAGATCCGGTGCGGCTGCTGGAAATCTTCGCGCTGGCCGACAGCCAGGGGCTGGCCATTCACCCGCTCGCCATGCGCGCCGCCGCCCGCGATGCCCAACTGATCGACGAACGGGTGCGGCGCGACAAGACCGCCAACGGCTTGTTCCTGCAGGTTCTCACCTCCCCGCGCGATCCCGAAACCGTGCTCAGGTGGATGAACGAAGCCGGCGTCTTTGGCCGTTTCGTGCCGGATTTCGGCCGCGTCGTGGCGCAGATGCAGTACGACATGTACCACCATTACACGGTGGACGAGCACACGATCCGCGCCATCGGCCTGCTGGCCCGGATCGAGCGTGGCGAGCTGAAATCCGATCACAGCCTGTCGAGCGCCATCATCCACCAGCTCATCAACCGTCGCGTGCTGCATGTGGCCGTGCTGCTGCACGATATCGCCAAGGGGCGCGGCGGCGATCACAGCCTGCTGGGCGCCGATATTGCGCGCCGTCTGTGCCCGCGGCTGGGTCTGAGCAAGGAAGAAACCGAAACCGTGGCCTGGCTGGTGGAATTTCACCTGCTGATGAGCCGCACCGCCTTCAAGCGTGACCTTTCCGATTTCAAGACCATCCTCGATTTTGCCGAAGCCGTTGCCAGCCCGGAACGGCTGCGCCTGTTGCTCATCCTGACCGTGGTTGATATCCGCGCCGTCGGCCCCGGCGTGTGGAACGGCTGGAAAGCGCAATTGCTGCGTGAACTGTATGATTCGGCGGAAGAAGTGCTGCGTCTGGGCCACAAGCAGACCGGTCGCACCGAACGCATCGCCGCCAAACAGGCCGGCCTTCGTGATGCGCTCGGCTGGCCCGAACAGCGTTTCGCCACCTATGCCCGCCGCTTTGCCGATTCTTATTGGGTGGCCGAAGCGTCCGACGTGCTCACCGCCAACGCCGCGCTGGTTGAAGGCGCCGGCGATGCCCCGCTGGCGATTTCCTGCACGCCCGATCCGGCGCGCGGCACCACGCTGGTCGCCATCTATGCCACCGATCACCCCGGCCTGTTCTACCGCATCGCTGGCGCCATTTCCCTTGCCGGCGGCAACATCTTCGATGCCCGCATCCACACCACCCGCGACGGCATGGCGATCGACAATTTCGTCGTGCTCGATCCGCTGGGCCGGCCGTTCGTTGAACCGGCACAATTGGGCCGGCTGAAGCGCAACATCGAAGATGTGTTGTCAGGCCGCATTCGCCTGGCCGACAAGCTCGCCGCCCGGCCGCTGGCCCGCCGCAAGGCCGAACTGTTCCGGGTGGAACCGCGTGTGCTGATCGATAACAAGGCCAGCAACCGTTACACGGTGATCGAGGTCAATGCCTCTGACCGGCCGGCCCTGCTCTATGCGCTGACCAACGGCCTGTTCCAGCAGAAGCTGACCATTCACAGCGCCCACATCGCCACCTATGGCGAAAAGGCTACCGACACCTTCTACGTCACCGATCTGACCGGCGCCAAGATCGACAATCCGGTGCGGCTGAAGGCCATCGAAAAGCGCCTGCTGGCGATTGCGGCGACCGCCAGCCCCAAGGTGGAAATGCTGGCCGAGGCGGCGGAATAGCGGCGAAGGTCAGGACCCATTAATCCCATACCCCCGGCCTTCTGCGGGTCGTGCCGGGACATGGGATTAATGGGTCCTGACCCTATGGGCGACCCTGCCGGGTGCAGCGGTCTGCGACCAGGATCATGGTGACGCCGCCGATCACACCGCCCAGCAGATAGATCAGGCTCAAGGTTGGGTCGAAGCGTTCGCCCGCCAACGCCAGTGCGAAGCCGCGTGACAGGCCTGCGGGAATGAAGCCGATCGTCGTCAGCACCGCCGCCACGCCAACAACGCCGCCACCCAGCAGGCGGGCGGCCGGTGGGCGGCGCAGCAACCGGTTTAAGCCTAACAAGCCTGCCAACAGCAGGCTGCCGATCATCAGTTTGACGGCGGGGCCAACATCGTCGGCAACTTGCCAGCTGTTGCCAGGAAGATGGCTGAAACCGGTGCCGTTCACTGCGACCGGTGCCGAAAGACCAAGAAAGGCGATCCACAGGCTGGGCAGGAAAACGGACGTCGCCCACCCGGCGATCCATGCAGTGAGCCAGCACCGAAAATTCATCTGCACCTCCGCAGCCAATAGACTGGCTATCCGTACGAAAGTCGATGAAATACTGTGGTTTTGCCAGTTCCGGCCTCGAAGGCGGCGGCGCGATTCAGTATTTTCCGGGCGCGCTCGTTGCTCCGTCCATCAGGCCGCCGGGCACGCCGAGATAGACGAAGATCATGGCCGCCACTCCCAGCAGTAGCGAAATCGCCAGCACATAACGCACCTTGTTGCCGGTCACGCCGCCGCGCGCCTTCACGGTGGAGATGACTTCGGGTTTGGTTGGTTCAATGGCCATGAAGAAATCAACGCCGCAGCAGCGGATTGGTTCCCGATCGTCCCCCTGCGACCACATCGCAGTTCCTCCAGCTTGCCAGCCGCGCTGCGCCTTGCTTAAGCGGATGGCAAGCCGGAGAGTGACATGACCAAGCCAACCGTGAACGATTGGGCCGCGATGGCCGCCAAGGAAGTGAAGGGGCAGTCGCTGGACTGGCACACCCCTGAGGGCTTCACCGTCAAGCCGCTCTACACGCAAGAAGACACAGCGGGCTGGGAGCCGGGGCTGCCCGGCTTCGCGCCGTACACGCGCGGCGTGCGCGCTTCCATGTATGCGGGCCGGCCATGGACGGTGCGCCAATACGCCGGTTTCTCGACGGCGGAGGAATCCAACGCCTTCTATCGCCGCAACCTGGCGGCCGGGCAGAAGGGGCTTTCGGTCGCGTTCGATCTGGCCACCCACCGCGGCTATGATTCGGATCACCCGCGCGTGTCGGGCGATGTCGGCAAGGCCGGCGTCGCCATCGACAGCGTGGAGGACATGAAGATCCTGTTCGACGGCATCCCGCTCGATCAGATGTCGGTTTCGATGACGATGAACGGCGCCGTGATCCCGTGCCTGGCCTTCTTCATCGTGGCGGCCGAGGAATCCGGCGTCCCTCAGGCGAAACTGGATGGCACCATCCAGAACGACATTCTGAAGGAGTTCATGGTCCGCAACACCTATATCTATCCGCCGGAACCTTCGATGCGGATCGTGGCTGACATCATCAGCCACACGGCGCGCAACATGCCGAAATTCAACAGCATTTCGATTTCCGGCTATCACATGCACGAAGCCGGGGCGACGGCGCTGCAGGAACTGGCCTACACTCTGGCCGATGGGATGGAATATGTGCGCGCGGCGCAAGCCCAGGGTCTGGATGTCGATGAATTTGCCGGGCGGCTGAGCTTCTTCTTCGCCATCGGCATGAACTTCTTCATGGAAGTGGCCAAGCTGCGCGCCGCCCGCACCTTGTGGGCGCGCATCATGACCAATTTCGGCGCCAAGGATCCGCGCAGCCTGATGCTGCGCACCCATTGCCAAACGTCGGGCGTGTCGCTGCAGGAGCAGGACCCGTACAACAACGTCATCCGCACCACGGTGGAGGCGCTGGCCGCTGCGCTGGGCGGCACGCAAAGCCTGCACACCAATGCGCTGGATGAAGCCATCGCGCTCCCCACCGATTTTTCCGCCCGCATCGCCCGCAACACCCAGATTGTGCTGCAGGAAGAAACCGGCATCACCAAGGTCGTCGATCCGCTGGGCGGCAGCTATTATGTCGAAGCGCTCACCAAGCAACTGGTGGACGGTGCCCAGGCCATCATCGACGAGGTCGAATCGCTGGGCGGCATGACCAAGGCGGTCGCCAGCGGCCTGCCCAAGCTCAACATCGAAGCCGCTGCCGCTGCCAAGCAGGCCGGCATCGACATGGGCGAGACGGTCATCGTCGGCGTCAACAAGTACAAGCCGGGCAGCGTGGACGAAGTGCCGGTGCTGGACGTGGATAACGTGGCCGTGCGCGCCAGCCAGATCACGCGCATCGAAGCGGTGAAGGCGGCGCGCGATCCTGATCGGGCCGAAACGGCGTTGAATGCCCTGCGCGAAGGCGCGCGCGGCAGCGAAAATCTGCTGGCGCTGGCCATCGAGTGCGCCCGTGCCCGCTGCACCCTGGGCGAAATCAGCGCGGCCATGGAAGATGTGTTCGGCCGCCATGCTGCCGTCGTGAAGATGGTCAAGGGCGTTTATGCCGATGCCTACAAGGCCGATCCTGCCTATGTGCGCGTGGCCGAGGGCGTGGAGGCGTTCGAGCGCCGCACCGGGCGCAAGCCGCGGGTGCTGATCGTGAAAATGGGCCAGGACGGGCATGATCGCGGCGCCAAGGTGGTCGGCACGGCGCTGGCCGATCTTGGCTTTGATGCGACCGTCGGGCCCTTGTTCCAGACGCCCGAGGAAGCCCGCGAACTGGCGTTGCAGCTGGATGTTGATCTGGTCGCCTCTTCATCACTGGCGGCGGGCCACAAGACCCTGGTGCCGGCGCTCATCAACGAGCTGAAGCAAGCCGGGCGCCCCGATATCAAGGTGATCGCCGGCGGGGTGATCCCGGCCCAGGATTATGACTTCCTGAAATCGGTGGGCACGGTGGCGATCTTCGGGCCGGGGACGAATATCGTCGAGGCGGCGGCCGAACTGCTGCGGCTGCTGGGGCATAATCTGCCGCCGTTGGGTGAAGCTGCGGAGTAAGGGGCAGCTGGCGGCGGAGCCGCCGGTTCTGCCTTGAGGCAGGAAACAAGAAGGACGGGTGTGGCGGAGCCACAATGCCCGCCCCGGACTTGATCTGGCATCGAACGAGCCACGAAAAAGGCGGCCTGAGGGCCGCCTTTTTTGGTCGCCGGGCCGATCTTGCCGGAGCCGGCAAATAGCTGCGCTATTTTCACGCCCGGCGGCGATGGAGCGGGTAGCGGGAATCGAACCCGCGCGTTCAGCTTGGGAAGCTGACAGGCTACCATTACATCATACCCGCATTCCAACGGGTTGAACCCGCCGGCGCTCACTGGCTTGCCCCCCCGTTTAAAGCGGTGAGGCCAGCGAGGCGAACGCCGATTGCCACCACCACCGCTGCATCGTCAACATAAAGCGTGCTTGTGGGGCCACCTCGGCTCGCATTCACCCTATCGGGCGGACGATTTCGCGGCTGCTGAGTGTGGCGCCCACCTGTTGCAAAAAGGCTGATTTGCCTGTTCAATTGCCTTGATCCGCTGAATGAATGGCCAAGCAAGGGGTGCAATCGTGATCGATCATGCACAGAAGTTGGCCGTTTCGCATTTCTGATCACGATGCCGATCGACTGGCCGTCCGGATCGTGGCGGTGCATCTCCAAGTGTGACGAGGCGTTGAAGCATTGCCTGGCCCGCATCCAGACGGGCGGCAGGAAAGGCCGGTTCAGATGAAGACGCCAGGCATCTATATCGCCGAGAACAGCGCGTTTCCGCCGTCTGTCGTGCCGGTGGAAACGGCGGTGCCGGCCTTTGTCGGCTATACCGAGAAGGCCGATTTCAAGGGCAAGGCGCTGAAGAACATCCCGTTCAAGCTCACGTCCATGATCGAGTTTGAAATGGTGTTTGGTGGGCCTTCGGTGCCGCATTTCACGCTGATGGGGCCGGGCACACAGCCGCCCGTGCCTGGCGCGGGGCCGCAACGCGCATGGCCGGTGAAGCTGAGCACCGGGGATTTCCGCGTTGTTCGTTCCGATCCGCAGAACAGGCAGTATCTGCTGTCGCATGCCATGCGGATGTTCTTCGATAACGGCGGCGGGCCGTGCTGGATCGTATCGGTGGGCAATTACGAAGACGTCATCGCTCTGGGCGACGCGCAGTCGGGCCTGAAGGGTGGCATCGAGGCGTTGAAAGACGCGCCGGAGCCAACCCTGTTGGTGATCCCGGATGCAGTCAGGCTGGATCAGGATGGCTGCATCGCGGTGCAGCGGGCCATGCTGCGGCATTGCGGCGATGACATGAAAAGCCGCTTTGCCATCCTTGATATCCATAACGGCGATCAGGCGCTGCAGCCCGATGATCCGGTGGCGAAATTCCGCAGCAGCCTTGGGGAAGCCAATCCGGGTTTTGGGGCTGCCTACT
>NZ_JAUMBI010000244.1:0-3412 GCF_032115815.1 Sandarakinorhabdus sp.
GGCTATGCCTGGCAGAAGGGCCTGATCCCGCTCAAGCGCGAAAGCATCGAAGCCGCCATCGATCTGAATGGCGTCGCCATCCCCTTCAACAAGAAGGCGTTTGCGCTGGGCCGCCTGCTCGCCACCCGCCCCGATCAGGTGCTGGCGCTGGTCGAAGCCACCCGCGGCCCGCAGCCGGAACCGCCCGCCACCTCGCTCGACGAGATGATCGCCAGGCGCGAGGCCGACCTGATCCTCTATCAAGACGCCGCCTACGCCACCCGCTTCCGCGCTCAGGTCGACAAGGCCCGCACTGCCGGCGGCGACGCGTTCGGCGAAGCGGTGGCCAAGAGCCTCTACAAGCTGATGGCCTACAAGGACGAATATGAAGTCGCCCGCCTCTACAGCGATGGCCGCTTCGAGGCCGCGTACGCGGCCCAATTCGCCGGCGGCAAACCCCGCGTGCTGCTCGCCCCGCCGCTGATCACCCGCACCGATCCCGCCACCGGCCGCCCGAAGAAAATCAGTTTCGGCCCGTGGATCTTCAAGGCGTTCGGTGTGCTGGCCAAATTGAAAGGACTGCGCGGCAGTGCGCTGGACATTTTCGGCTACAGCGAAGAACGCCGCTTTGAGCGCGCCGACATTTTGGCGTTCGAAGCCGACATCGACCGGCTCTGCACCGACGTGAACCCCGCCAACATTGGCCTGGCGCTGGCCATCGCCAAACTGCCGATGGACGTGCGCGGCTTCGGCCCCGTCAAGGCCAAGGCCCGCGACGAAATGCTCAAGCGCCGCGACGCGCTGTGGGCGAAATGGCCGGGGCTGGCGGCGAAGGCGGCGGCCTGATCTTGAACAATCGGCGGCAGGCTGAAAAGCCTGCCGCCGAAATGCTCACTTGTACCTGTGGGCGGCGTTTTCGCGCCGCCCGGCAGGATCAGGCGGCGGTGGCCATTGCCGCGTTGCGGCGACGGCGGGCCTGGAAGCCGACGAGGCCGAAGCCGGCGATCAGCATGGCCCAGGCCGACGGTTCAGGAACGCCGCCGATGACGATCGCTGCCGGGTCGCTGGAGAAGCTGCCGGTGCTGTAGGCTTCGAACGAACGCAAAGCGGCGCCCGGGTTGGCGAACAGCAGCGGCGCCAGCGAGGTCAGCGAAATCGACATGTCAAAGTCGCTGCCCGGCACGAAGCTCACGAAATCCGACGTGAACAGGATGGTCGAACCACCGCCGGTCGAACCGTTGTAGGCCGCGGCCGAAGCATTGGTCTGGCCCGAGATGCTGACGTCGGTGAACGTGCCCGAGAGCAGGTTCGATCCAGCAGCGTAGTTGGTCCCGCCGACCGTGATTGCGCTGGTCGACAGGAACGAGAAACCGCCAGCGAGGCCGGGCTGGAGGGTGAAGACGCCGACAGTCTGGGCCGGCGACGCCGTGCTGGACAGCAAGGTGAACGATGCCAGGACATTGGTGACGGACGCGGCAAGCGCCGGCGGCAGGAACGAGAAGCTGACCAGGCGGGAGCCCGGCGCGCTCGTCAGAGCATCAATCGAATAGAGCGTACCGCTGGTGCCACTGACATCATCGGGAGCACTGTTCTGGAAACGAACGCCGGTTGCGGCGTCGATGCCGGTAAAATTGGCGAACGTGGTGAGCACCGCCTGGGCCGGCGCGGCGGAGAGCCCGACCACGGCAAAGACCGAGGCCAGGGCGAGACGAGGAGATTTCAACATGCACTTTACTCCGTGGGGGGACGCCGGAACGAAAAAATTCGGCCGAAATGACCGCATCCCTGTCAGGCGCCGCTGAATCACAAGCAAGTTTCATGCCAATCAAATAATTAAGGTTAACGTATTATAAACTTTGATGTTGAATTTCTCGTTAATTTGCAAAGTGTAAAATGTTTTTACACTATTTGATTTTGATAATGAACAGTCTGTTCATATATGCAGCAAATATACAATATTTCATTTGGTTCCACTACGATAAAAAAATATATTTACTGAAAAATGAGGAACCTTTTCGATTTTCCTGAATCAGCTCAATTATGAGGCCGGCAGGGCTGGCCACAGCCTTGAAGCAAGCGGCGGGCGGTGGTGCTTCCGCTGGCTCTAGATAGCTTTCCGCCCGCCGGATCGCGTGTATCACTGTCAGCCAGGAACGAAGGCTCTGGGGAGGGTTATGCATTACGCTGAACTGGCGAAGGCGCGTGACGAGTTGACGGGGCCCGGTGGGGCGTTCGAGATCGTTCCGGTCGCGGTGGGTGGCATCAATGTGCGGGCGTATCGCCATGCGCTGCCCGATGTGCGGGCCTTGTGGCAATCGACGGGCGCGTTCGCGGAGCGGACCTACCTCGTCTATGGCGACGAGCGGCTGACCTATGCGCAAGCCCACACCCGTGTGAACGCCATCGCGGCCTGGCTGGCGGCGCAGGGCATCGGGCCGGGGGATCGGGTGGCAATTGCCATGCGCAACTATCCCGAATGGATGCTGATCTACTGGGCCTGCGTCTCCACCGGCATTGCCGTCGTCGGCATGAACGCCTGGTGGACGCCGGAGGAGATGGCCTATGCGCTCACCGATTCCGCGCCCAAGGCCCTGTTCCTCGATGCCGAGCGGCTCGACCGCTACAAGGAGATCGCCGAACCACCGGCCGGCCTGCGCCTCGTGGGCGTGCGGATGCGCGGGGCAGAGCCGGGCGTGACGGACCTGGCCGATGTTCTGGCCCACGGCGGGGCAATGCCGGACGTGGCGATCGATCCCGATGCCGATGCCTGCATCTTCTACACCTCGGGCACCACCGGCTTTCCCAAGGGCGCGCAGCTCACCCACCGCGGCTGCATCACCAATTTGTTCAACATGCTCTATGCCGGCGCCTCGACGGCGCGGGCGGTGCAGCTGGCTACCGGGGTGGAACCGCCCGCCACGGCGCCAGTGCCGGTGTCGCTGCTGACGACGCCGTTGTTCCATGTCACCGCCAACAATTGCGGTGCCTATGCGACGACTGCGGCCGGCGGCACCATCGTGCTGATGTACCGCTGGGACGCGGGCGAAGCGCTGCGCATCATTGCCCAGGAACGCGTCACCTCCATCGGCGGCGTGCCGGTAATGGCGCGTGAACTGATCAACCACCCGGATTTCGCCACCACCGACGTGTCGAGCCTGACCGCGATGTCGGGCGGCGGCGCCCAGGTGCCGCCGGATCTGGTGCACAAGATCGAAGACAAGGTGGCCAGCGCGCGCCCAAGTACAGGGTACGGCATGACCGAAACCTGCGGGATCATCACGTCGGTCTCCGGCGACTTCTTTGTCGACAAGCCGGACAGTGCCGGGCCCGCCATGCCCGCCTATGAGGCCAAATGCGTTGACGATGCCGGCAACACGGTGGCGCCGGGCGAAATCGGCGAGCTGTGGGTGAAGGGCGCCGCTGTCATCAAGGG
>NZ_JAUMBI010000245.1:0-2460 GCF_032115815.1 Sandarakinorhabdus sp.
GCGATGCCGCGGCCAACGCGCGGATGACCGAATTGTGGGGCAAGCTGCCCGATCAGCCGGCGCGGGCGTTGCCGCCCCCCGAAGATCCCGGCGTTGTCGATACCCCCGATGTGCGTGCGGCCAAGGCTGATGCGGAATCCCGCAAGGCCGCCGCACTCGCCGCCAAGGCCGATCGCCTGCCCCGCGTGGAAGCGCGCGTCTCCGGATCGGCCTATGATATCGCCCGTGACGGTCGCCCGGATTACGATGTGCGCGCCACTGTTTCGGTAACCACCCGTTTTTCGACCGGCGGTGCCGAGGCAGCTCGTGTGTCAGAACTGTCGGCCGCTGCCCGCAGAGCCGATCTGGCCGCCACGCGCATTAGCGCGGAAACTGCACGCGAACTGGAAGAGGCCGAAGCCGAACTGCGCACCCGCACCGCCGCCCTGCCAGCGCAGCAACGCTCGGTTGTCTCGGCGATGCGCGCGCGCGAATTGTTCGGCCTGCGGTTCAATGCGGCGCGCGGGACCTTGTTCGATCTGCTGGCGGCCGAACGGGAGGCACTTGATGCCGGGCTGAGCCTCGTCGATGCCGAAATCCGGCTCGACATGGCGCGCTGGCTGCTGCTGGCCCGGCGCGGCACCATATTGCAACTGGTGGATGGCCAGAACCGCGAGCTGCAACCGTGAACGATCTCCTGTTGAAATATCTGCCGGCCTGGCTGGCCGATGCCTTGCTGGCGCACCGCGGCACCTACGGCCGGGCGGCGCTGGCGGCCGTGTTCACCAATATCTTCGCGTTGGCCTCGTCCTTGTTCTCGATGGTGGTGTACAATCGCATCGTGCCATCGGGCGCCACCGCCTCGTTGCTGGCGCTGTCGGTTGGCATGGTCGTGGTGCTGGTGTTCGATTTCATCCTGCGTGTGCTGCGCGGCTGGTTTGTCGATGTGGCCGGTCGCGATGTTGATGCCGCGCTGGGCAACCAGATGTTTGCCCGGCTGCTGGGCCTGCGCCTGGCGGATCGCCAGGGTTCGGCCGGTGCCTTTGCCGGCCTGCTGCGCGAACTGGAAACCATCCGCGAAACCTTGGCCAGCACCACGCTGATTGCGCTGGTGGATCTGCCGTTCACCCTTTTGTTCCTGGCCGTGATCGCCGCGATCGGCGGACAACTGGTGCTGGTGCCGCTGCTGATGATCCCGGTGGTGGTGTTGACCAGCCTTGCTGTCCAGCCCGCGCTCGATCGGCTGGCGCGCGAGAATCTGGGACAGGGCTTTTCCAAGCAGGGCGTGGTGGTGGAAACCGTCGCCGGCCTCGAAACCGTGAAGGCCGGCCGCGCCGGCCCGATGTTGGAAGCCCGCTGGAACCGCGCCATGACTGACAATGCTGGCAGCGCGCTTTCCAGCCGGTTGCTGTCCGCCGTTGCCATCAATGTCGCCGCCTCGGCACAGACCATCGCCTATGTCGGCACGCTCATCCACGGCGTGTTCCTGATCACGGCCGGCGAACTCTCGTCGGGCGCGCTGATTGCTGCCTCGATCCTGTCGGGCCGGGTAGTGGCACCGCTGGGCCAGGTTGCCGGCCTGCTCACCCGGCTTTCGGCGACGCGGGCGGCGATCACCCGCCTCGATCAGTTCATGTCCAATCCACTGGAAGCCGGCACCACCACCAGCGTACGCCGCACTTGGCTGAAGGGCGCCATCGAACTGCGCGATGTGACCTTCAAATACCCCGGCAAGGGCCAGACGGCGCTTTCCGGCGTGTCGCTGCGCATCGAACCGGGGGAACGGGTGGCCATCGTCGGCCGCGTCGGTTCGGGCAAATCCTCCATCGCCCGGCTGGTACTTGGCCTTTATCAGCCCGACAGCGGCCAGGTACTCATCGATGGCGCCGATATCCGCCAGTTGCACCCTGATGATCTGCGCATCAACATCGGCGCAGTGTTGCAGGATGTAACACTGTTTTCCGGCTCGATCCGGGACAACATCACCCTCACCGATCCAACGTTGGGTGACGAGGAACTCATCCGCGTTGCCAAATTGTCGGGCACCTACGATGTGGTCGGCGCGCTGGAAAATGGCTTTGATCTGACGCTCGCCGATCGCGGCGAAGGCCTCTCGGGCGGTCAGAAACAGGGCATCGCCATCGCCCGCGCGCTGGCCGGCAAACCGCCGATCCTGATCTTCGATGAACCCAGCAGCGCCATGGACAATCAGAATGAAGCCCAGCTGGTGGCCCGCCTGGAACCTGAGCTTAAGGGCCGCACCTTCCTGCTCGTCACCCATCGCCAGGCCATGTTGAAGCTGGTCAACCGCGTGGTGGTGATCGCTGGCGGCAAGATCGTGGCTGATGGTCCGCGCGACGCTGTGCTGAAAAGCCTTGCCGGCGGAGCCCCGGTATGAGCCGCCTTTCCGATCGCGTGCTTGCCTTGGGCCTGAAAGAACGGGATTTCCCCAGCCTGCTGCTTTGGAGCATCGTGGCGTTG
>NZ_JAUMBI010000246.1:0-22568 GCF_032115815.1 Sandarakinorhabdus sp.
GGAACAGGCGGGCGCCGCGGGCGGGATCGCCCGGACGCTGCGCCCGTTCAGACTCGGTGAGCGGCTGCGGCGCGGTGACGAACCAGCCCGCCAGCGCGCCCAGCAGCGTCAGCCCGGCCAGCCCTGCCAGCAGCCGCTTCATCTCAGCTCTTCTTGATGCGGAAGCCTTCGTGGCAGCTCTTGCAATTGGCGGTGACCATGCCGAACGCCTTGCCGAAGCCAGCGGCGTCGGTGGGCTTCAGGGCGACGGCGGCGGCCGTGTCCTTCTGGAACTTGTCGGTGGCGATCTTCCAGTCCGCCGGCATCGACCAGATCGCCGACGACGCTTCGGTTTCGCCGCCGGTCTTGGAAGTGGCCGGGAAATGCGCCGGGAAGGCCTTGGCGGCGGCGGCATAGTTGGCGAGGATCTTGTTGGCGGTGGCGGCATCAAACGGTGCGACACCCTTCAGCATGTCGCCGCCCATCTTGGTGTCACGACCATTGCCCTTCATGATCGCCTTGCGATCCTCGATCGGGCCAGCGGTGGCGACGGTGGCCGGCAGGATCACGGCGGTTGCCAGAACGGCAGCAAGAACGGCACGCATCATCTTGGTCTCCCCATTTTCAGGCCACTACGGCTGACATCTTCCATATCCCTTGCCGGCCGCCAACGCCAATGGCGCAATTGGCGCAGGAGGCGGTTGGGCAAAAGCGGCGGGGATTGTGTTTGCGCCGGCTTGCGGCATGATCGCGACAGAATGGGGGAACGCCAATGCGCAAGCTGCTGATCGCCGGAGTGGTGCTGTGGGGCCTGGCGGGGCCAGCCGCGGCGGCTCCGATGAGCCTGAAGGGGGCGATGGCCTATCCTTTCACCTCCGGCCTTGTCTCCAGCCCGGATGGAAAACGCATCGCCTGGGTGCGCGAAGTGGCGGGTGTGCGCAACATTTGGGTGGCGACGGGCGCAGGTGGCCAACCGGTGCAGGTCACGCAGTTCAGCGCCGATGACGGCCAGGAACTGACTCAGCTGGTGTTTGCACCAGATGGCAATTCGCTGGTTTTCGTGCGCGGCGGTGATCATGACGGCAATTGGCCCGCCACCGGCAATCTGGCGCCCAATCCCGCCGCCAGCCCGGATGAGCCCAAGGTGATGCTATGGCGTGCCGACCTGTCGGGCGCGGCGGCGCGGCCATTGGCCGAATGCGATGCCCCGGCCATTTCGGCAAAGGGCATTATTGCCTGCGAAAAGACCGGCCAGGTGTGGACGGTGAGTGCTGATGGCAAGGATTTCGCGCGGGCCTTCTTCGATCGCGGCCGCATCACCGATATGGCGTGGTCACCCGATGGCACGCGGCTGGCCTATGTCTCGCGCCGCGAAGGGCATGCCCTGATCGGCATCTATGGTGGGCCGACCCAGCCGATCACTTATATGCAGGCCGCCAGCGGTGTTGATGGGAGCCCGACCTGGTCGCCTGATGGCCGGCGTATCGCCTTCACCCGGCGATGGACCGGGCTGGATGGTTATGGCCGGTTCCTGGCGTTCGAGCCGCAGCCGTGGGCGATCATGGTGGCCGATACCGCCACGGGTGCGGCGCGGCAGGCCTGGGCCAGCGGCACGGCCCTGCGCGACAGCTTCCCCGATGTGACCGGCGGCGCCAATCTGCACTGGGCGGCCGGCGATCGGCTGGTGTTCCTGTCGGCCACCAGCAACTGGCAGCAGCTTTACACGGTGCCGGCCAGCAGCGGCGCTGCGACCCGGCTGACCGGCGATGGCTTCATGGTCGAACATGTGGCGCTCAGCCCGGATCGGGCGACCTTGTATTATTCGGCCAACACCGGGGCGACACCGGATGACGACACCCGCCGCCATGTCTTTGCGGTTCCCGTTTCGGGCGGGCCGGTGCGGGCGATTACCAGCGGCACCGGGCTGGAATGGACCCCGGCCGCCACCAATGATGGCGTGGCGCTGATCGCCGCCAGCGCGCGCGATGCCGGGGCGGTGCAATGGTGCGCGTCGCGCTGTGCCACGCTGGCCGGGCAGGCCGCACCGGCGGATTTCGCCGGGGCCGCCATGGTGATGCCGGAAAAAGTCACTTGGAAAGCGCCTGATGGCACCACCATCCACGGCCAGTTGTTCCGTCCGGCAGGTGCGACCGGCAAGCGCCCGGCCGTGGTGTTCGTGCACGGCGGCCCGCCGCGCCAGATGCTGCTCGGCTTCAGCTCCATGCGCTATTATGCCAACGCCTATGCGCTGAACCAGTATCTGGCCAGCCGCGGCTTCGTGGTGCTGTCGGTCAATTATCGGCTCGGCATCGGTTATGGCTGGGATTTCCAACATCCGGCCACCGGCGGCCCCCGCGGCGCCAGTGAATATCAGGATGTGATCAGCAGCGCGCGTTATCTGCAATCACGCGCCGATGTTGATCCAGCGCGCATCGGCATCTGGGGCGGCAGCTATGGCGGGCTGCTCACGGCGCAGGCGTTGGCGCGCAACAGCGATGTGTTCAAGGCCGGGGTGGATATCCACGGCGTGCACGACTGGTCGCGCACCATGATCGAAACCCTGGGCCCCGGCATCAAGAGCTATGGCGACACCAACCGCGACAAGGCGCTGCAGACGGCGTGGACGTCATCGCCGCTTGCCGATATCGCCGGCTGGCGCAGCCCGGCCTTGCTGATCCACGGCGATGATGATCGCAACGTTCGGATCAACCAGACCATCGCGCTGGCCGCCGAACTGCGCACGCGCGGCGTGGCGTTCGAGGAGCTGATCATCCCGAACGAAATCCACGATTTCCTGCGCCACGCCGGCTGGCACCAAGTGAATGCCGCCACCGCCGACTATCTGGAGCGGCAGTTGAAGCCGTAAAGCTCAGCGCAGATCGGGCGGCGTGGCGTCCGCCTTGATCAGCGCCACGGCTTCGGCCAACGGCATCACCTTTTGCTCGCCGCCCTTCAGGCTGCGCAGCGCCACCGTGCCTTCTTCCGCCTCGCGGCGGCCGACGACCAGCATGTAGGGCGCTTTCTGCAGGCTGTGTTCGCGCACCTTCAGGTTGATCTTTTCATTGCGCAGGTCGGTTTCCACCCGGATGCCGGCCTTGCGCAGCGTGTCGGCCACGGTGCCGGCATAGTCATCCGCATCCGAAACGATGGTCGCCACCACGGCCTGGCAGGGCGCCAGCCAGGTCGGGAACCAGCCGGCGAAATGTTCGATCAGGATGCCGATGAAGCGTTCATAGCTGCCCAGGATCGCCCGGTGCAGCATCACTGGCCGGTGGCGGTTGCCGTCTTCGCCCACGTAGGACGCGTCGAGCCGTTCCGGCAGCACCGTATCGGTCTGGATGGTGCCGACCTGCCAGGTGCGGCCGATGGCGTCGGTCAGGTGGAATTCCAGTTTGGGCGCATAGAAGGCGCCTTCACCGGGCAGTTCCTCCCAGCCCCAATCGGCATTGTCGCGGCCGGTGGCCTTCACGGCATCACGCATCGACTGTTCGGACCAATCCCACATCGCATCGCTGCCGAAACGCTTTTCGGGGCGCAGCGCCAGCTTGATGGCATAGCTGAACCCGCCCAGATCCTTGTAGACCACGTCGAGCAGATCGCAGAACGCCGCGATTTCGGCGACGATCTGATCCTGACGGCAGAAGATATGGCCGTCGTCCTGCGTGAACTGGCGCACGCGCATCAGGCCGTGCAGCGCACCGTGCGGTTCGTTGCGGTGGCAGCAGCCCATTTCGGCCATGCGCAGCGGCAGATCGCGGTAGGATTTGATGCCCTGGCGGAAGATCAGCACGTGCGCCGGGCAGTTCATCGGCTTCAAGGCCATCCACTGCGCGTCGTTGCTCACCACCGGGCCTTCATCCTCGGTGTTGGGCACTTCGTCGGGGATGACGAACATGTTCTCGCGATATTTGCCCCAGTGGCCGGATTGTTCCCACTGGCGCGCGTCCATGATCTGCGGGGTTTTCACCTCCTGATATCCGGCCGGGTCCAGCCGGCGGCGCATATAGGCCTCCAGCTCGCGGTAGATGATGAAGCCGCGCGGGTGCCAGAACACGCTGCCATGGGCTTCTTCCTGCAGGTGGAACAGGTCCATCTCGCGGCCCAGCTTGCGGTGATCGCGCTTGGCGGCTTCCTCCAGCCGCAGCAGATGCGCGTCGAGCTGCTTCTTGTTCAGCCAGGCCGTGCCATAGACGCGGCTGAGCATGGCGTTCTTCTGATCGCCGCGCCAATAGGCGCCGGAAACCCGCGTCAGCTTGAAGGCCTGCGGATCAAGCTTGCCGGTCGAGGGCAGGTGCGGCCCGCGGCACATGTCGAGCCAGTCATCGCCGGACCAATAGACGGTCAGATCCTCGTCACCGGGAAGCTCGGCGGCCCATTCGGCCTTGAAATTCTCGCCCTGCTGCTTCCAGCGGCTGATCAGTTGCGCGCGGCTCCACACTTCGCGGCGCAGCGGCTTGTCGGCCTTGATGATCGCGCGCATCGCCTCCTCGATGGCCGGCAGGTCATCTTCGGTGAACGGGCCGCGGCCGGGCGCGGGGGCGAAATCATAATAGAAGCCATCGTCCGTCGACGGGCCAAAGGTGATCTGGGTGCCGGGGAACAGGCCCTGCACCGCTTCGGCCAGCACGTGCGCGAAATCGTGGCGCGCCAGTTCCAGCGCATCGGCTTCGTCACGCACCGTCACCAGCGCGAGAGCCGCATCCGCTTCGATCGGACGCGTGAGGTCGACCAGTTCACCATCAACCTTGGCTGCGAGCGCAGCCTTGGCCAGGCCCGGGCCAATGCTGGCCGCTACATCCGCGCCGGTGGTGCCGCGCGTGACCTGGCGCTGCGAACCATCGGGAAGCGTGAGGGTGATGAGGTCGGACATTGGTGGCCTTTGATTGCGAACAGCGCCGCCCAATCAGCGGCCCGCCGCGCTTAGCCAAAAAAGCCGGCCCCCGCCACCCTTCAGCGCGCCGGGCTTGCAGGGGGCGGCGGTTTGGCGACTTGCAGTGAGCCCCATGTCTTGGCAGTGATAGTGCCAATGTCAGCGCCGCCCGCCCGCCGCAGTGCCAAGAGCCGGCCCCTTTCGGGCCTGTTGCTGTGCGATGGCCGCCGCGAAGAGGTGGTGGTGACGGCGCACGAGAAGCGGCTGGTGATCAATGTGGAGGCGGATATCAGCGCCATCCCGATCACTCGCGTGCGCCGCGATGACGGCCTCAATCTGCGCCGCACCGACAACAAGGATTGGCGCATCCGCTTCGATACGCTGCCGCCGCCCGACAGCTGGGTGCATGATCTGCCGTTGCTGTCGCCGCCCAACCCGTTGCGGCGGGCCGTGGTGATCGTGCTGGCGCTCCTCGGCCTGATCGCCGCCGGGCTTTGGTTGGCGCGGGACAAGGTGGCGGTGCTGGCGGCGCCGTTGCTTCCGCACGCGGTGACCGACGCGATGGGCCGCGCTTACCTGGCGCAACTGGGGCCGCAGTGCAGCAGCGGGCCCGGCCATGCCGCGCTGGCGCGATTGACGGCGAAACTGTTGCCCGAAACAGGCTTGCCCGAACCGGTGACGGTGAGCGTGATCAACAGTCCCGACGTCAACGCCGTCGCCTTGCCCGGCGGCCATGTCGCGCTGTTTGCCGGCATCATTGCGCAGGCGCAGTCCCCGGACGAGATCGCCGCCGTGCTCGCCCACGAGATCGAGCATGTTGCCCATCAGCACGCCAACCAGGCCATCTTGCGTGACAGCGGCCCGGCGGTGATCGCGCGCACGCTGGGCAGCGATGCCGGCGATCTGGCCGAACTCACCGTGCTGAAAAAGGGTGACAAGGCCGCCGAAGCCGAAGCCGACGATGGCGCCATCGCCTTGTTGCAGGCTGCCGATATCTCCACGCGCGGCGCTGCGGATTTCTTCAAGCGTCAGAGCGCCGGCGGCGACGGTTTCAGTACCAGTCATCCTTCGGCCCGTGAACGCGCCAGCCGCTATGGCGACGCGGTGAAATGGGGTGCGGAAGCCGGGATGAGCGATGCTGATTGGCGGTCACTGAAGGCCATCTGCGCGCCGACACGCTGAACCAAGGCAGCGCTGGACGCCGCTGGCCTGATCTGCCAGCCTTGCTGCAACAGGGCATATCGGGGGGCTTTCATGCAGTTTGGTCGCAGGCAATTTCTGGCGGGTGCTGCCGCCGTGTCGCTGTCACCCCTGGCCGGAGCGCAGGCGCAGCTGCTGCCCGGCCCGGGCTTTGGCACGCCGCTGGGCACCAGCCCGTTTGCGCCCGATGTCTATCGCGCCCGCCGTGCGCGGCTGATGGCGGAGTTGAAGACCGGCCTGGCGGTGATTCACGGCGCCACCGCATTCGACGCGCCCGACAACACGCTGCTGGCCCCGTTCACGCAGAACGGCGATTTCGCCTGGCTGACCGGCATCATGGATGAACCCGGCGCCATTCTGGTGCTGGCACCCGGTGAAGCGGTGGTGAAGGAATGGCTGTTCCTGCCCTCGCGCGATGTCGAGATGGAGCGCGTGACGGTGGAGCGCCTGCCGCTGGGTTCCCTGATCGAGCAGCGCACCGGCATCCAGCGCGTGCAGCGCAGCACCCGGCTGGGCGGGCTGGTGACTCAGTTGGCCACCCGCGCCAAGGAACTGCATTTCCTGGGGCCGGTGGTTTCGGCCAATGCGCCGGTCCCTGAGACGCTGGAACTGTATCACAAGATCGCGGCGCGGGTGCCGGGCACCAGCATTCGTGATCAATCCGGCCTGTTGACGGCGCTGCGCAGCGTGAAGGAACCGCGCGAGCTGGAGCTGATGCAAAAGGCGATGGCCGCCACCCGAGCCGGTCATATCGCGGCCATGCGCAGTGTGAAACCCGGTATGAGCGAGCGCCAGTTGCGCCGGGTGCTGGAAGAGGGATTTGCCACCGCAGGCGGCACCGGCCTGGCCTATAACAGCATCGTGGCGGCCGGGCGCAACGCGGCGTCGCTGCACTATATCACCGAAACCGGGCCGATCCGCGATGGTGATCTGGTGCTGATCGATGCGGCCGCGTCGGTGGGGCGTTATGCCTGCGATGTCACCCGCACCTTTCCCGCCAATGGCCGCTTCAGCGCCGCACAGCGGGTCGATTACGCGCTGGTGCTGGCCGCCCAAGCTGCTGCCGAGGCGAAGCTGAAGGCCGGGGTGGCTTATGACGCGCTGGAAGACGCCGCCAAGGAGGTGTTCCGTAAAGCCGGGCGCATCGATGAATTCTATCACGGCCTTGGCCATTATGTCGGGCTGGACGTGCATGATCCGTTCGACCGTTCAAAGCCCATCCCGGCCGGCGCGGTGATCACCATCGAGCCGGGGCTGTACACCCAGTCCGCCAACCAGGGCATCCGCATCGAGGATCAGTATCTGGTGACGGCAGCGGGATCGGAGCGGATGTCGGCCGGCATCCCGCGCAGCATCGCCGAAATCGAGGCCGCTATGCGGGGGTGAAGTGAGATGATGCAGCGGATAATTGGATTGGGCCTGCTGGCCAGCCTGACGTGGCCAGCGGCAGCGCAAGAGGCACGTTGCCCGGAACCGGCGTGCGCCGCCGTTGCCGGTGGCCGAACCGAAGGCTGGGCGGCGCAAAGCCGGGCCGAAGTGATTGCGCGCAACGGCATGGTCACCTCCAGTCAACCCCTGGCAACCCAGGCCGGCCTCGCCATCCTGCGCCGCGGCGGCAATGCGGTGGATGCGGCGGTGGCGACGGCGGCGGTGCTGGGCGTGGTCGAACCGTTCAGCACCGGCATCGCCAGCGATCTGTTCATGCTTGTCTGGGACGCCAAGTCGAAGAAACTGCACGCGCTGGCTGCTGCTGGCCCGGCCCCCACCGGGGCGACGCCGCAGCGCTTTGCCGAACTGGGCTATGGCAAGGATCCCAAGAACTGGACGCTGGGTTCGGGCATGCCGCCGGCCGGCATCCTCACCGTCACCGTGCCGGGCGCGGTGTGGGGCTGGGATGCGGCGCTGAAACGCTTTGGCAGCATGGGCTTTGCCGATGTGCTGGCCGATGCCGAATTTTATGCCCGCGACGGCTTTCCGGTCAGCCCGCGGATCGCCGACGATTGGACACCGCTGCCCAGGTCCTCCCCGCTGAAAGCCTGCTGCACCGATCATGACCCCGATACGCTGGCGGTGTGGACGCCAGGCGGCAAGGGCCCGGCTGTGGGCGAGATGTTCCGCAATCCCGGCCTCGCCCGTGCCTTTGCGCTGTTGCGCAAGGAAGGCCCAGATGCCTTTTACAGGGGCGACATTGCCCGCGCGATCCTGGCCAAATCGGCCGCGCTGGGCGGCACCATGACCGCGGCCGATCTGGCCGGCTACAAGGGTGAGTGGGTCGATCTGGTTCACACACGCTATCGCGGCCACGATGTCTATGAACTGCCGCCGCCCACGCAAAGCTGGGGCGCGCTCGAGATGCTCAACATCCTCGAAGCCTGCGTGCCGGTCTGGTCGCCGGGGCAGGATCTTGCCGCTTTGGGGCCAGCCAATCCGCGCTTTTGGCATTATCTCGTCGAGGCCAAGAAACTGGCCTATGCCGATCTCGCGGCGTGGAACGGCGATCCCAAGTTCGTCACGGTACCGGTGGAGCGGTTGACCTCGAAGGCCTATGCTGCGTCCTTGTGCAGCCGGGTCGATCCCGCCAGCGCCGCCGTCACCAAACCCGGTCCGGCCGATCGCAGCGGCGATACCGTCGTGCTGGCCACCGCCGATGCTGCGGGCAATGTCGTGGCGATGGTAAACTCCATCTCTTCGGTGTGGGGATCGGGGCTCACCGTAAAGGATTATGGCCTGATCCTGCACAACCGCGGCGTGCAATTCAGCCTCGATCCGGCCAGCCCAAACATCATCGCGCCGGGCAAGCGGCCCTATCACACGCTGGCGGCCGGTTTCGTGCTGAAGGATGGCGCGCCTCTGCTGTCGCTGCTGCTGATGGGCGGTGACATGCAGGCACAAGGGCACGGCCAGGTGCTGGTCAACATGCTCGATCTGGACGCCAATGTGCAGATGGCGACCGACATGGCGCGTTTCCGCCATGGTCAGGTGTCTGACCAACTCACGCTGGAGCCGGCGCTGGATGCGCTGGTGGGGGCCGATCTGAAGGCAATGGGCCACCGGCTGGGCACGCCCAGCAGCGGAGCGATGGGCGGCTATCAGGCGATCCGCATCGAGAAGGACAAGGATGGCAAGCCGGTCTATCGTGCCGGTTCCGATCACCGCAAGGATGGCCAGGCCGCCGGCTGGTAACGAGGTGATGCTTGGCTTATGCGGCATGGCATGAGCAGCCTTTCCCATAACGGCGCCAGCCTTGCCTATCGCTTCACGCCGGGGGTAGGGCCGCTCGTCGTATTCCTGCCCGGTTACATGAGCGACATGACCGGATCGAAGGCCGAAGCGCTGAGCGATTGGGCGCGCGCCAAGGGCCAGGCATTTCTGCGCCTGGATTATTCCGGCTGCGGGGCCAGCAGCGGCGAGTTCCTTGATGGCAGTATCGGCCGCTGGACCGATGATGTGCTGGCGCTGGTCAATCATGTCTGGCCGGCGGGCAAGGTGCTGCTGGTCGGAAGCTCGATGGGCGGCTGGATCGCCTTGCTGGCGGGCCGGGCGCTGACGGGTCGGCTGGCCGGGCTGGTGGGCGTGGCGGCGGCGCCGGATTTCACCGTTTGGGGGCTCAAGCTGGGCGAGGCCGAGCGGCGGCAGCTGGAGGCGCAAGGCTATTTCACCTGCCCATCCGATTATGGTGAACCCTATCGCTATTCCCGCACCCTCATCGATGATGCGCGGACCCATTTGTTGCTCGATGGCCAGATCGGCATCACCGCCCCGGTGCGGCTGCTGCACGGCCAGCGTGATGATGCGGTGCCGTGGCGCCTGTCGCTCGACGTCGCGGCGCGGCTGCAGAGTGCGGAAGTTCAGGTGCGGCTCATCAAGGATGGTGATCATCGGCTCAGCCGCGAGACCGATATCGCCACGTTGATCGCCACTGTTGAGGAACTGCTTTGAAGCATCTGGCTGCCTTGGCCCTGCTGGTTGCCGCCCCGGCCCTGGCTGCGCCGTCTGACCCAACGCGCTATGCCGCCTGTATCGAACTGGCCGCCAAGGATCCGGCGCGCGCCATGCAGATGGCTTATGCTTGGCGCATCGAAGGCGGCGGCGTGGCACCACGCCATTGCCTGGCCGTGGCCCAGATGCACGCCCGGCACCACGAGGCGGCGCTGAAAAATTATGAGGCGGCCGGCGAAGCCAGCGAGTCCGCCCGCGACGGCCAGGCCATCGCGCTGTGGCGGCAGGCGGCAGACGCGGCGATGATCGCCGAGCAGCCCGCCGACGCGGTGCGCTTCCTCACCCGTGCACTGGCCCGGCCGGGCGGCGCCGAACTCAGCCCGCGCGCCGAAGCTGATCTGCTCACCACCCGCGCCGAAGCGCAGGTGGCAGCCGGCAAGCCCGATCTGGCGATGGCCGATCTTACCCGCGCCACCACGCTTTCGCCGGAATATTTCACGCCATGGTTGTTGAAGGCGACGCTGGCGCGGCGCGGCGGCGATCTGGTCACTGCCGAAGCCGCGCTGCTGAAGGCTGCTGCGCTGGCACCGGACTCCGCCGATGTCGAACTGGAAGCCGGCAATATCGCTTCGGCCAAGGGCGACACGGCGCTGGCCCGTCAGGCTTGGGAAGCGGCGGCTGCCGACGCGCCCGATACGCCGGCGGGGCAGGCAGCCGCTGCCGCGCTTGGTCGCATGAACGCCGCCCTGCCTGAAAAACCACTGACGGATGGGGCGCTGCCTGCTACACCGCGCTGATGGCTCGCTCCGATTATCGTTTCGCCTGGTCCGCCCGCGCCCGCTACGCCGAAGTCGACGCGCAGGCAGTGGTGTTCAACAGCCGCTACCTCGAATATTTCGATATCGGCATCACCGAATATTTTCGCGCTGCCGGCCTTTATCCCGAGCCCAATCTGCAGGGCGCGCCCGAACTGCACGTGGTGAAGGCCGAGGTCGTCTATCACGCCCCAATCCTGCTCGACGAGGAAATGGCGATTTGCGTGCGCTGCGAGAAGGTCGGGCGCACCTCGCTGACATTCGCGTTTGAAGTGCATGGGCTGGCCAACGGGCCAGGGGGCGAGGATCTGCGCGCCAGCGGCACCGAAGTGCAGGTTCATGTGGATGAACCGCGCGGTCGGCCGACGCCGGTGCCGGATGCCGTGGTAGCTCTGTTCGAAGCCTTTGAAGGACGCGTGCTCAAATGAAATATCTCCACACCATGATCCGCGTGTCGGACGTGGCGGAAACGCTGCGCTTCTTCGAACTGTTGGGCCTGAAGGAACTGCGCCGCATCGACAACGAGGCCGGGCGCTTCAGTCTGATCTTCCTGGCTGCACCCGGCGATGAAGATGCCCAGGTCGAGCTGACCCATAATTGGGATGAGAGCGGCTATACCGGCGGGCGCAATTTCGGCCATCTCGCCTATGCGGTGGATGATATCTATGCGGCGTGCCAGCGCCTGATGGACGGCGGCGTGACGATCAACCGGCCGCCGCGCGATGGCCGCATGGCGTTCGTGAAATCGCCGGACGGGATTTCGGTGGAACTGCTGCAGGCCGGCCCGGCGCTGCCAGCGGCGGAGCCCTGGGCGTCGGCGCCTAACATCGGGAGCTGGTGAGATGCTCGACATCGTTGGCGTATCGGTGCTGCATGACAATTATGTCTGGCTGGCCCATGATGCCGCCAGCGGTGAGACAGCGGTGATCGATCCCGCGGTTGCTGGCCCGGTGCTGGAAGCCGCGACCAGCCGGGGTTGGAAGATCACTCAGATCTTGAACACCCACTGGCACCCCGATCATGTGGGCGGCAATGCCGATATCGTGGCCGCCACCGGCGCGAAAGTCACCGGCCCTCAGGCCGAAGCCGCCAAGATACCGCACATCAGCCGCGCCGTGGTGGAAGGCGATACGGTGCAGATCGGCAGCAGCATCGGCCGCGTCATCGATTGCCCGGCGCACACGGCGGGCCACAATGCCTATGCCTTTGACGGGGCGCTGTTCTGCGGCGACACGCTGTTTGCCATGGGCTGCGGCCGGCTGTTCGAAGGCACGGCTGAGCAGATGCACGCAGCCTTGGCCAAGTTCATGGCGTTGCCGCCGCGCACGCTGGTGTATTGCGCGCATGAATATACCCAATCCAACGCGCGCTTTGCCCTGACGGTGGAGCCGGAGAATGACGCGCTGGTGCGGCGCGCCGAAGCCGTGGACCGGCTGCGTGAGCGCGGCGATCCCACCGTGCCGTTCAGCCTGGCCATGGAAGCCGCGACCAACCCGTTCGTGCGCGCCGGCAGCGTGGCCGAGCTGGCGCGGCGGCGGGCCGCCAAGGACGCATTCAGGGGGTGAGGCATTCAGCATGGATACAGCGAGCGGAGGGCATCAGGGACGCATGATCAGAACCGCGCTCCTCCTCGCCGCGCTGGTCGCGGCAGCCCCGGCACTGGCCGGCGACGATCCGCCCGCCAAGCCAGCCGAATTCAAGGCCGAGACCAGGGATTGTCTGCAGACCCGCAGCATCCTGCAGGCGCAGGCCGCCCCTGATGGCAAATGGTATGCCCGGCTGCGCGATGGCCGCTGGTGGCGCAACACCATGGAATGCCCCACCCTGCAACCGCGCCGTGCGCTAGTGCACAGCAGCCCGATCGGCAGCCAGTGCCGCGGTGATATCGTGCAGGTGATCGATTTCAACCTGGGCGGTGTCAATTTCGGCGGCTGCGGCTTTGGCAGCTGGGAACGCGTTGCCGGCCCGCCCGGCAAGGCGCCGAAGCCCAAGGATTAACAGCAACCGCTGCCACTGGCCTTTGCAGCCGGGGCCATCGCCGCCAGCGTGTCCAGCATCGGGCTGCTGCCATAGGTGCGGGCTTCGGCCATGGTGTGGAAGGCTTCCCACACGACGCCCTGCGGATCGGCGGTCCAGCTTTTCTCGGACCTTGCATAGCAGCAGGTCGTTTCGCCTTCGGCCAGCACCGGCGCAGATGCGCTGTTCAGCCGGGCAGTGACTTCGGCCAGTTCTTCAGTGGTTTCGGCCTGGATGCCCAGATGCTCGATCCCCGGCGCGGCGTGGCCTTGGCTGATGGCGAAATTGACGCGCGGATCGTCCAGCATCCACTTGGCATAATCATCGCGCACCAGTGTTGGCCCGGTGCCGAACAGGTTGGTGTAAAAGGCGATGGACTGGACGAGATCGGTCACGCCCACGTGCACGTGCAAACGCTTCATACGCAGTCTCCAGTTGTGCAGGCGGTTTCTGGGGCAAGGCCCTGGCAGCAATCTTCGGTCAGGAAACCGATGAGTGCCCGCATCGCGGCGAAATCCGCCGCATAGATGAGGCTGCGGCCGGCGCGGCGGACGGTCACCAGTCCCGCCTGTTCCAGCAACCCCAGGTGATGCGAAAGGCTGGAGGGCGGCACATCCAGCGCCCGCGCGATCGCCCCGGCCGACAGGCCATCTGGCCCGGCCACCACCAACGCCCGGAACAGCGCCAGGCGCCGTTCATGGGCAAGGGCGGCAAGCGCCGGCACGGCGAGCGTTGAGTCCATCCTGAGTCCTTTCGACAATCATCGAAATATTCGACAATTATCGAAACGTCAAGCCCGCCTTTTCAGGCCTTGGCGTCGAGCCTGGCCTTGATCGCATCCCAGATGCGCGCCGGCGTGTCGGTGCCGTTGAACCGGTCGATGGCGCGGATGCCGGTGGGGGAGGTGACGTTGATCTCGGTCAGGTATCCCCCGATCACGTCGATGCCGACGAAGATCAGCCCGCGCTTTTTCAGCTCCGGGCCGAGCCGCGCGCAGATTTCCTGTTCCCGCGCCGTCAGTTCGGTCGGCTGGGCGCTGCCGCCGGCGGCAAGGTTGGAACGGATTTCCCCCTTTTTCGGCAGGCGGTTGATGGCGCCGGCCGGTTCGCCATCCACCAGCACGATGCGCTTGTCGCCTTCGGATACGCTGGGCAGGAAGGCCTGCACCATGAACGGCTCGCGCCACACGCTGCCGAACAGTTCTACCAGTGCCGGCAGATTGCCATCGGTCTTGTCGATCAGGAACACGGCGGTGCCGGCGTTGCCATAAAGCGGCTTGACCACGATGGCGCCGTGGCGGGCGCGGAAGTCCATGGCTTCTTCCAGGCTCTTGGTCACCAATGTCGCCGGCATCAGATCGGGGAAGCGCAGCACGAACAATTTTTCCGGCGCGTTGCGCACCTCGGCTGGATCGTTGACCACCAGCACCCGGTCCTGGATCTGCTCCAAAAGGTGCGTGGCGGTGATATAGCCCATGTCGAATGGCGGATCCTGCCGCATCAGCACCACATCGGCTTCGTCACCAATGTCGACGGTGCGCGCCTCGCCGAGCCATTCATAATGGGCGCCGGCTTCATTCTTCACCTTCAGCGGTCTGGCCTTGGCGCGCACCCGGCCGTTTTCGGCCGAAAGATCACCGGCCAGATAATGGAGCAGCGTGGCGCCGCGCGCCTGGGCTTCCAGCATCAGGGCGAAACTGGAATCGCCGCCGATATTGATGGTTTCGATCGGGTCCATCTGAACCGCGACGCGCATGGTCATTGGGCAAGCCTTTTCAATTGTCGGAACGCGCCAGCGTGGCGAGCGTGGTGCGGATACGTTCGCCCACCTGGGCGTCGTGGGTGGTTTCCAGCATGGCGGTCAGGCTGGCGCGGGCGGCGGCCAGGCGGCCGATGCGCTGTTCCAGCCGGGCGCGCTCCCACCACAGGCCGGCCTGATCCGGTGCGACGGTGGTGAGCCGTTCATAGAGGGTCAGCGCCCGCCCGATATCGCCATTCATGCGCGCGCGGCTGGCCTGGTTGGAGACCATGCGCACCAGCATCTGGCGATTGCTCATCGCCGGAAATCCGCCCACGATCGGCGCGCCGCCGGCCTGACGGGCCATATCGGCGGCGCGGGCCGCCGTCACGCTGATGCCGTGATCGAACGGATCGAGCAGCGCCGATTCACCACTGCCCTGCACTTCCACCAGCACATGGCCGGGCAGGGCCAGTGCATCGGCCCGCCAGCCAATGCGCCGGGCCAGGGCGACATACAGGATCGACAGCGTGATCGGCAGGCCGCGGCCACGGCTGGCCACCGCCACCAGATCGGCATTCAAGAGATTGTCATAATCCTCGGTGTCGCCAGTTAGCCCGGCTTCACCAGCGATCAGGCTGGCCAGCCGCAAGGCCCGGCCCTTGGCGGTGGACGGCGCCAGATCGCGTTGCAGGTTGACGGCCCAGCCCGTCATCAGCCGACGCAATTTGTCGGCATCAGCGCCCTGACGAGAAGAATTGGGAGTATCGGCAAGGCTGAGCGCAATGCCGGCCTCGATCACGTCGATATCGGCATCATCCATCAGGCCGATTGTTGCCAGTAACATCACATCTCTTCCCGCCAGATGGCGATCAAGTGCCGGGGCCGTGCCCACGGCGTTATCACCACCGCGTCGTGCCTGATCACCGCGCCCGGCCAGCCATAGCGTGTTGCCAGCCAGCGAGCGGCCGCCTGGCAACGCCGCGCCTGGTCACGATGCAGCGCCGCCACGCCGGAGTCGAGAGTGGGCCGCGCTTTCACCTCCACAAACACCAGCGCATCACGGCGGCGCAGCAGCAGATCAATCTCCCCGCCGGGCGTTTTCAGGCGGCGGCCAATCAGGCGATAGCCTTTTGCAATCAACCAGATGGCAGCGACATGCTCGGCCAGCCGGCCCCGCCGCTCATTGGCCTGACGCTGCCGGTCAACCATCTTTCAGGGCCAGGGCACGGGCATAGACATCGGTTTTCGACATGCCCAGCCGGTCGGCCACCGCCTTGGCCGCATCCTTCACCCGCATTGTCGCCAAGGCGGCATGCAGCGCCGAATCAAGATCGTCGGCGCTGGCGGCCGGCGGCGGCAGCGGCGGGCCGACGAGCACGACAATCTCGCCCTTGGGCGGCGCATCCGCCCAGCGCGTGGTGAGTTCGGAAAGCGTGCTGGTCACCATCTCCTCGAACTTCTTGGTGAGTTCGCGGCCAACGGCGGCCGGGCGATCCCCCAACCCGGCGTGCAGTGCCGCCAGCGTGACGGCCAGACGCGGGCCGGATTCGTAGAAAGCCAGCGTTGCCGGCACGTTTGCCAGTTCGGCGATCACATCGGCCTTGGCCTTTTCCTTGGCAGGCAGGAAGCCGGCGAACAGGAAACGATCGGTGGGCAGCCCAGCGATGGATAGCGCGGCAATCACCGCCGATGCGCCGGGCACCGTCACCACATTCACCCCTGCCGCGCGGGCTTCGGCGACCAATTTGTAACCCGGATCGGAAATCAGCGGTGTGCCGGCATCGGAGACCAGCGCCACCGGCTCTGCAAGCGCCCGCATGATCAGGCCCGGCCGGGCGCGTGCGGCGTTATGATCATGATAAGGCAGCATCTTTGTCTTGATGCCGAAATGTCCAAGCAGTTTGCCGGTGACCCGTGTATCCTCGCAGGCGATCAAGCTGGCGCGGGCCAGCACCAGCAGGGCGCGGGCGGTGATGTCCATGAGATTGCCGATCGGCGTCGCAACGATATAAAGCCCCGGCGCAAGCGCTGTTTCAGGCAGGGCGTCGGGATCGAAAGAAGGGTGCGGGTTCACATGGCTATCAAGAGCCGGGTTGGAAGCGGCTGGCAAGTGGTTCGGGCAGGTGTGATCGGCCTGGGCCTGCTGGTGGCAGCCTGTTCGACGCCGAAAAAGGCATCGCCCGTGGTGGCAGCGCCGCCGCCGCCCACGGTTGTCGCGCCCAAACCGGCGCCGCTGCCGGAAGCGCGGCTGAACAAGGTGGCGCTGCTGGTGCCGCTCACCGGTCCCAATGCGGCGCTGGGTGAATCCATTGCCAACGCCGCGGCGCTGGCCATGGCCGATCTGGGCAAGCCGCAGATGCAATTGCTCAGCTTTGACACCGCGCCCGGCGCTGGCGAGGCCGCAGCCAGGGCGATGGCGGCGGGTGCCGGCCTTATCCTTGGGCCGCTGCTGGCCAGCGATGTGCCGGCGGTGACGGCGGCCGTCGCGGGCCGGCCGGTGCCGATCCTGTCCTTCTCCAACGATGCCGGGGTGGCCGGCGGCGATGTGTTTGTGCTGGGGTTCCAACCCGGCCAGGCGATTGCGCGCGTGATCAGTTATGCGCGCAGCCGTGGGGTTGATCGTTTTGCCGCACTGGTGCCGCAGGGCGCCTATGGCCAGCGTGCACAATTGGCGTTCGTGAAGGCGGTGAATGATTCGGGCGGCCGTTCGACGGCGGTGGTTTCCTATTCCCGCGATCCGGCCAAGCTGGCGGCAGCGGCGGCGCAGGTGACCAACTATGATGCCCGGGTGCGCGCCAGCGGCAAGCCGCAGATCCGCGCCGATGGCACGGTGGCGCGCGTGGCCGGGGCGTTGGCGCCGGTGCCGTTTCAGGCGCTGATGATCGCCGATTCGGGTGCCGCCGCCGCCCGCTTTCTCACGCCGCTGGCCCGTTTTGGCGCAGCGCCGGGGCAAGTGGTGATTTTGGGCACGGAGTTGTGGAACAACGAACCCGGCCTGGCCCGCGTGCCGGCGCTGAAGGGCGCGCTTTATGCCACCGTATCGGATGCGCGCTTCAACAGCCTGGCGGCGCGCTATCGCGCCAAGCACAGCACCAACCCATCGCGACTGGCCTCGTTAGGCTATGATGCGGTGCTGCTTGCCTCCAGCCTGGCGGCACGCTGGCCGCTGGGCCAGCCGTTCCCGCGCGCGGCGCTGTTGGCGCGGGATGGCTTTGCCGGCATCGATGGCGCGTTCCGCTTTACCCCATCTGGCGTGGCAGAGCGGGCGCTGGAAGTGGATCAGCTCGGCACGGGTACCGTTTCGCCGGCGCCGAACAGCTTCTAATGCGCGATTTCGGCCAGCACGGCGTTGGCCAACGGCCAGCCGGCGGCCGTGAGCCGCAAGCCGCGCGCGTCGTAGATCAGCAGGCCTTGTGCTACCAGCCGGGCAACGGCATCCGGCTTCACCGCGTCTGCCAAGGCCGTGCCGCAGCGCGCGACGAAACGCGCCGCATCCAGCCCTTCGGCTAGGCGCAGCCCCATCACCAGTGCTTCAGTGGTGCGTTCCGCCACTGTCAGGAGCGTCTCGCTCTCCATGCCATGGCTAGATTCGGTTACCCCGGCCAGCCAGGCTTCCGGCTTCTTGCGGCGCAGCGTGGCAACGCCTTCGCGGCGACCGTGCGCGCCCGGCCCGATGCCGGCATAATCGCCATAGCGCCAATAGGTGAGATTGTGGCGGCTCTCCATGCCCGGGGCGGCGTGGTTGCTGATTTCATAGGCCGGGATGCCTGCCGCCGCGGTCATGGTTTGCGTCATGGCGAACAGATCGGCGCTGGTATCCTCATCGGGCATCACCAGCTGGCCGCGGGCGTGCAGGGCGGCAAAGCGCGTGCCGGGTTCGATGGTGAGCTGGTAGAGCGACAGGTGGGTGGTGCCGAAGCCGAGGGCGCGGAAGAGTTCCGCCTGCCAGCTTTCCCGCGTCATGCCGGGCCGATCATAGATGAGATCGAAACTGACCCTGCCGAAGGTGGCTTGCGCGACATCAAGCGCCGCGAGCGCGGCGGCGACGTCGTGCGGGCGGCCAAGCAGTTTGAGCGCCGCATCGTCGAGGGCCTGCACGCCAAGGCTCAGCCGGTTCACCCCGGCGCTGGCGAAGCCGGCGAAGCGGCCGGCCTCCACACTCGACGGGTTGGCTTCCAGCGTGATTTCCAGATCGGGCTCGGGCGTCCAATGCTGGCACGCCGCATCGATGATGGCCGCAACCGTGGCGGGCGGCATCAGGCTGGGGGTGCCGCCGCCGAAGAAGATGCTGGCCAGCCGGCGGCCGGGCAGGCGGGCGGCTTCAAACGCCAGATCGGCGAGGAGGGCGGCCTGCCATGCGGCCTGGTCCACCGTCTCGCGGACATGGCTGTTGAAATCGCAATAGGGGCATTTGGTGACGCAGAACGGCCAGTGGACGTACAGCGCGACAGGCGGTGCGTCCGTCATGCCACCGGTGGCAACAGCGCGTCCAGCTGCCGGAAGGCCCGGGCGCGGTGGTTGTCTTCTTCCTTGTCGGCACGGGGCATCTCGCCATAGGTCTGCGCCTTGCCGTCCATCAGGAACATCGGGTCATAGCCAAAGCCGCTCTGTCCGCGCGGCGGCCACACCAGCGTGCCATCCACCCGGCCTTCCACCACTTCGGTATGGCCATCGGGCCAGGCCACGCACAGCGCGCAGATGAAGTGGGCGGTGCGGGGCTTGTCACCCAGTTCGTCGTTCACGCGGGCCATGGCGACCGAGAAGTCCTTGCCCGGCCCGGCCCAACGCGCCGAGTAGATGCCGGGCGCGCCGCCAAGGCCGTCGACGCACAGGCCGCTATCGTCGGCAATCGCCGGCAGGCCGCTGAGCGTGGCAGCAGACAGCGCCTTCAGCCGGGCGTTGCCGATGAAGCTCGTTTCCGTCTCATCCGGTTCCGGCAGGCCAAGGTCGCCGGCTGATATCACGTCGAGCCCGTGCGGGTTCAGCAGTTCGGCCAGTTCCACCACCTTGCCGGGATTGTGCGTGGCCAGCACCAGCCGGCCCGGCAGCAGCTGCCTCACCGGCCGACCGCCTTCAGCTGCGCGGCAAACACCTCGTTGCAGCCGATGCGGGCCAGGCGCAGCAGGCGCAGCAGCGCTTCCTCGTCGAACGGTTCGCCTTCGGCGGTGCCTTGCACTTCCACGATGCCGGCCTGGTTGGTCAGCACGAAATTGGCATCGGTGCCGGCCGCCGAGTCTTCGATATAATCCAGATCGAGCACCGGATTGCAATTGTAGATCCCGCACGAAATCGCCGCGACCTGAAGGCTCAGCGGATCGCCGGACAGCGGCGTCTTGGCGTGGATCGCGTCGATGGCGAGGCGCAGCGCCACCCAGGCGCCGGAAATCGCCGCCGTCCGAGTGCCACCATCGGCCTGGATCACGTCGCAATCCAGCGTGATCTGGCGTTCGCCCAGCAGCACCAGATCGGTGACCGCGCGCAGGGAGCGGCCGATCAGGCGCTGGATTTCCTGGGTGCGGCCCGATTGTTTGCCCTTGGCGGCTTCGCGCTGGCCGCGGGTATGGGTGGCGCGCGGCAGCATGCCATATTCGGCCGTCACCCAGCCCTTGCCGCCACCGCGCAGCCACGGCGGCACCCGGTCTTCCACGCTGGCGGTCACCAGCACATGGGTGTTGCCGAATTTCACCAGGCACGATCCTTCGGCGTGGGCTGAAAAGCCGGGGATCATCTCGATGGTGCGCATCTGATCGGGGGCGCGGCCTGATGGGCGCATGGGGCGTGTCTTTCCTGATTGCTGTTGGGTGGGCCTTATTGCGTGGGGGCTCCGAAGGGAAGCGCCCATTGCGCCGCGTGCCCTCGCACCTTAGATTGCGCCTATGCAGCCAACGAACCAGCAGACCTTGGCGCTGGCCGAGCTCAACACGCGAGCGCGCGAGATTTTCCGGCAGATTGTCGATGCCTATCTGGTGTCGGGTGCGCCGGTGGGGAGCCGCACGCTCTCAAAAGGCGGGTTGGGCCTGTCGCCGGCCTCGATCCGCAATGTGATGCAGGATCTGGAGGAACTCGGCCTGCTGGCTGCGCCGCACACATCCGCCGGGCGGCTGCCGACCGAGCTAGGCCTCAGGATGTTCGTTGATGGCATGATGCAGGCCGCCGAACCGTCGCAGGATGAACGCGCCGCGCTGGAAGCCGGGCTGGCACCGGGCGTGGCAATGGAAGAAGCGTTGACACGCACCACCGCCGCGCTGTCGGGCCTGTCGCAGTGCGCCGGGCTGGTGCTGGTGCCGGCGCGCGAACTCGTCATCCGCCAGATCAGTTTCGTGCCGCTGTCTCCCACCCGCGCGCTGGTGGTGCTGGTCGGCGCCGATGGCAGTGTCGAAAACCGGCTGCTCGATCTGCCGGTGGGCGTGCTGCCGGCCTCGCTGGAAGCCGCGGCCAACTATATCACCACGCGGCTGGCCGGGCTGACGCTGGCCGAAGCCACGGCGCGCATGAGCCAAGAGATCGCTCGTGATCGCGCCATGCTCGATACGCTGACGCAGACGGCAGTGGCGGCCGGGCTTGCGGCCTGGTCTTCGGATGCGGCGGCCCGCCCCGTGCTGATCGTGCGCGGCCAGGCCAATCTGGTCGAAGACGCGGTGGATCTTGAACGGGTGCGCCAGTTGCTGGATGATCTGGAAGACAAGGCCGAACTCATCCGCCTGCTCGACCGCGCCCGCGAGGCAGAGGCAGCGCGCATCTTCATCGGGGCAGAATCGCGCCTGTTCTCGTTGTCGGGGTCCAGCGTCATTGCCGCACCCTATCGCGGGAACGATGGCAAGGTGATCGGCGTTGTGGGGGTTATCGGGCCGACGCGGTTGAACTATGCACGCGTCATCCCCATGGTGGATTACACCGCCCGAACCCTGAGCAGACTGGTATCATGACAGACACAACCGAAAACTCTGGCACGACCGAAAACACCGAAACCCCGGAAAACGAAGCGCCCGAAGCGGCCGCCTCGGAGATCGATCTGGCCGAAGCGCTGCTGGCCAAGGATCAGGAAATTGCCGATCTGAAGGATCGCGTGCTGCGCACCATGGCAGACATGGAGAACACCCGGCGCCGGCTGGAGCGCGACAAGGCGGAAGCGACGCAATATGCTGTCACCGGCTTTGCCCGCGACATGCTGGCGGTGGCCGAAAATCTGCGCCGCGCCGTGGCCGCGCTGCCGGCCGATGGTTTTGACAATGTCCGCGCCGGCATCGAGGCGACCGAGCGTGAATTGCTGGCGATCTTCGGTCGGCAAGGAATTGCCCGTATTGAGATCACCGCCGGTGAACCGCTTGATCCCAATCGCCATCAGGCGATGCTGGAGGTGGAAAGCGACATGGACGCCGGCAGCGTGGTGGCCGAACTGGCCAGTGGCTGGACGATCCGCGATCGCCTGCTGCGCCCGGCGATGGTCAGTGTTGCGCGCGCCTGAACACCACGTCATACCCCTGACTTGACCTTGCCGGCAGCTTTGGCAGTCTGCCGGCATGTGGTTGTTTGATCGCCTCTTCAAGCGCTTCATGCAGGATGGCGAGTTGGTCGTGATCGATCCGGCCGGCGGCAAGCGGCGCTATGGCAGGCCCAGCGCCACGCGCGCGCCGGTTCATATCCGCTTGGCCAGCAACGCCACGGCGCGCGCCATTGCGCTCAATCCGGCGCTCGGCGCGGGCGAGGCCTTCATGGATGGCCGGCTGGTCATGGAGCAGGGCGATATCTTTGCCCTGCTCGATCTCGTCACCCACAATCTGCGCTGGGAACGCGACAATCCGGTGCGCTTTGCGCTGTGGCGGCAGGCGCGGCTGGCGGCGTGGTGGGACGGGATCAATTTCGAGCGCCGATCAAAGCGCAACGTCGCCCATCATTATGACCTTGATGATCGGCTCTACGACCTGTTCCTCGATCCGCACCGGCAATATAGCTGCGCCTATTGGGCGCCGGGCATCACCACGCTGGACGCCGCGCAGGAAGCCAAGCTG
>NZ_JAUMBI010000246.1:22578-27485 GCF_032115815.1 Sandarakinorhabdus sp.
CATATCGCGGCCAAGCTTGATCTGAAACCGGGGCAACGCGTGCTCGATATCGGCTGCGGCTGGGGCGGGCTGGCACGCTACCTGCACAAGGTGTCGGGCGCGCAGGTGACCGGCATCACCCTTTCGGAAGAACAGTTGAAATATGCCCGCGCCGAAGCCGAACGGCAGGGGCTGACCGGCGTTGACTACCAGCTGATCGACTATCGCCAGATGAGCGGGCAGTTTGATCGGATCGTCTCAGTTGGCATGTTCGAACATGTCGGCCTGCCGCATTATCAGCAGTTCTTCGATACCGTAGAGCGCCTGCTGGCCACCGACGGCGTGGCGTTGCTCCACACCATCGCCCGTGCCGACGGGCCGGGGGCCACGGATCCGTGGACGGCGAAATACATCTTCCCCGGGGGCTATTCCCCGGCGCTGTCGCAGATCGTGCCGGCGGTGGAGCGGGCCTGGCTGTGGATCACCGACATCGAGGTGTTGCGCCTGCATTATGCCCACACGCTGAAGGCCTGGTATGACCGCTGCGCCGCACAGGAAGCCGCGATCACATCGCTGTATGATGGCCGCTTCTATCGGATGTGGATGTTCTATCTGGCGGCGGCGTGGTGCGCCTTTGCCAATGATGGCCACATGAACGTGCAGATACAGTTGACCAAACGGCGGGATGCGCTGCCACTTGCCCGTGATTACATGCGCGATGTGGAGAAGGGGTTGCCGGGTGGAGCGCCTTAATCGACCCAGCCCAGTTCCTTTTCCGCTGCGCGCTTGTCCAGTTCCGCCCGGCTGATTTTTTCCGACGCCGATTTCAGCTGGCCGCAGGCTGCCATGATGTCCCGTCCGCGCGGCGTGCGCACCGGGGCGCTGATGCCGGCCTTGAAGATGATGTCCGAAAAGGCGCGGATGCGTTCCTGCGACGAACATTCATAGATGCTGCCCGGCCACGGGTTGAACGGGATCAGGTTCACCTTGGCCGGCAGGCGATATTTGCGGATCAGCCGCACCAGTTCGTGCGCATCCTCGTCGCTGTCGTTCTTGCCGGCCAGCATCACATATTCAAAGGTGATGCGCCGGGCGTTGTTGACGCCGGGATAATCGGCGCAGGCCTGCAGCAATTGTTCGATGCCGTATTTCTTGTTGATCGGCACGATCTCGTCGCGGATTTCCTTGGTGACGGCGTGCAAGGACACGGCGAGGTTGACGCCGATTTCCTTGCCAGCCCGCGCCATCATCGGCACCACGCCGCTGGTGGACAGCGTGATGCGGCGCTTGGACAGGCCCAGGCCATCACCATCCATGACGATCTGCAACGCATCGCGCACATTGTCGAAATTGTAGAGCGGCTCGCCCATGCCCATCATCACGATGTTGGTGAGCATGCGGCCTTCGGACGTGTAATTGCTGCCCGCATTGTGCGCGCCGGGCACCCACGGCACGTCATCCTCGTCCAGATCGTCGGCGGCATCGCTGGTGGTGGGCCGGGTGATCGGCACAGGCGTCGCGCCCGGCCACTCGCCCAGCGCATCGCGCGCCAGCATGACCTGGCCGACGATTTCGGCGGCGGTGAGGTTGCGCACCAGCTTCATCGTGCCGGTGTGGCAGAAACGGCAGTTGAGCGTGCAGCCCACCTGCGAAGACACGCACAACGTGCCGCGCCAGGCATCGGGAATGAACACGCATTCGGCTTCCTCGCCATCGCCGAAGCGCAGCAGCCACTTGCGGGTGCCGTCATTCGACACCTGCGCCGTCACCACTTCCGGGCGGCCCACAACGAAATGTTCATCCAGCAGGGCGCGCGTGTCCTTGGCGATGTTGGCCATCGCCGAAATCTCTGTCACGCCGCGGTGATAGAGCCAGTGCCACACTTGGCTGGCGCGCATGTTGAGCTGCTTGGCCGGCAGGCCAATCTCGGCCAGCGCGGCGCGTAGCTGATCCTTTGACAGGCCGATCAGCGGGCGCTTGCCATCGGCACGCGCCATGGCCTTGCGCGGCAGCACCATCGGATCAGACAGGCCGGGGATCGGCATGACCTCGGCGGGAAGAGGCGTGTCGTCGTTGGTCGGGGAGGCATCGATGTTCATCGCGCGCCCTTATCGCAAATTGGCCGCAGCGTAAAACAGCTTGCGCCGCCCCGGTTGCGCAGCGACACCGGGGCTTCAGATCGGGGGGTGTGATGGCGTCGTTCTTGTCCAACCGCAATCTGGCCATTGCCACCGCGGCACTACTGGCCGTGGTGCTGGTGGCGGTGGCGCGCGGTGCCAGCCAGTTTCCGGGCCTGCCGCTGCTGGTGCAGATCCACCTGGCCAGCATGATCATCATCATGGGCGTAACCGTGCCGATGCTGTTGGGGCCAAAGGGCACGCCGCGCCATCGCCTGCTGGGTCGCATCTGGGCGGCGCTGATGCTGGGCAACGCGCTGCTCACCCTGTGTTTCAACGCGGGTTCCCGGCAGCTGGGCGGGGTGTTCGTGGGCGATTTTTCCCCCATCCATGCCATCAGCCTGTTTGTGGCCGTTTCGGTGCCGCAGGCGGTGCTGAAGGCGCGCCGGCATGACCGGGCAGGGCATGAAGGCAATATCCGCGGCCTGGTAATCGGCAGCCTGTTGATCGCCGGCCTGTTCACCCTGCCGTTCGGGCGCACGCTGGGCGAATGGCTGATGGGCCGGTGACTCAGCCCGGTTGATGCAGACCCTGCACGCGGGCGCCGGCGGTGCGCAGCCGTTCGGCGCCGGCGCGGCGCATCATCTGGCGCGGGCTGTTGAAATAGGCCAGCGGCGCCATGCCCATGTAAGCCCTGAATTCCCGGATGAAGTGCGACTGGTCATAATAACCGCCATCGAGCAGCGTCGAAAGCGGCTGGTCGAGCCGATCCCCGATCTGGGCCAGTGTGCGCAGGAAGCGCTGGCGGCGCAGCAACTGCTTGGGGGAAAAGCCGAAGGCGCGGCGGCACAGCCGCGCCAGGGTGCGCTCGGTCATCGCCAGCCCGTCGGCGAAATGCTGCACCGTATCGATGTTGCCGCTCACCAGCGCCTGCTGCACCCGTTCGATCAGCGGGTCGGGCGGCGGCGCGACGGCGGCCAGCTCGCCGAAAAACTGATCAAATAGCGCGCAGCAGCCTTCCCAATCACTGGCGCACAGATCGGCCCACAGGCGCTCGGCACCCAGCCCGTAGATTACGGCCAGATCGTGGATGCGATTGGCATGTTCATCCGCTGAGTGCTGTACGAGCGTCGCCCAGCCCATTGCCGTAAGTCCCACGCCCACTGTGCGGCCCGGCCCAGCCGAACGGACAATGGCAGTACGATCCGTGGGCCCAAACAGGGCTCCGTGCGTTCCCGTGGGATCGGTAGAGCCGGGCCGTTCCACCGACCATTCGCCGGTGATGGTGAAGCGGATATTGCCCCATTCGGGGTGGAGATGGTCTTCCAGCGCGACCGGCGTTGAAACACCATAATAAGTGGTGATCAGCAGTCGCAGCTGCAGCGCCGGAAGCGCAAAATGCACGTCTGGCAAGACATTGCGAGTCTGCATGTCATTGGCACTGAACACGGGCCCCCCGAGCCTTGATCACCTCCTTGCCTTAACCGTCCGCCCTGCAACTGCAAGACGCTAACCCTATTTTACCAATAGTTCATTTTGTACGAGGCCTGCGGGTTTCCGGCCGGCGCCTCACATCGCGCTGATGCCGCCATCCACATACAGGCCATGGCCAGTCACCATCTTGGCTTCGTCGCTGGCCAGATAGACGGCAGCCCAGGCGATATCATCCGGTTCTCCCACGGCGCCCAGCGGGATCTGCCGGCCCAGCTTTTCCAGCCCGGCTTCGCGGCCCATGGCGTCGGTGATGCCCTTCAGGATCGGCGTGTCGATGAACACCGGGTGGATGCTGTTGCAGGTGATGCGATATTTCTGCTTGGCACAGTGCAGCGCCACGCTCTTGGTCAGGTGGCGCACGGCGGCCTTGGCGCTGTTGTAGGCGGCGCTGTTGTGGGCGGCGATCACGCCGGCGATGCTCGAAAGATTGATGATGCTGCCGCGCACGCCGGTTTCGCGCACCGTGCGGGCCATGGTCGGCAGGCTCAGCTTGCAGCCGAGGAACACGCTGTCGAGATCGATGCTGTGCACGCGCTTCCAGGTGTCGAAATCGGTGGCTTCCACCGTTGAACCGCCGGCGATGCCGGCATTATTGACCAGCACATGGAAGCCGCCGAATTTTTCTTCGGCGAAGGCGATGGCGGCGGCCCAATCGTCCATGCTGGTGACATCGTGGCGGCAGGCGACGGCGGCATCGCCGATGCTGGCCGCCACCGCCTTCACGCCGGTCTCGTTGATATCGGTCAGCACCACGCGGGCGCCTTCTTCCACCATGCGGCGGGCCATCGCCTCGCCCAGGCCCTGCGCTGCGCCGGTGATCAGCGCCACCTTGCCTGCCAGTCGGTTCATGTCGTCTTCCTCTTTGTTTTCGTGGTCAGCGCCACCTTGCCTGCACCGCGCCCGGCTGAAAAGCTGTGACTCGTGGGTGTGCCCGCCGATTGCCGCAGCTCTTGACGCCCCGCCACCTGCACCATACGTGCCGCCCATGGCCATCCTCCCCATCATCGAAACGCCCGACGCGCGGCTGAAGCAGATCAGCAGGCCCGTGGAAACCGTCACCGACGCGCACCGCACGCTGATCGCCGACATGTTCGAGACCATGTATGACGCGCCCGGCATCGGCCTTGCCGCCATCCAGGTGGGCGTGGCCGAACGCATCCTGGTGATCGATCTGCAGCGCGAAGCCGATGACACGCCGGAAGATGCCGATCCCGACAAGATCGTGCGCGTGAAGGAACCGCGCGTGTTCATCAACCCGGAGATCACCTGGGAATCCGACGAACTGTCAGTCTATCAGGAAGGCTGCCTGTCGGTGCC
>NZ_JAUMBI010000247.1:0-10270 GCF_032115815.1 Sandarakinorhabdus sp.
CTCGATGGCCCCATCAACCGCGATGCCTTTACCGCCTATGTGACCCAGGTCCTCGTGCCCGAGCTCTCGCCCGGCGACATCGTCATCATGGACAATCTGTCGAGCCACAAGGGGCCAGCCATCCGCGCAGCCATCGAAGCCGCCGGCGCAGACCTCTTGTTCCTGCCGCCCTACAGCCCCGACTTCAACCCGATCGAGAAGGCGTTCTCAAAGCTCAAGGCCCACCTGCGAAAGGCTGCCGAGCGCACGATCCACGGCCTGTGGGACGCCATCAGCCGCATCCTCGACCTCTACTCTCCCCAGGAATGCGCCAATTACTTCACAGCCTGCGGATACGATACAACCTGATCGAAAACCGCTCTAGATGTCCTGCGCCAGCCGACCGTAAAGCTCCGGCCGGCGATCGCGGAAAAAGCCGAACGCAGCGCGGTGACGGGCGGCGAGATCGAGGTTGAAGGTCGCCTTCACGACGCCGGGCGTCACATCATCGAGATCATCGACAATGTCGCCGCGCTGATCGCAGGCGAAGCTGGTGCCATAAAATGTCTGCGCGTGCGGTGTGCCGGCTTCTTCGGTGCCGATGCGATTGCAGGCCAGCACAGGCACCACGTTGGACACGGCATGGCCCACCATCGCCCGGCGCCACAGCCGACGCGTGTCGAGCTCCGGATCATGCGGTTCGGTGCCAATGGCGGTGGGGTAGAGCAGCACTTCGGCGCCCATCAGCATCATGGCGCGAGCGGTTTCGGGATACCATTGATCCCAGCAGATGCCGACGCCGATGACACCCTTCTTGGTGTTCCACACCTTGAAACCGGTGTTGCCGGGGCGGAAATAGAATTTTTCCTCATAGCCCGGCCCGTCAGGGATATGGCTCTTGCGATAGACGCCCATCACGTTGCCGCCATCATCGATCATGGCCAGGCTGTTGTAGTGGTGATGCCCGTCCTTCTCGAAGAAGGAACAGGGAATGTAAGTTTTCGTTTCCAGCGCCACTTCGCGCATCGCGGCGACGGCCGGATGCTTGTCCAGTGGCAGCGCATTGACGAACAGGCCTTCGTCTTCATGCCGGCAGAAATAATGGCCTTCGAACAATTCGGGCGGCAGCACGACGTCCACGCCGTCAGCGGCGGCCCGGGCAGCGGCGGCGGTCATGGCAATATCGGCATCGCGATTGCCAGAAAAGGCCAGTTGCAGGCCGGCGACGGTGATCAAACGGGTCATGTTTTCGCCCCTAGCGCACGAATGTGGCGGGCGAAAGATGCCGCCTTATTTCGGCTGCTGCTGGGTGATGCAGTGGAAGCTGCCGCCGCCGGTAAGGATATGATCAGCGCGCATACCGATCACTTCGCGGTCGGGGAAAATCGCGGCGATGGCCTTCACGGCGTCGTCATCGCTGGCAGTGCCATACAGCGGCACCACCACGACGGCATTGGCGATATAGAAATTCATGTGGCTGGCCGGGATGATCTCGCCATCGCGCAGCACCTTGCCCGGCGATGGGATCGGCACGATCTCCAACCCGAAATCGCGGGCGCGTTCCCAGGCGTCTTCATAGACATCCTTGTTGGGATCATCCTTGCCCGCCGCCACCGGAAGCGCCAGACGGCCGGGGCCAACGAAACGCGCCAGATTATCGACATGGCCATCGGTGTGATCGTTCAGCAGGCCGTCGCCCAGCCACAGCACCCGGTCCAGCCCAAGATCGCGGCGCAGATGGCTTTCCACTTCCACCTGATCCATCTTGGGGTTGCGATTGGGATTGAGCAAACATTGCTCGGTGGTCACCACCAGCCCAGTGCCATCCACATCGATGGCGCCGCCTTCAAGAACCCAGCCGTGTTTTGCCAGCGGCGTTTTCGTCATATCGGCAACAAAGGCGGCAACGCCCTCATCGCCGGGCAGATCATATTTGCCGCCCCAGAAATTGAAGCGGAAACCGGCCGCCGCCATGCCGTGCGGCGATTGCAGGAACAAGGGCCCGGTATCGCGCAGCCAGATATCGCCAAAGCCATAATCGTGCAGCTGCACATCCACATCACCCAGCAACGCCCGAGCAGCGGCAGCGGCAGCGGCATTTGCCACCAGCAGTTCAACGCGCTCGCCCCTGGCGATGGCCCGCACCATGGCTGCGACTTCTTCCTGTGCCGGGGCCAGATCATCCTCCCACAGCTCAGCATGGGAGGGAAAGGCAGTCCAGGTTGCAGCGTGCGGCGCCCACTCGGCGGGCTGGCGGGCAGTCATTACTTCACTCCTGCGCGACTTTGGTCGCGGATCGTGCGGAATTCGCTGTCGGGCAGCCAGTTCGGCCAGTTGCGGCCATTGGCCAGTGTGCGGGCGAAATCGGCAAACAGCGTCAGATCCTGCACTGCGCCGCCCCAATCCCAATTGGGATCATATTCGTCGGATGGCTGGTGATAACGGTTATCGACAAAATCCTTCGCCGCCGCTTCCGCTGCGCCCGGTGGCTTGCCGATCAGTTCGCCGCCGCCGATCGCCATCAGCATCGGCACGCCCTGGCGGGCCAGGCTGAAATGGTCGGACCGGAAATAGCGGCCCTTTTCCGGCGAAGCTTCCGGCACCAGCCGGCGCCCCTGCGCGGCCGCCAGCCGGGTCGCAAGTGCCTCCAGTTCCGATTGGCCGGCGCCGGTGATGGTGAAGCCATCAAGCGCGCCATTCATCGACAGCACGTCCATATTGACGCCGCCCACCGTCTTGCCGAGCGGGAAGATCGGATGATCGGCATACCAGGCCGAACCGTACAGACCGGCCTCCTCCAGGGTCACCGCCATGAACAACAGGCTGCGCTCGGTGCGCGGCGCCCGGGCAAAATGCCCGGCCAGGGCCAGCACCCCGGCCGTGCCCGACGCATTGTCCAGCGCGCCGTTGCAGATATCGTCACCGCTCGCATCGGCCTTGCAGCGGCCGACATGGTCCCAGTGCGCGGTCACCAGCACCACCTCGTCCGGCCGCTTCGTTCCGGGCAGCAGACCGACGACATTGTGCGAAACCGACCGTTCCACCGTGTTGTCGAGCGTCAGCGAGCCCGTCAGGCCGGTGGTCATGGCGCGGAAGTCGGGCCGGGTGGCGGCCTGTTCCAGCCAGGCCAGATCATGGCCGGCGCTGGCCAGCACACGCGCCGCGGCCTTCCGCGTGATCCAGCCCTGATACTGCAGCACCGGCTGCGCCGCGCTGCCCTGATCCAGGCCCAGCGATGGCCGCCCGACGCTGGTGCCGATCACGCCCCACGGATAGCCGGCCGGTTCATCATCATGGATGACCAGCGCCGCCGCCGCGCCCTGGCGCAGCGCTTCCTCATATTTGTAGGTGTAGCGGCCATAATAGGTGATCGCCCGGCCGTTGAACGGCCCGGCGGCCTTGCCCATCGCCGGCGTCCGCCAGTCTGGGTCGTTTACCAGCACCAGCACCGTCTTGCCGCGCACATCGACGCCGGCATAATCGTTCCAGCCCCGCTCCGGCGCGACGATGCCGTGGCCGACGAAGACGATGTCAGACGCGTTCACGCTCACCTGGCTTTGCGGCAGCCGGGTCACCACGGCCACATCGCTGTTCATCGCCAGTGCGATCGGCTCTTTTCCGCCCGCAACACGCAATTGCGCGGCCGGATCAGTGGTGATCGAAACCAGCGGCACCGGCTGCAGCCATGTCCCGTTATAGGCGGGCTTCAGGCCAATGGCGGCCATGCGCTGCGCCAGATAGGCGATGGTTTTGGCCTCACCGGGCGTGGTCGGCGCGCGGCCCTCGAACGCGTCTGACGCCAATGTTTCGACGTCGCGCTTCATCTGCGCCACATCGATTGCCGGCGCCGGGGCGGCGGCGGTCAGCAGAAGGGCGAGAGGCAGGATGAATCGCATGGCGAATGCTTGCCAGTGCGCGGCGTGCGACGCAATGTCTGCTTATTCAACAGGCTGTTGGTTGGCCTTGAACCCTTGCGCCACCACGTACCACTCGCTCGATCCCTTGCGGCTGGCCGGTGGCTTCACATGCTTCACCGTGGTGAAATGCCGTTTCAACAGCGCGGTCAACTGGCCATCGCCGCCGCCGGCCAGCACCTTGGCCAGGAAACTGCCGCCCGGCCGCAGCAGCCGCGTGGCCATGTCCAGCCCAACCTCGATCAGGCCCATGGTACGCAGATGGTCGGTCTGCTTGTGGCCCACGGTGTTGGCGGCCATGTCGCTCATCACCAGATCGGCTGGGCCACCCAGTACGCTGAGGATCAGCGCTTCGCTGTCGTCATCGGTGATGTCCTTCTGGAACAGGTCGACGCCGGCCAGCGGCTCGATGGCCAGCAGATCCATGCCCACCACCCGCGCCTTTGGCCGTTTCTGCTTCACCACCTGGCACCAGCCGCCGGGCGCGGCGCCCAAATCGACGACGCGATCAACGCCGGCCAGCAGGCCGAACTGTTCATCCAGTTCCTTCAGCTTGAAGGCGGCGCGGCTGCGATAGCCTTGGGCCTTGGCGGCAGCCACATAGGGATCGTTCAGGTGCCGTTCCAGCCAGGCCGCCGATTGCGGCGTGCGTTTGCGCGCGGTCTTCACCCGCACCTTGCCGCCACGCGACCGGCCGCCGGGGCCACTGGGTCCTGCACCACTCATTTGCCAGCCGCCCATACGCCGTCGCGCGTCATCAAGGTGCGCAAGATACCTTCGCGGATGCCGCGATCGGCCACCCGCACCTGCACGCCCGGCCAGCGGGTGAGGATGGCTTCCAGAATGGCGCAGCCGGCAACGATCAGTTCGGCGCGGTCTGGCCCCACACAAGCGATGCGGGCGCGCTCCTGAACGCTGCTGTGCCCGATCGACCGGCACAGCGCCGCCAGCGCACCCGTATCCACCGCACAGCCATCCACCCGCCGCCGGTCATAGCCGGGCAAGCCCAGTTGCACGCTGGCCAAAGTGGTGATGGTGCCGGATGTGCCCAGCAACTGAACCTCGTTCACACCGCGCGCCGCCAGTTTAGCGGCGAATCGATCTAGCCAGGGCCACATCTCGGCCAGCATCCGATCATAGGCGTCAACGCGGTCGGCAACCTGCGGCCATTGCGGTTCAGTTTCGGCCAGTGACACCACGCCCCACGGCATTGAAATCCACTCGATGATGGCCGGCGGCGCGTCGCCAATGCCCGAAGGCGCCACCAGCATCAGTTCGGTCGAACCGCCGCCGATATCGAACACCAGTGCGGGCGGGCCATCGCCATCAATCAGCACATGGCAGCCCAGCACCGCCAGACGCGCTTCTTCGGCCGCGCTGATCACATCCAGCGCGATGCCGGTTTCCTGATACACGCGCTCCACGAAGGCCAGGCCATTGCTTGCGCGCCGGCAGGCTTCGGTGGCGACATTGCGGGTGAGGCGCACATCACGGCGCGCCAGCTTTTCGGAGCAGGCTGACAATGCGGCCAGCGTGCGGTCCATCGCTGCATCGGAAAGCCGTCCCGCCTCCAGCAGCCCCTCGCCCAACCGCACCACCCGGCTATAGGCATCCACGACGGTGAAGCCATCTGGTGACGGCCTGGCGATCAGCAATCGGCAATTATTGGTGCCCAGATCAAGCGCGCCATAGGCCGGCGCGCGGCGCTGCTGGGATGGGTGCATCCGGCTTCGGGCGGCGGTGCCGCGGCGGGGGCCGTCAGCGGATTCAAGCGGGGCCGGCATCGGCAAGTCCAGTCACATTCACATACCGCCTTGACCACGCGCCCCCAAGGGACGCCGCCGCAACGGAACCTGAAAACACGCTAGCCAATTCATCGGATGATGGCAAATCATCCTCTACTTCGGCCACAGCTGTGGACACTGGCGCATTTGGACCACATCAGACGGTTGACCGTGGCCGCCCCAGTCGGTAAACGCCGGCCTTCGCTGGCTGTTGCCCTGTCGTCTAAAGGTAAGACTCCGGTCTCTGACACCGTTAATCGAGGTTCGAATCCTCGCGGGGCATCCAGCGCAGCATCAACCGGCCCGTCGGGCTGTGATCACCACAGCGATGTCATCAGGGCGCGGATTGACGAAGTCCAGCCGCGTCCGCCCGTCGGGGATCGTGCTGATCGCTGCCGGTATCGTCGAATTGGTGAGCACCCAGCCGGCTGGCAGCACGACGGCGTTGGCCGGCCGACCGAATGCGCGGTGCCATACAAGCTCGCCGTCCACGATGCGGTAGCGATCAGGATCGGTGTAGGTTTCGGCGATGCGGATGCGCTGGCTGGCCCCTGCCGCAACGGGCGGAAAGCGGAACACCACGGCGGTGGTCGCGGCGATTACGCGCGTTTCCCGGGGATCGATTGCGGTGATTGCCGCTCCGCGCACCAATTCGGTTGTCAGCGCGGCGCCCGTATCGAGGTCGCGGGCCGACGGGTTGGACACCGTGCTGCCGGCCCGAACGACGTTGACATAGGCGCCAATCCCCGGTCGTTCTTCGGTATAGTCATGGGTCAGGTCGAAACTGTGGGTTTCGGGCGGTTGCAGATAATAGACGATCTCGCGGGTTTGGGCTGCGCGTTCGCTGATCTTGGCGGCCATGCTTGATCCGGATGCAATCACGCTGCCGGGAACGGCGCGGATGACCAGCGGCATCGCCGCCGGCGTGGCATTCAGAAACGACACCGCGATGCGGCCATCAGCCTGTTGCAGCACCTGCACCGGCACATTCACCGACGCCAAACGGTAGCCTGCCGGCAGGACAACAGCATTGCGCTTGATCCCCAGAGAGCGGTCGAAAACGATGGCATCGCCGTCCGTGTAATAGCTCTTGGCGTCTTGATAGGTCTTGTCGATCCGGATGCGCCCGCCGCCGCCTTCGGGCACAGGTCGCACCAGCGTGACTGCGATATATTTGCTGTCGGGAGATGCGTTGGAGACCCCGCCGGCACGCGCAACTTCGTCGCCAACCTCGGCAAAGGCCAGTGGCGCGCCGGTCGCCAAGTCAGTCACACGCTCGTCGGTGGCGATGCTGCCGGTGCGGATGGGATTGTAATAGGCCCGGGCTCCAGCGGTCGTGGCGGTGATGTCGTACACGATACGGAACTTGTGAGACGCAGGCGCCAGCAATTCGTAGCGCGTATAGGCGCCGTCGTCGGTTTGAACCGGTGCCGCACGTGCAGCTCCCGCAACGACCACCGCCAGAAGAATGACCGCCCTTGCTGCTGCGTTCCGGAAGCCCGGCCGTGGTGATGCTTGCATGGTTTGGTTCCCCTGGCGCTGGTTGCGCCCTTTTGTGACGCTAGCTGGCCAGCGCCAGTTCCGTCGCTTCGGCAATGGCGCGCTTGGCGTCGAGCTCCGTCGCTTCGCTGGCGCCGCCGATCAGCTTTGCCGGCAACCCGCGCGCCACCAGTGCATCATACAGCGCGCGCTCAGGCTCCTGCCCCGCGCAGATGATGACCGTGTCCACCTCGAACAGCCGCTGTTCACCGTTTACCAAGGCGTGCAATCCGGCATCATCAATCTTCAGATAAGTAACCCCGCCCATCATCCGCACGCCGCGCCGCACCAGGCTCAGCCGATGGGTCCAGCCGGTGGTACGGCCCAGCGACTTGCCAGGCGCGCCGTCGCGGCGTTGCAGGATCACCACCTCACGGTCGGCCTTTTCAATCTGCGGTACCAGCCCGGTCACACCGCCGCGCGGGTGATTGACGAAATCGACGCCCCATTCGCGGCAGAAAGTCGGGATATCCACCGCAGCCGACGGCCCGGCATGCGTGATCAGCGTTGCCACATCGAACCCGATGCCGCCGGCGCCCATGATGGCGACACGGCGGCCAATCGGTCTGCGGCCCAGGATAGCGTCGATATAGGGCACCGCCTTGGGGTGATCGATGCCCGGCATGTCGGGCGTGCGCGGGCGAATGCCGGTGGCGACGATAACTTCGTCGTGGCCAGCCGCGGCGAGGCTGTCTGCATCGACGCGGGTATTGAGCTTGAGCGTGATGCCAAGTTTGTCGATCATGCGCTTGAAATAGCGCAGGGTCTCGTGGAACTCCTCCTTGCCGGGCACGCGCTTGGCAAGATTGAACTGGCCGCCGATTTCGGACGCGGCGTCATACAGCGTAATCGTGTGGCCGCGCTGCGCCGCCTCCACCGCGAAGGCGAGGCCAGCTGGCCCGGCCCCGACCACGGCCAGATCACGCACGACGCTGGCAGGCTTCACCACCATCAGCGTTTCATTGCAGGCGCGCGGGTTGACCAGGCACGAGGTTAGCTTGCCGGTGAAGGTGTGATCAAGGCAGGCCTGGTTGCAGGCGATGCAGGTGTTGATCTCGTCCTCGCGGCCTTCGAACGCCTTGTTGACCAGATCGGCATCGGCCAGCATCGGCCGCGCCATCGACACCAGATCGGCATGACCGGCGGCCAGCACCTGTTCCGCCGTTTCGGGCATGTTGATGCGGTTCGAGGTGATCATCGGCACGCCGACATGCTTGCGAATCCGCCCCGTCACTTCGGCGAAGGCCGCGCGCGGCACCATGGTGGCGATGGTCGGCACTTGCGATTCATGCCAAGTGAAATGGGTGGAGATGATGGTGGCGCCGGCGGCCTCCACCGCTTGCGCCAGCTGGATCACCTCCTCGCCCGACATGCCGCCTTCCAGCATATCCATGGCCGGGATGCGGAAGATCAGGATGAAATCATCGCCCACGGCCTCGCGCGTGCGGCGGATCACCTCCACCGGAAAGCGCATGCGGTTTGCAAAACTTCCGCCCCATTCGTCGGTGCGGGTGTTGGTTTTTTCGACCAGGAAGGTGGAGAGAAGATAGCCGGCCGAACCGATGATCTCGACGCCGTCATAACCGGCGGCTTTTGCCTGAACAGCGCAGTTGGCGAAATCGGCCAACTGCTTCTCGATCCCGTCCGCATCCAGTTCATTGGGCACAAAACGGCCGATGCGGGATCGGATGGCCGACGGCGCTACGCAGGCCGGCGTGCCGGCGAGCGGCCCCGCGTGGAGTATCTGCATGACGATCTTCACATCCGGCGCCGCGGCGTGCACCGCCTCGGTAACAATGCGGTGCTGCGCCGCTTCCTGTGGAGTCGAAAGCTTGCCGCCACCGCCGGCCTCGTGATTGGGGGCAATGCCGCCGGTGATGATCATCCCCACCCCGCCGCGCGCGCGCTCGGCGAAAAAGGCCGCCATGCGCTCGAAGCCGCCCTCGATATCTTCAAGTCCGGTGTGCATCGATCCCATCAGGATGCGATTCTTGAGACTGGTGAAGCCCAGATCGAGCGGAGAAAAGACCAGCGGATAGCGGGGATGTGCAGTCATGGTGCCAGTGTTAGCATCGGGCATCGCCTTCATCATCCTCCGCTATTCGGTTGGCCGCTCCAACAGCGCCAACCCTTGCTCATTGTGCCGGAATACGGATCACCCCGACCCCGCCTTCGATCGCGATTGTCGTGCCGTAGGGCGCGGACAAGCGCTGCAGCCGTTCGAGGATGCGCCGCGCGACAGCAGGGCTGGCGTTTCCCGGCACACCGCGCCCCGCACCGTCCACCGAAGTGCCCAGATCGATCGGGTACAACCGGATCTCGGCAACCCGGCCCTTGGCGAAGCTGCTGACGGCAACGACCGATTCAAACAACACCGGATCGGCAAATGAGCGCCCGTTGCGGGCCTGCAGCAATTCGGGCGCCGTGGCATTGGCCGGATCGACGCCAAATTGCTCGTACATGTCGGCTGGGACGTCATCCAGCGAGTTGTTCATCATCGCGAAATTGCCGAGCGAATAGAAGATCGGCTTGCCCTTGTAGATTTCGATACCGCGCAATTGGTGCGGGCCGTGACCAAGATAGATGTCCGCCCCAGCGTCGATGATCTTATGCGCGAATTCGACTGCAAACGGCGCCGGCATCGGGCTGTCATTGCCCGGTTCGTGGTTGTGCAGCGAGAAGGCGACAAAGTTCCCGTTCTGATGCGCCTGCCTGACGGAGCGCAGATTGGCAATCTCATCCGTCTTGTTGACGATATATCTGATTGCCATCGGTGATTTCGGGTCGCTCACCGGTTCATAACGCATGCCGCCAAACCGCACTGGCGCACCGGGCTTGCTGCCGGCAAGCCGTGCCAGCACCTCCATGTCTGCAGCGGCAACCTGCCCGATCCGTTCTGTGCGCAGGGCGTTCACACCGGGCCGGCCTGGCACCTCGCCGAGCGGATCGGCGGCGCGTGACATGGCGGTAAAGCTGGAACTGGCCGCAACCAGTGCGATGCGTCCAGCAGGGACATCAAGATAACGCGGCGCGCGGGCCGCCGCCAGGTTGCGG
>NZ_JAUMBI010000248.1:0-6810 GCF_032115815.1 Sandarakinorhabdus sp.
CACGACGGCGCCTGCCGCCAGCCACTTGCCGATGCCGACACCACCGGCGTTATTGGTTGCCTGACCTGACATATGTGCCTCAAAACCCAAAAATTGCTGGCGCCTGCGGAACGCTTGCATGTGCGCAGCGCTTACATGGCGAGGGCCGGGCAGAGGGTCAACCCTGCCCGGCCCTCAGCCGCGATTCACCGTGGGACGTCTTATTTGACGCCGTCACGTTCCATGCGCTTGCGGTCCATCTTGCGGGCGCGGCGGACGGCAGCAGCCTTTTCACGGGCGCGCTTTTCCGACGGCTTCTCGTAATGCCGGCGCAGCTTCATTTCGCGATAAACGCCTTCGCGCTGCAGCTTCTTCTTCAGGGCGCGAAGGGCCTGATCGACGTTGTTATCGCGAACCAGAATTTGCATGAGGTGCCGTCACTCCATTTTCAGTCGGGGGCAGCGGCCCCATATTCGGGTTTGTTCAAGAAATACGGATAGTCACCGAGTCGCCCCGATGACAGAGGCGTGGCCGATAGCAGATGCCCGATGGGCCTGCAAGCGGGGCGGCAAGCAGGGCTAACCCCGCGACGCAATATCGACTGTGAAGCGCCGCCCGGCCACGCTATGAAGATCGCCATGACGCAGGACATCCCGCTGGCCGAACTGGCCCCCCGCCTGGTGCAGGCGATGCTGCCGCACGTGCCCTATGACGGCTGGAGCGAAACCGCGCTGGCCGCCGCCGCGCGGGACGCTGGTATCGATGCCGACATCGCTGCGCTGGCGCTGCCCAATGCCGAAGCCATGCTCATCGCCTGGACCACCTTGGTGAATGCGAACATGGCCGAAGCCATGGCAAGCGCGCACAATCTGAAGATTCGGGACCGCATCCGCATGGCGCTGGTCACCAGACTGGAAACCGGTGACCGCGAAGTGACGCGCCGCGCGCTCAGCCTGCTCGCTCAGCCGCAACACGCCGCGCTGTCGGCCAAGCTGCTGTGGCAGGCCGCCGATGCCATGTGGCGCGCCGCTGGCGATACCGCGACCGACTATAATCATTACACCAAGCGGCTGATCCTTTCCGGCATCTATTCCGCCACCTTGCTGCACTGGACGCAGGATGATTCGGAGGATTTTGCCGCCACGAGGCGCTTCATCGATCGCCGCATCGATGGCGTGATGCGCTTTGAAAAGGCCAAGGCCAAGCTCACCGGCATGGCGGGCAAGCTGCCCGATCCGGCGCGCTTCCTCGGCCGCCTGCGCTACCCGGCGGTTTAACGCTGGCGCCCCGCGCGCAATATTGATAACGGTTCGCAACTTTCGCGACCGGACCATCCGCTTGACCACTTCCGCCCTTCATCGCCCGATCGACGCGCTGGCCGTGGGCGAAGTGGCGTTGATCGCCGCCATCGATCGCGCCGGGCTGGATCCCGGCACGGCCCAGCGCCTGTGCGAACTCGGCTTTGATGAAGGCGTCGACGTGGAGATCTTGCACCGCGCCCCGTTCGGCGGCGATCCGCTGGCGGTGCGGGTGGGCAACATGGTGGTGGCACTGCGCCGCGACATGGCCCGCCTGATCGAGGTGGAGCCATGAGCGCGCCGGTGTCCATCACGCGCCAACCGGTGGTGGCGCTGGTCGGCAATCCCAATGCCGGCAAGACCAGCCTGTTCAACGCGCTCACCGGCAGCCGGCAGAAAGTGGGCAATTATCCCGGCGTCACCGTGGAACGCAAAGCCGGCCGCCTCGCCCTGCCCGATGGCCGCAGCGCCGAATTGATCGATCTGCCCGGCACCTACAGCCTGTCCCCGCGCTCTCCCGACGAAGCCGTGACCCGCGATGCCATCTTCGGCCGTATCGCCGGCGAACGGCCGCTGGATGCGATCGTGGCGGTGGTGGACGCCACCAACTTGCGCAACCATCTGCGTTTCGTGCTGGAACTGAAGGCGCTGGGCCTGCCTTTGGTGGTGGCGCTGAACATGATCGATCTCGCCACGCGCGATGGCATCGGCATCGATTCGGCCCGGCTGGGCGCCCTGCTCGATCTGCCGGTGGTGGAAACGGTTGCGGTGCGCCGCAAGGGGCTGGAAGCCTTGGGTGCCGCACTCGCGGCCCGCATCGGCGATACGCCGCCCGCCCTGCCGCAGGAGCGCCCCAGCGACGTGCGCGCCCTGCAGAAACAGGCGCGCACGCTCTCCGTCGCCGTGCAAACCAGCACCGGCAGCGCCAAGGCCTGGTCGCAGCGCATCGATGCCGTGGTACTGCATCCGCTGGCCGGCCCGCTGCTGCTCGCCGCCGTGCTGTTCTTCATGTTCCAGGCCGTGTTCAGCTGGGCCGAAGCCCCGATGGGCTGGATTGAAGCCGGGGTGGCCGCACTGCAGGCCGAGCTGGCTTCTGCCCTGCCCGAAGGCTGGTTCCTGTCGCTGCTCAACGATGGCGTGCTCGCCGGGGTGGGCGCGGTGGTGGTGTTCCTGCCGCAGATCCTGATCCTGTTCCTGTTCATCATCACGCTGGAACAGACCGGTTACATGACCCGCGCCGCCTTCCTGATGGACCGGCTGATGGCACGCGTCGGCCTCAATGGCCGCGCCTTCATCCCGCTGCTCTCCAGCTTTGCCTGCGCCGTGCCCGGCATCATGGCCACCCGCACCATCGATTCGCCGCGCGACCGGCTCACCACCATATTGATCGCGCCGCTGATGACCTGTTCGGCACGCCTGCCGGTTTATGCCGTGGTGATCGGCGCCTTCATCCCGGCCCGCGATGCCGGCCCATTCGGCCTGCAAGGCCTGGTGCTGTTCGCGCTCTATCTGGCCGGCATATTGGGCGCGCTGGTTGCCGCCTTCGCCCTCAGGCGCACCGTCACCAAGGGCGCGGCACCCCCGTTCCTGATGGAGATGCCGAAATATCAGTGGCCGGCGCTGCGCGATGTTGGCCTTGGCCTCTATGGCCGCGCCACCGCCTTTCTGCAGCGGGCCGGCACCATCATCCTGGCTTCCACCGTCGTGCTGTGGGCCATGGCCAGTTGGCCCCAACCGCCGGCTGGGGGCACCAAGCCGCCCATTGAATACAGCCTCGCCGGCAAGATCGGGGCAGCGCTGGAACCGATCTTCGCCCCCATCGGCTTCAACAAGGAAATCGTCATCGCACTGGTGCCCGGCATGGCGGCGCGCGAAGTGGCCGTCTCCGCGCTCGGCACCGTCTATGCCCTCAACGACGTGTCAGAAGACAATGCCGGCAGCCTGATCGAGCGGCTGCGCAGCGCCTGGCCACTGCCCACGGCGCTGGCCTTCCTGGCGTGGTTCGTCTTCGCGCCGCAGTGCATTTCAACGCTGGCCATCACCCGCCGCGAAACCGCGAGCTGGCGCTGGCCGATCTTCATGTTCAGCTATTTGTTCGCCGCAGCCTATGTGGCGGCGGGCATCACTTACCATCTGGCGGTTGCAGCGGGGCTTTGAGAGCGAAGCGCACGCCCAGCCCAAGGCCCAGCATCCCGAAACTGATCGCGCTGCCCGTCCAGCCGACATAGCGCAGCGAGCTTTGCAGCACGAACAGGCACCCGCCGGTAAAGACCAGCGGCACCAGCGGGTAGAGCGGCACCAGGAACGGCCGATCCACGCCCGGCAAGCGGCGGCGCAGGATGATCAGCGCCGGGCCGGTCAATGACAGGAACAGCCAGAACACCGGCGACAGGAAATCCACCATCTGGGCAAAACCGGTGGAAAGCGAGCCCCACGCCACCAGGCACAGCGAAACGGCGCACTGGACCCAGATCGCCCGGCGCGGCACCCCGGCCACCTCCTCCCATGCCGCCAGCCGGCCCAGCGCCGGTTCATCGCCGGCCACGGCATAAAGCGTGCGGCCACCAACGATCACCAACGCGTTGACGATCGCCAGCGCCGCGATGCCGACGAAGATCACCATCGTCACCTGCCCGATCTGCCCGAAGGCGATGGCCATCAGTTGCGCCGCTGGTGCAGCACTCGCCGCCAGGCCAGCGCCGCCCAGGCCGGTGAGATAGGCCCAATTGGCCAGCAGATAGAGCGCCGTGACCACGCCCATGCCGCCCACCATCGCCAGCGTCATGTCGCGCGGCCTGCGCACTTCGGCGGACAAGGTGGCGGCGTCGTTGAAGCCGCCAAAGGCCAGCATGACGAACACCATTGCCTGCCCGAACGCGGCCGCGCCAAACGGCTGCGGCACCGGCGTGGGGGTGAGCGGCGGCGTGCCGGACGCGATCAGGCTGGCCGCCGCCACGCCCAACACCAGCAGCGCCAACACATCAGCCGTCACCAGCACGATCTGGCCGTTGGTGGACCTTTTGACCCCGGCAAGATTGAGTCCGGTCAGCACGACAATCGCCAGCCCCGCCACGCCGCCGCGCGCGATGCCGGAAAGTGGCACCAGCTCCGCCAGATAGTCCGCCGCCACAAAGGCCAGCATCGCCGCCGACGCCGAAAAAATCACCGCAAAGCGCGACCAGGCAAACAGGAAGCCGACCAGCGGCCCATAGGCGAGTTTCAGGAAACGATAGTCGCCGCCCGGATGCGGGAAGGCTGTCGCCAGTTCGGCATAAACCAGCGCGCCGCACAGCGCGAACAGCCCGCCCAGCCCCCATGCCATGAGCACCAACGCATCATTCTGCAGATTGGCCGCCACCAGGCTGGCCGAACGGAAAATGCCCGCGCCCACCACCATGCCGACGACGACGGACGCGGCGGCAAACGGCCCGAGGACACGGCGGGGAGCGGTGGTGGTCATGCTCGCAGCGTGGCCGGGCCATTGGCTGGCGGCAAGGGGGCAGTTCGCCCTGTCAACGCCGCCCGGCGAAGAAGTCCTTCAACAACGCCGCGCTTTCCGCTTCCGCCACGCCGGCCACCACTTCGGGCCGATGATGCGCCTGGGGATGGCTGAACACGCGGGCACCATGCTCAACCCCACCGGATTTGGGATCAGACGCGCCATAGACCACCCGTTCCAGCCGCGCTGCCGCGATGGCCGCCGCACACATGGCGCAAGGCTCCAGCGTGACAGTCAGCGTGCAGCCGATCAGCCGCTCGCTGCCCAGTGCCGCACAGGCGGCGCGGATGGCCAGCATCTCGGCATGGGCCGTCGGGTCGTTGAGCTCGCGGGTGCGGTTGCCAGTCTGCGCCAACACCTGGCCCGCTGCATCAGTGATCACCGCGCCCACCGGTACTTCGCCGCGCGCCGCCGCCGCGCGGGCTTCATCCAGCGCGCATGCCATCGCTTTGGAGGGGGGAAAGGCCATGCACAGCCTCTAGCGGCAAGCGGCGCCGCGGCCTAGTCTGGCGCGCATGAGCGACACACTCCACCCCGTCACCCCCGAAGCCCTCGCCATCACGCGCACCACGGCCGAGCAGTATCACGCCGCCCATGCCCAGAGCCTTGCCGATCCCGATGGCTTCTGGCGCAGCCAGATCGGCAGGCTGGATTGGTACAGGGCCCCCACCATCATGGGGAACTGGTCGTGGGACCCGGTCGACATCAAGTGGTTCGAAGATGGCGTCATCAACGCCAGCTGGAACTGCCTCGACCGCTGGGCCGACGCTGACCCCAAGCGCACCGCCATCATCTGGGAAGCCGATGATCCCAAGGCGGACGGTCGCCGCATCAGCTATGGCGAGCTGCGCGAAGAGGTGGCGCGCATGGCCAATGCGCTGGTGGCGCTGGGCGTCGACAAGGGCGACTGCGTCACCATCTACATGCCGATGATCCCCGAAGCGGCGATGGCGATGCTGGCCTGTGCGCGCATCGGTGCCGTGCATTCGGTGGTGTTTGGCGGCTTCTCCGCCGAAAGCCTCGCCGGCCGCATCGAGGACGCGCAAAGCCGCTTCATCATCACCGCCGACGAAGGCCGGCGCGGTGGCAAGCCCATTCCCTTGAAAGCCATCGCCGACCAAGCCTGCGACAAGGCCGAGGTCGCCGGCGTCAACGTCGAGGCCATGCTGGTCATCCGCCACACCGGCGGCCGCGTCGCCATGGTCGAAGACCGCGACCATTGGTGGCACGACATCCGGACCGATGTACCAGACACCTGCACGCCGGAACCGATGAACGCCGAAGATCCGCTGTTCATCCTCTACACCAGCGGTTCCACCGGCAAACCCAAGGGCGTGCTCCACTCCACTGCCGGTTATCTGCTGTGGGCCAATCTCACCTTTGAAACCGTGTTCGATTATCGCACCGGCGAGGTTTTCTGGTGCACGGCCGATGTCGGCTGGGTCACCGGGCACAGCTATATCGTCTATGGGCCACTCAGCGCCGGTGCCACCGTTCTGATGTTCGAAGGCATCCCCAGCTTCCCGGCCAACGACCGCTTCTGGCAGGTGATCGACAAGCACAAGGTCAACATCTTCTACACCGCCCCAACCGCGCTCAGGGCCATCATGCGCGACGGTGATGAGCCGGTGAACCGCCACGACCTGTCGTCCTTGCGCCTCCTCGGCACGGTGGGCGAACCGATCAACCCGGAGGCGTGGAACTGGTATCATCGCGTCGTCGGCAAGGGGCAGCTGCCCATCGTCGATACCTGGTGGCAGACCGAAACCGGCGGCGCCCTGATCACCCCGCTGCCCGGTGCCACGCCACTGAAGGCCGGCAGCGCGTCGTGGCCGTTCTTCGGCATCGAGCCGGCCCTGGTCGACACCGAAGGCACCATCATCCCCTGGGCACCGGGTGAGGACATCAGCGGCAACCTCGTCCTCCTGCGCAGTTGGCCCGGCCAGGCGCGCACGGTGTTCGGCGATCATGAACGCTTCACCCAAACCTATTTCACCACCTATCGCGGCCGCTATTTCACCGGCGACGGTGCGC
>NZ_JAUMBI010000249.1:0-21655 GCF_032115815.1 Sandarakinorhabdus sp.
ATCGGCGGCGGCAAGGCCCATGGTCCGCGCGTTCGTGATTTCGATCCGTCGCTGAACAAGAAGATCCGCCGTCTCGGCCTCGCCACCGCGCTGTCGGTGAAGGCCCAGGAAGGCAAGCTGATCGTCGTGGAAGACCTGAACCTTGGCGAAGCCAAGACCAAGGCGTTCCTGGCTTCGATGGGCGCGCTCGGCATCACGTCCGGCCTGTTCATCGATGGTGCTGCGGTTGATGTGGGCTTTGCCCGCGCTTCGGCCAACGTGCCGCACATCGACGTGCTGCCGGCCATCGGCGCCAACGTCTATGACATTCTCAAGCACGACACGCTGGTCCTGACCCGCGCTGCCGTTTCGGCTCTGGAGGCCCGGGTCAATGGCTAACATCGACATCAAGCATTACGACGTGGTCGTGAAGCCGGTGATCACCGAAAAGTCGACCCTGGTGTCCGAGTACAACCAGGTCGTCTTTCAGGTCGCCAAGGATAGCACCAAGCCGCAGATCAAGGCCGCCATCGAAGCGCTGTACGGCGTCAAGGTGCTGGCCGTGAACACCATGGTGGCGAAGGGCAAGACCAAGCGCTGGCGTGGCCAGGAATATCGCCGGTCTGATGTGAAGAAGGCCGTGGTGACGGTTGCCGATGGCGATCGCATCGACGTGACCACCAGCATCTGAGGGCAGGGACAATGGCACTCAAGAAATTCAATCCGACCAGCCCCGGCCAGCGCGGCCTGGTGCTGATCGATCGTTCGTCCCTGCACAAGGGTCGCCCGGTCAAGATGCTCACCGAAGGTCTGAAGAAGACCGGCGGCCGCAACAACAAGGGCCACGCCACGGCGCGCGGCATTGGCGGCGGTCACAAGCGCCTGTATCGTATCGTCGATTTCAAGCGTCGTCTGTGGGACGTTGCTGCGACCGTCGAACGCATCGAGTATGACCCCAACCGTTCGGCCTTCATCGCCCTGGTGAAATATGCCGACAAGGATGGCACCGTTGCCTACATCATCGCGCCGCAGCGCCTGAACGTTGGTGACAGCGTGATCGCTGGCAAGAAGGTCGACGTGAAGCCGGGCAATGCGATGGAAATCGGCCAGATGCCGGTTGGCACCATTGTCCACAACGTCGAGCTGAAGCCCGGCAAGGGCGGCCAGATGGCCCGCGCCGCCGGCACCTTCGTGCAGGTTGTGGGCCGCGACAAGGGCATGGTGATGGTTCGCCTGAATTCGGGTGAACAGCGTTATGTCCGTGCCGAGTGCATGGCCACCGTTGGTGCCGTGTCCAACCCGGACAACAGCAACCAGAACCTGGGCAAGGCCGGCCGCAACCGCTGGCTGGGCTATCGTCCGCTCACCCGCGGCGTTGCCAAGAACCCGGTCGACCACCCGCACGGCGGTGGTGAAGGCCGCACCTCGGGCGGACGTCACCCGGTGACCCCATGGGGCAAGCCGACCAAGGGTGCCAAGACCCGTTCGAACAAGGCGACGGATCACATGATCATCCGTTCGCGCCACGCCAAGAAGAAGAGGTAAGCGCGCATGAGCCGCTCCGTCTGGAAGGGTCCCTTCGTGGATCTCTCGCTGCTGAAGAAGGCCGAAGCCGCACAGGGCTCCGGTGCGCGTGCGCCGATCAAGACCTGGTCGCGCCGCTCCACCATCCTGCCGCAGTTCGTTGGCCTCACCTTCAACGTGTACAATGGCAAGAAGCACATCCCGGTCATGGTCAATGAAGACATGGTCGGCATGAAGCTGGGTGAATTCGCGCCGACGCGCTTCTTCCCCGGCCACGCCGCCGACAAGAAGGGCAAGCGCTGATGTCCAAGCCCAAATCCCCCCGCAAGGTTGGCGACCGTGAGGCGCTGGCCATTGCCACCACCATCCGCGGTTCGGCCTACAAGCTGAACCTGGTTGCTGGCCTGATCCGTGGCCGCAAGGCGTCGGACGCGCTCAACATCCTGCAGTTCAGCCGCAAGGCGATGGCCGTGGATGTCCGCAAGGTCCTCGCCTCTGCCGTGGCCAATGCCGAAAACAACCACAACCTGGATGTTGACGCGCTGATCGTGAAGGAAGCCAGCGTTGGCAAGGCTATCACCATGAAGCGCTTCACGCCGCGTGCACGTGGTCGTGCTTCTGCCATCACCAAGCCGTTCAGCCGCCTGCGCGTTGTCGTGCGCGAAGCCGATGAAGAGGGAGCAAACTAATGGGTCACAAGACGTCCCCCATCGGTCTGCGCCTGCAGATCAACCGCACCTGGGACAGCCGCTGGTTCGCCAAGGGCGACGAGTATGGCAATCTGCTGCTGGAAGATCTGCGCATCCGCGAGTTCATCATCAAGCATCATGGTCAGGCCGCCATCTCCAAGGTGGTGATCGAGCGTCCGGCCAAGCTGTGCCGCGTGTCCATCTTTGCTGCACGCCCCGGCGTGATCATCGGCAAGAAGGGAGCGGACATCGAGAAGCTGCGCAAGCAGATCGCTCAGATGACCCGCAGCGATGTGAGCCTGAACATCGTCGAAATCCGCAAGCCGGAAATCGATGCCAAGCTGGTGGCCGCCGGTGTGTGCGATCAGCTGGAGCGCCGCATCGCGTTCCGTCGCGCCATGAAGCGTGCCGTGCAGTCGGCGCTGCGTCTGGGTGCCGAAGGCATCAAGATCACCTGCTCCGGCCGTCTGGGCGGCGCTGAAATCGCCCGCACCGAATGGTATCGTGAAGGCCGTGTGCCGTTGCACACCCTGCGCGGGAACGTCGATTATGCCGAACATCAGGCCCACACTGCCTATGGCGTGTGCGGCGTGAAGGTCTGGATCTTCAAGGGTGAAATTCTTGGCCACGACCCGATGGCTCAGGATCGCCTGATGATGGAAGCCCAGACCTCTGGCGTCCGTCCGGCGCGCTGAGGAGTAGAAAGAAATGCTGTCACCTAAGCGCACCAAGTTCCGCAAGGCGTTCAAGGGCCGTATCCATGGCGATGCCAAGGGTGGTTCGGCGCTGAACTTCGGCGCCTTCGGCCTGAAGGCCATGGAACCGGAACGGATCACCGCCCGCCAGATCGAAGCGGCCCGCCGCGCGATCTCGCGTCACATGAAGCGTCAGGGCCGTTTGTGGATTCGGATTTTCCCCGATCTGCCGGTCTCGTCCAAGCCTGCTGAAGTCCGCATGGGCTCGGGCAAGGGTTCGCCTGAATATTGGGTGGCCCGCGTCAAGCCCGGCCGCATCATGTTCGAACTCGACGGCGTGCCCTACGACGTGGCTGCCGGCGCTTTCGAGCGTGCCGCTGCCAAGCTGCCGATCAAGACCAAGATGGTGGTCCGCCTCGGCGAACCGACCACACAGGACTGAGACCCATGGCCGACAAGATTTTCGCTGATCTGAAGGTTGCGACCGACGATCAACTCGCCAACCAGCTCTCCGAGTTGAAGCGCGAGCAATTCAACCTGCGGTTCCAGGCGGCCACCGGCCAGCTGGAGAGCCCCGGCCGTGTGCGCATCGTGCGCCGCACGATCGCCCGCATCAAGACGCTGCAGTCGGCCCGCAAGGCCGCTGTGCAGCCGGGAGCATAAGACATGCCGAAGCGCGTATTGCAGGGCACCGTGGTGTCCGACAAGGGCGACAAGACGGTGGTCGTGCTGGTGGAGCGCAAGGTCGCTCACCCGGTTTACGGCAAGATCATCCGTCGTTCGAAGAAGTATCACGCCCACGACGAGGGCAATGTGATCAAGGCGGGTGACACGGTGCGCATTGAAGAATGTGCTCCGCTGTCCAAGCTCAAGACGTGGAAAGTGCTCGAAAAGGTCGGCTGAGCCGGATTTCGAGCTGATTTTTAAGCCGTCTGCCGGTCGGAATCGGCAGACTTTATGGAAGGATCGAACGCATGATCCAGATGCAGACGAACCTCGACGTGGCGGACAACAGTGGCGCCAAGCGGGTGATGTGCATCAAGGTCCTGGGCGGCTCCAAGCGTCGGTTTGCCGGCGTCGGCGACATCATCGTGGTGTCGGTGAAGGAAGCTCAGCCCAAGGGCAAGGTGAAGAAGGGTGATGTGCACCGCGCTGTTGTGGTGCGCACCGCCAAGGATATCCGTCGTCCCGACGGCTCGGTGATCCGTTTCGACAGCAATGCTGCCGTGCTGATCAACAAGAATGAAGAGCCGATTGGCACCCGTATCTTCGGGCCGGTGGTGCGTGAACTGCGCGCCACGGGTCACATGAAGATCATCAGCCTTGCCCCTGAGGTGCTGTAATGAGCGCTGCGAAGATCAAGAAGGGTGACACCGTGATTGTCCTGTCCGGCAAGGACAAGGGCAAGGAAGGCACCGTGACCCGCAACCTGCCGCGCGACGGCAAGGTTGTGGTGGCCGGTGTGAACCTGATCACCCGTCACAACAAGCCGAACCAGTCCAACCCCGAAGGCGGTATCGAGCGCGTTGAAGCGCCGATGGCGGTTTCGAAGGTGGCGCTGAAGGATCCGACCACTGGCCAACCGACCCGCGTCGGTTTTGCGGTTGTGGACGGCAAGAAGGTGCGCGTCGCCAAGAAGTCGGGAGCCGTGATCAATGGCTGAGAAGCTCAACCCTCGCATGCAGGTTCTGTATGCTGAAACGATCCGCCCGAAGATGGTGGAAATGTTCGGCTACAAGAACATGATGGAAGTGCCGAAGATCGACAAGATCGTGCTCAACATGGGCGTCGGCGATGCCACCCAGGACAAGAAGAAGGTCGATCAGGCTGCCGGTGAAATGGCCTTGATCGCTGGCCAGAAGCCGGTGATCTGCAAGGCCAAGAAGTCGGTCGCGCAGTTCAAGCTGCGTGAAGGCATGCCGATCGGCTGCAAGGTCACGCTGCGCCGCGAGCGCATGTATGAATTCCTTGACCGCTTCGTCACGATCGCGCTGCCGCGCGTTCGCGATTTCCGTGGCCTGTCGGCCAAGTCCTTTGATGGTCGCGGCAATTATGCCTGCGGTATCAAGGAACAGCTGATCTTCCCGGAAATCAACTATGACCGGGTCGATCAGATCCGCGGCATGGACATCATCGTGGCCACCACGGCCAAGACCGACGAAGAAGCCCGCGCGCTCCTGGCGCTGTTCGGCTTCCCGTTCGTTGGCTACACCCTCGAACAGAAGGCGGCCTGAACCATGGCGAAGCTTTCGATGATCAACAAGAACGAGCGCCGCAAGGCGCTGGTGGTGAAGTACGCCGGCAAATATGCCGTGCTCAAGGCGATCGCCAACGATGAAAGCCGTTCCGACGAGGAGCGTCTGATGGCCCGCCTGAAGATGGCCGAGCTGCCGCGCAACGCGAACCCGACCCGGGTGCGCAACCGCTGCGAGCTGACCGGCCGTCCGCGTGCCTATTACCGCAAGTTCAAGCTTTCGCGCATCATGCTGCGGGAACTGGCCAACAAGGGCCTGATCCCCGGTGTGACCAAGTCGAGCTGGTAAGGATAGCCCGATGTCGATGTCTGACCCCTTGGGCGATATGCTCACCCGGATCCGGAACGGCCAACAGGCCCGCAAGGATTCGATCGTCACCCCCGCTTCCAGGTTGCGCGCCCGCGTGCTGGATGTTCTGCAGCGCGAAGGCTATATCCGTGGCTATGTCCCGGTGCTTGATGGCGCCCACCAGAACCTGCGGATCGACCTGAAGTATTTCGAAGGTCGCCCCGCCATCCAGCACCTTGCCCGCGTGTCGAAGCCCGGCCGCCGCGTTTACAGCGGCTCCACCGAGCTGCCGCGCGTTCGCAACGGCCTGGGTATCACCATTGTTTCGACGCCCCAGGGTGTTCTTTCCGACGCGGAAGCGCGCGAAAAGAATGTCGGCGGCGAAATCCTCTGCCAGGTGTTCTGACCATGTCGCGCATCGGTAAAAAAGCAGTTGCCATTCCGGCCGGCGTCACCGCCACCATCAATGACCGCATTCTTGTGGTCAAAGGTCCCAAGGGTGAGCTGTCCATGCCGCTGGTGGATGACATCAGCTACACCATCGAAGCTGCCCAGATCGCGGTTCTCCCCGCGTCTGACACCAAGCGGGCCCGCTCCTTCTGGGGCATGCAGCGCACGTTGGTCAGCAATCTCGTCACCGGCGTGTCCGATGGCTTCACCAAAGTGCTTCTGATCACCGGCGTGGGCTACCGTGCCTCGGTGCAGGGTGCCAACCTGAAGCTGCAGCTCGGCTACAGCCACGACGTGGATTTTGCCATCCCCGACGGTATCACCATCAAGACGCCTGATCCGACGACGGTGGAAATCACCGGCTCCGACAAGCAGCGCGTTGGTCAGGTGGCCGCCGAGATCCGCCGCTGGCGCAAGCCCGAGCCTTACAAGGGCAAGGGCATCAAGTACCGTGGCGAAGTCATCTTCCGGAAGGAAGGGAAGAAGAAATGAGCAGGCTTACCCATTTCGACCAGCGTCGTCGCCGCGTGCGCTCGGCCATCGCCCGCAACAGCGGCGGTCGCCCGCGCCTGTCGGTGCATCGTTCGTCGCAGCATATCTATGCGCAGATCATCGACGACACCAATGGTGTCACGCTGGCGTCCGCTTCCACCCTGGAGAAGGACGTGCGTGGGACCACCGGTGCCACCACCGGTGCCGCTGCTGCCGTTGGCAAGCGCTTGGCCGAGCGGGCCAAGGCGGCCGGTGTTTCGGCCGTGGTGTTCGACCGTGGTGGTTTTCTCTTCCATGGCCGCGTGAAGGCGCTGGCCGAGGGAGCCCGCGAAGGCGGGCTGGAGTTCTGAGATGAGCGATGAAATCGAAGTGACCGGCGCCGCTGCGCCGGAAGCCGAAGGCCGCGGGCCTGGTGGTGGTCGTGGTCGTGGTCGCGGTGGCCCCGGTGGCGATCGCCGTGGCGGCCCGGGTGGCAACCGTCGTGACGGTGACCGCAACAAGCGTGGCCGTGACAACAGCGGCGAGCCCGCTGGTGAAGAACTGATCGAAAAGCTCGTCCACATCAACCGCGTCTCCAAGACCGTGAAGGGCGGCAAGCGCTTCGGCTTTGCAGCGCTGGTCGTGGTGGGTGACGGCAAGGGCCGCGTTGGCTTCGGCCACGGCAAGGCCCGCGAAGTGCCGGAAGCCATCGCCAAGGCCACTGCTGCCGCCAAGAAGGCGATGGTTCGTGTTCCGCTGCGCGATGGCCGCACTTTGCACCATGATGGCTACGGCCATTTCGGCGCCGGCAAGGTCTATGTTCGTTCCGCCACGCAGGGTACCGGCATTATCGCCGGTGGTCCGATGCGCGCGGTGTTCGAATCGCTGGGCGTTGCCGACGTTGTCACCAAGTCGGTGGGCACCAACAACCCCTACAACATGATCCGTGCCACCTTCGCGGCCCTGGTTGGCCAGGTCAGCCCGAAGAGCGTCGCCCAGCGTCGCGGCAAGAAGGTTGTGGATCTGCTGTCGCGCCGTGGCGACGTTTCGGCCAAGCTGGCCGAAGCTGACGCCGAAGCGGTCGCGTAAGGAGAGGCATGATGGCCAAAGTCAAAGTCACTCAGATCGGTTCGCCGATCCGCCGCACCCCGATCCAGGAAAAGAACCTGATCGGTCTCGGCCTCAACAAGATGAACCGCAGCCGTGAGCATGTCGATACGCCGGAAATCCGGGGCATGATCAAGAAGGTGGCGCATCTTCTCAAGGTTGAAGAGGTCGACTGACCTCTTTTCCCGGCTTCGGCCGGTAACCAGTACAAGCGCCGGGCACCGCAGGTTCATCCTGGGGTGCCCAGCCGTTTCAAGCTCAACATCCAGCGCGTAAGCGAAAGCGAGTGCATCTCATGACCACCAAGCTCAACGACCTTCACGACAATCCTGGCGCCCGCAAGAAGCGCGTGCGCGTCGGTCGCGGTATCGGTTCCGGCGTCGGCAAGACCGGCGGTCGCGGCCAGAAGGGCCAGACCAGCCGTTCGGGCGTGTCGATCAATGGCTTCGAAGGCGGCCAGATGCCGCTGCACATGCGCATCCCGAAGCGCGGCTTCAACAACATCTTCCGCAAGGATTATGCCGTGCTGAACCTCGGCACGCTGCAGGCCGCCATCGATGCCGGCAGGCTCGACACCAAGTCGGTGATTGATGCCGAAGCGCTGGTCGCCGCCAAGGTGCTGACCACCGCCGGTGATGGCGTGCGTCTGCTCGGCGTTGGCGCGCTCACCGCCAAGGTGTCGCTGAAGCTCGCCGGTGCGTCGGCCACGGCCAAGGCTGCGGTGGAAGCCGCTGGCGGTTCGATCGAACTGCCGGCTCCGGCGCCTGAGCCGCTGACCAAGGACGAGCAGAAGGCTGCCCGCGCCGTTGCGCGCGCTGCCAAGGCTGCCGCGCTGGCCGCCAAGTAAAGAAGCAACCGGGTCAAACGACCCCATGGCAATTGCGCCGCGTGTCGCCTACATGGGACTGACATGCGGCGCTTTGCCGTTTCAGACACGCTTGATCAGGTAGGGTTTCATGGCGTCTGCCGCCGAACAAATGGCTTCGAACCTGTCGTTCGCCAACTTCTCCAAGGCCACCGAGCTGAAGAGCCGCATCTGGTTCACGCTCGGCGCGCTGGTGGTGTTCCGTCTCATCTCGTTCGTCCCGCTGCCCGGCATCGATCCGCTGGCGCTGTCGAGCCTGTTCGAACAGACCCGCGGCGGCGTGCTCGACTTCTTCAACATGTTCTCCGGCGGCGCGCTGGAACGCATGAGCCTGATCGCGCTGGGCGTCACGCCCTACATCACCGCCTCGATCGTGGTGCAGCTGCTCACCAGCCTCATTCCCAGCTTCATGAGCCTGAAGAAGGAAGGCGAGGCCGGCCGCAAGACGCTGAACCAGTATACGCGCTATGGCACCGTGTTCCTCACCATCGTGCAGGGCTATGGCATCGCCGTCGGCCTTGAAGGCTGGGGTGCGGGCCAGGGCGTGTCTGCCGTGATCGATCCGGGCTGGTTCTTCCGTATTTCCACGGTGATCTCGCTGCTTGGCGGCACCATGTTCCTGATGTGGCTGGGTGAACAGATCACCAGCCGCGGCATCGGCAACGGTATCTCTTTGATCATCATGGCCGGCATCGTGGCGCAGCTGCCTTCGGCACTGGGCACCTTGTTCGAACAGGGCCGCACCGGCGCGCTGTCGGCAGGCTTCGTGCTGCTGGTCGCGGTTGTGGCGCTGGGCACCATCGCCTTCATCTGTCTGATGGAGCGCGCGCAGCGCAAGATCCTGATCCAGTATCCCAAGCGCCAGATGGGCAATCGCATGTTCCAGGGCGATTCCAGCTTCCTGCCGCTGAAGATCAACACCTCGGGGGTCATCCCGCCGATCTTTGCGAGCTCGCTGCTGCTGATGCCGCTCACCGTGGCGCAGTTCTTCAGCCAGCAGGGCACCATGCCGGAATGGATGACGACGGTGACGACCGCGCTGCAACACGGCGCGCCGCTCTACATGTTCCTCTATGCTGCCGGCATCATCTTCTTCAGCTTCTTCTACACCGCCGTGGTGTTCAACCCGGACGAGACGGCGGAAAATCTGAAGAAATATGGCGGCTTCGTGCCGGGCATCCGGCCGGGGCAGCGCACGTCCGAATATCTCGATTTCGTGCTCACCCGCCTGACGGTGATCGGCGCCGCCTATCTCACCCTCATCTGCCTGCTGCCGGAATTCCTGATCAGCGAGCTGAAGGTGCCCTTCTATTTCGGCGGCACCTCGCTGCTGATCGTCGTGAACGTCACGATGGACACTGTGGCGCAGATCCAGAGCCATCTGCTGGCGCATCAATATGAGGGACTCATCAAGAAGTCCAAACTTCGGGGGAATCGTCGTTGAATCTGATCCTGCTGGGCCCGCCGGGAGCGGGCAAGGGCACCCAGGCCAGCCGCCTCGTCAAAGAGCGCGGCATGGTCCAGCTTTCCACGGGCGACATGCTGCGCGCCGCTGTTGCTGCCGGCACGCCGGTGGGTCTTGCCGCCAAGGCGGTGATGGAATCCGGCGGTCTCGTTTCCGACGAGATCGTGTCGGGCATCCTGTCCGAACGCCTGGACCAGCCCGATGCCCGCGCCGGATTCATCCTGGATGGCTATCCGCGCACCGATGTGCAGGCGGATTCGCTGGATGCTATGCTGGCTGAAAAGGGCCTGGCGCTGGATCATGTGATCGAACTGGTGGTGGACGAAGACGCGCTGGTTGATCGCATCACCGGCCGCTTTACCTGCGGCAGCTGCGGCGAAGGCTATCATGATCGTTACAAGCAGCCCAAGGTTGCGGATGTGTGCGACGTGTGCGGCGCCAGCAACTTCAAGCGCCGCGCCGACGACAATGCCGAAACAGTACGCCAGCGCATGATGGAGTATCGCGCCAAGACCGCGCCGATCATTCCGCATTATGAAGGCCGCGGTATTGTTGCGCGTGTTGACGGGATGGCCGATATGGATGCGGTCGCCGCTGCCATCGACAGGATCGTCGATGCGTGATGGCCCGCCAGCCGGCGGCTTGACTTTTCCGCGACTCGCGTCTAACCGCCTCACTTCCGTTTAATCGGATCAGGAACCGGCGGCCCGTCTGGGCGGTCGGCATATTGCTTTGAGATGGCGACATCTGCCCAGGGCCGCCGTGGAGCATGAAAGGAAAACGACTGTGGCACGTATTGCGGGTGTTAACATCCCGACCAACAAGCGCGTTGAGATTGCGCTCACTTACATCCACGGCATCGGCCGCACCACCGCCACCCGCCTGGCAGCCGAACTCGGCTTCCCGCGCGAACGTCGCGTGCAGGAGCTGACCGACGCCGAGATCCTGTTGATCCGTGAAAAGATCGACCGTGAACTCACCGTGGAAGGTGATCTTCGTCGCCAGAACGCGATGAACATCAAGCGCCTGATGGACCTGGCCTGCTATCGCGGCCTGCGTCACCGTAAGGGACTGCCGGTCCGCGGCCAGCGCACCCACACCAACGCCCGCACCCGCAAGGGCAAGGCCAAGCCGATCGCCGGCAAGAAGAAGTAAGCGCGTTACCGCTGCTCATCTTCTTCTTCATACAAGGCAAGGATACTCGAAATGGCTCGCGAAGTTGCTCGCATCAAGCGCAGGGAGCGCAAGAACATCACCAGCGGTGTTGCCCATGTCAACGCCAGCTTCAACAACACCATGATCACCATCACCGATGCGCAGGGCAATGCGATTGCCTGGTCGTCGGCCGGTACCTGTGGTTTCAAGGGCAGCCGCAAGTCGACGCCGTTCGCGGCGCAGATGGCCGCCGAAGACGCCGGCAAGAAGGCCGCCGAACATGGCGTGCGCACCCTCGAAGTCGAAGTGCGTGGCCCGGGTTCGGGTCGTGAATCGGCGCTGCGTGCCCTGCAGGCCGTGGGTTTCGTCATCACCGCCATCCGCGACGTGACGCCGATCCCGCACAATGGTGTGCGCCCCCCCAAGCGCCGCCGCGTCTGACCGTCTGCCTGGCGCCGGGCTCCGTTGCGGCGCCCAGCGTTTCTTCTCCAGGGGCCAACGGGACCGGCGGGTGACGATCCGCTTCTCCCGAGACCCCCACACTCCAGACCAAGGTGAACCCCGTGGCAGTCATCGCCAAGAACTGGACCGAACTCAAGAAGCCCAACCGTCTGGAGCAGCGCCCCAGTGGTGACGGCAAGCAGAAGGCGTCGTTTGTCGCCGAACCGCTGGAGCGTGGCTTTGGCCTGACGCTCGGCAACGCGCTGCGCCGGGTGCTGCTGTCGTCGCTGCAGGGTGCCGCCGTCACCGCCATCAAGACCGATGGCGTGCTGCACGAATTCTCCAGCCTGGCTGGCGTGCGTGAAGACGTGACCGACATCGTGCTGAACATCAAGCAGGTGGCGATCCGCATGGCCGGTGATCAGGCCAAGCGCGTCTATCTGAACGCCACCGGCCCCGGCCCGGTGACCGCTGGCCAGATCGCCGTTTCCGGCGACATGGAAGTGATGAACAAGGATCTGGTGATCTGCACGCTGGACGAAGGTGCCACGCTGAACATGGAACTGACGGTGGAAACCGGCAAGGGCTATGTGCCGGCCAGCGCCAACCGCCCGGCCGATGCGCCGATCGGCCTGGTGCCGGTTGATGCGCTCTATTCGCCGGTGCGCCAGGTCAGCTACAAGGTCGATCCGACCCGCGTTGGCCAGGAACTGGATTATGACAAGCTGACCATCTCGGTGGAAACCGATGGCAGCCTGAGCCCGGAAGACGCGCTCGCCTATGGCGCCAAGATCCTGCAGGACCAGCTTCAGCTGTTCGTGAACTTCGAAGATGCCACTGCGGCCGCTCCGGTTGCCAGCACCACCGCCACCGGCGTTGTGGAAGTGGACGACAGCGCGAGCATCAACCGTTACCTCCTCAAGAAGGTGGACGAGCTGGAACTGTCGGTGCGTTCGGCCAACTGCCTGAAGAACGACAACATCATCTACATCGGCGATCTGGTGCAGAAGACGGAAAGCGAAATGCTTCGCACCCCGAACTTCGGCCGCAAGTCGCTGAACGAGATCAAGGAAGTGCTGTCCCAGATGGGTCTGCGCCTTGGTATGGAAATCGCTGGTTGGCCGCCCGAGAATATCGAGGAGATGGCCAAGAAGCTCGAACAAGAGTTCTAAGTCCTGTTCGGCGGGCGTTGGTCACATGACCGCGCCCGCCAGTACAGGCAGGGGTATCGGCTGACCCCATCATCAGCCTGGTCCGGGGTACCTCACACGGCCCCTGAACGAACGGAGAAGACCCATGCGCCACGGCGTTGCCCACCGCAAACTCAGCCGCACCAGCAGCCATCGCATCGCGATGCTGCGCAACATGGCCGCCGCGCTGATCAAGCACGAGCAGATCAAGACCACCTTGCCGAAGGCCAAGGAACTGCGTCCCTACGTTGAAAAGCTGGTGACGCTGGCCAAGACCGGTGGCCTTTCCAATCGCCGCCTCGCCGACGCCCGCCTGGGTGACGATACCCAGCTGATCAAGCTGTTCGACGTGCTGGCCGCCCGTTATGCCGACCGCCAGGGTGGCTACACCCGCGTCGTCAAGGCCGGCTTCCGCCGTTCGGACGCCACCGCGATGGCCATCATCGAGTTCGTCGATCGCGATGTTGATGCCAAGGGCCAGGATTCGGGCCCGGTCGAAACCTTCGGCGACGACGAATAAGCCTTAACCGGAAGGATCGCCATCATGGCCGATGAAATCGATCTGGGTGCAAACCCTGAAAATGGCTTTGGCGACGAGCCGATGCCGCAGGTGGCGATCATTACCCAATATGTGAAGGATCTCAGCTTCGAGAACCCGAACGCGCCGGCCAGCCTGCAGGTGCAGGGCCAGCCGCGCATCGACGTCAACGTGGGTGTCAACGCCCGCAAGGCGGCCGATGATGTGTACGAAGTCGAACTGAAGATCAGCGCCAAGGCCGATGTCGACGCCGGCGCTGCCTTCATGGTCGAGCTGCTCTATGCCGGCCTGTTCGGTCTGAAGAATGTGCCGGAAGAAGCCATCGAGCCTTTCTGCATAATTGAAGGCCCGCGCATCCTGTTCCCCTTCGCCCGCCGCATCATCGCCGATGCCGTGCGCGATGGTGGCTTCCCGCCGCTGATGCTCGATCCGATCGATTTCGGAGCGCTGTACATGTCCCAGCAGGGCCAGGTCGGCAACGCGTAAGCGAACACCACAGTCGAAATGCAACGGGCGGCCTTCGGGTCGCCCGTTTTCGTTTGGGGCACTGTCGCCTTGCACTTTCCGGGGCATTGCCTAATCCGGTGGCGCAATGAATCTCGTCCGCGCCACCGCCACCATCGGCAGCCTCACGCTCCTGTCCCGCATCGGTGGCTTTGCCCGCGATGTGCTGCAGGCGTCGTTGATGGGCGCCGGCATGGCGGCAGACGCTTTCCTGATCGCCCAGCGTCTGCCCAATCTGTTCCGCGCGCTGTTCGCCGAAGGAGCGTTCGCCTCGGCCTTCGTGCCGATGTTCAATCGCCAGGCCGGTGCCGATGGTGGCCGCATCGATGGTGCCAAGCGCTTTGCCGAGGATGTGCTGGCGGTGCTGCTGCCCTTTCTGCTGCTGTTCACGGCGGTGATGGTGGCTGGTGCGGTGCCGGTGGTGTGGGGGCTCACCGGCGGATTTCCGGATGCCGCGCCAGAGAAATTCGCGCTCACCGTTGATTTCACCCGGCTCACCTTCCCCTATCTGATGCTGATCAGCCTGACCTCGCTGCTGGGCGGCCTGCTCAATTCGGTCGGGCGGTTCGCGGTGAATGCCGCTGCGCCGATCCTGCTCAACATCGTGCTGATCTCTGGCCTGTTGTGGTCCGGCAGCGGTGATGATGTAGCCGCCGCACGCGTGCAGGCACTGTGCGTGACGCTGGGCGGCATTGCCCAACTGGTCTGGCTGTTGTGGTGGTGCGCCCGCGCCGGGATCAACCTGAAGCTGCGCATGCCACGCCTCACCCCGCAGGTGAAAATCTTGTTGAAACTCATCGTCCCCGCCGCCTTCGGGGCCGGCGCGGTGCAGATCAACCTGCTCATCTCCACGGCGCTCGCCGCGCGCTTCCTGGGCGATGGCGCGGTCAGCTGGCTCTATTTCGCCGATCGCCTCAACCAGTTGCCGCTGGGCATCATCGGCATCGGAGTCGGAACGGCGCTGCTGCCCACCATGTCGCGGCTGATCGGTGCCGATGATGTGCCCGGCGCCATATCCCAGCAGAACCGGGCGATGGAGCTGGTGCTGATCCTCACCCTGCCGGCCGCCGCTGGCCTGGTGGTGGCGGCCCAGCCGATCGTGGCGCTGTTGTTCCAGCACGGCGAATTCACCGCGGCCGACAGCCTGGCCACGGCCGCCGCGCTGTCTGGCTTTGCGCTGGGTTTGCCGGCCTATGTGCTGATCAAGGTGCTCACCCCCGGCTTCCATGCCCGCAGCGATACCACCACGCCGGTGCGCGTGGCGCTGGCGGCGATGCTGGTCAATCTGGTGGCCAATCTGGCGCTGGTGTGGCCGCTCGGCCATGTCGGCATTGCGCTGGGCACGGCGATTTCGGCCTGGGTGAATGCGCTGGCGCTGTGGTGGCTGCTGCGGCAGCGCGGGCATTTCAGCCTTGATGATCGTGCGCGCCGGCTGCTGCCGCGCCTCGTGCTGGCCACGCTGGGTATGGTGGCGGTGTTGTTCGGCGCCATGCCGCTGCTGGCACCACTGGCGGCGCGCGGCTTTGCCATGCAAGCGGTCGCGCTTGCCCTGTTGATTGGCGGCGGTGGCTTGGCCTATCTGGCGGGGGCGCGGCTGCTGGGCCTGTTCACGGTGAAGGGCCTTGTTGCGCAAGTGAAACGGAAAAAATCATGAAGCGGGTTTTCTCGGGCATCCAGCCTACCGGCAATTTGCACCTGGGCAATTATCTGGGCGCCATCCGCAATTGGGTGCGCATGCAGGATGAATCCGAGTGCGTGTTCAGCGTCGTTGATCTGCACGCCATCACCGTCGCGCAGGATCCCGCCACGCTGCGCCGCGGCATCCACGAGATGGTCGCTGCGCTGATCGCCGCCGGCCTCGATCCCGAACGCTGCATATTGTTCCCGCAAAGCCGGGTGCGCGTGCATGCCGAACTGGCCTGGGTGCTGATGTGCACGGCGCGCGTTGGCTGGCTCAACCGCATGACCCAATTCAAGGAAAAGAGCGGCAAGGACCGCGAGGGCGCCTCTGTGGGCCTCTACACCTACCCGGTGCTGCAGGCCGCCGACATATTGGCGTACAAGGCCACGCATGTCCCGGTGGGCGAAGACCAGAAGCAGCATCTGGAACTGGCGCGCGACATCGCCGCCAAGTTCAACACCGATATGGGCGTGGACCTGTTCCCGCTACCCGAACCGGTGATCGAAGGCCCCGCCACCCGCGTGATGAGCCTGCGCGATGGCAGCGCCAAGATGTCGAAGAGCGATCCTTCCGATCAGAGCCGCATCAACCTGACCGACGATGCCGATAGCATCGCCGCCAAGGTGAAGCGTGCCAAGTCTGACGCTGATCTGCTGCCGTCCGAAGCCGCTGGCCTTGCCGGGCGCCCGGAAGCGGCGAACCTCGTCAACCTGATGGCCGCGCTCACCGATACCACGGTCGCCCAGGTGCTCGCCGATTTCGGCGGCAAGGGCTTTGGCGCCTTCAAGCCGGCGCTGGCCGACGTGATGGTGGCCAAGCTGGCGCCGATCACCGAGCGTTTCAACGCGTTGAAGGATGATGACGTGGCGATCGAGGCGATCTGCGCCCGTGGTGCGGAGCGGGCGCGGGCGATTGCCGAGCCGGTGTTGGCGCAAGTGCATCGCGCGGTGGGGTTCATCGCGTAACTGCGACGTTGCGTTGCGGGCCGGAAGGGTGTCATTCATGCATCAGTCAGTTGCTCTGGCGCATACACGCGCGTAAGATTACCGATAATCCATGTTGGAGTGCCACCGAATGACCATCCATCCCAAGGCTCGCTTGGCTTTGCCGCTGGTTGCAGCCCTGGCCTTGTCGGCCTGCATGGCGCCGTTTGAAGCGCGCGTGGCGCGGTTCCAGCAGTTGCCGCCGCCGTCGGGCACCAGCTTCGTGATCGAACCGCGCGACAAGGAAAATGCCGGCGGCTTGGAATTCGCCACCTATGCCAATCTGGTGCGGCAGAAGCTGATCGCTGCCGGCTACCAGGAAGCCAGCGGACCGGATGCGGCGATGCTGACGGTTCAGCTTGATTATCATGTCTCCGCCCCGCGCGAGAAGGTGCAGAGCCGGCCCGGCATGGGCTGGGGTGGCATGGGCGGCTGGGGCGGCGGCTTCGGGGGTTTCGGCTGGGGCCCCTATTGGGGCGGCGGCTGGGGTGGCTGGGGCGGCTGGGGCGGCATGGGCGGCTGGGGCGGCGGCTGGAACAATGAAGTCTACAGCGTCACCAACTACAACACCGTGGTCGCCATGCGCATCAACCGCAACGCCGACAAGCAGAGCGTGTTCGAAGGCCGTGCCGAAACCGTGAGCAACAGCAACAATCTCACCCGGCTGGTGCCGAACCTGGTCACCGCCCTGTTCACCAATTTCCCCGGCAGCAGCGGCGAAACCGTGCGGGTGCGCTTCGATCCGGCCAAGCCCGATATGGCGCCGACGATCCGCCCGGTTCGCTGATCAACCTGTTGCGCGACCAGATGAGGGCCGTTCCGACCAGTCGGAACGGCCCTCTTGCTTTTGTATGAATGTGGATTAACCTTCTCGCTGACTGATGCGAAGGGGGGCTTTCCATGACGGTCTATATTGCGCTTCTGGCCGTGGCCATCGGGCTGATGCCCGTGTTGCTTGACAAGTGGCGTGCATCTCACAAGCCGGACATGAATCCCCAGCGGGCACCGCGGCGGCGCTGAGCTGGGCCAGGCCTTTGCCTTGAGGTCGCGCGCAATCAGCTTCAAGCGGTCGTCGCCCCGGACTTGATCTGGGGCCCTGCTTTTGCTTCGACACAAGTACAGCGGGTCCCCAGGTCAAGCCTGGGGCGACGATTCAATCTTGGGGATGCCAAGTCTGGCCAGCTTTGACCCAGACCGTGCCTCAGCGCGGAGTCGGCTCGTTATAGCCCATGCGGTTGGTGCGATCCTGCGCCCATGCATCCACCATCTTGCGATCGCAGCCGGTAAAGCCGGCCGGGCCGATCGCGCTGCAGCTGCCAATGCTGTTGCCGGCACCGCCGGTGCCATCACCCAGCAACAATGCGCGATTCTGGGTCAGCACACTCTGCCGTGTTTCGGCCTTGCGCAGCCGCTCCGGGATACGGAACACTTCCGATCCCGGCAGGCGCGCGCACACCACCACTTCATCAACGGAACTGGGCTTGGGGCAGGCCTCGTTGTCGAACACCGTGACGAAACGCTGGCGCGGCTGGCTGCCATCGCCGGTCGGCAGATCGGCCGGCTTCAGCATGGTTGGCCGCGGCGGCGCGGTGGTCGGGTTGGCGGGCGGCTGCTGGGCCAGGGCAGGGAGCGCCACTGCCACGGTGAGAAGGATGAAGGGCAGGCGCATGGATATCGGCTCCGCAAGCGGGATTACTCCATCAGATTAGGCGCTTTTGCCGGCACAGGAAACCGTCAAATCACACAATCGGTGTGCTCTGCTGCGGCTTGCTGCCCCCTGAATGACAACGCCCCGCGCCGGCAATCCGGCGCGGGGCGTGTGCGATGGCGATGGTCGCCAGATCAGTTGGTAACGGCAGCCTGCATGGCTTCCAGGCGAGCGATGGCGGCATCGTCGCCAGCGGTGCGCGCGGCAGCAAGCTGGGTAGCCACGGCCGCCACGTCGATCTCCGCCACCGGGGTAGCCTTTTCGGCGAGGATGGTCAGGCCGGTTTCCGTCACTTCGGCAAAGCCGCCGTCGATGAAGAAACGCATGGTGGCCGGGCCACCATCGGCTTCATGGATGGCAATCGCGCCGGGGCGGATGGTGGACATCATCGGCGCGTGGCCGGGCAGCACACCAAAATCGCCTTCCACGCCGGGCACGACAACCATCGCCACCTTGGCCTTGGCCAGGCGGCGTTCCGGCGAGACGAGTTCGAAATCGAGCAATTCAGCCATGTTCGGTTCCCTTCCCCTCCCACTGGGGGAGGGGTGTTGGATCAGGCCGCGTCAGCCGCCAACTTGGCGGCCTTGGCAACGGCGTCTTCGATGGTGCCGACCATGTAGAAGGCGTTTTCCGGCAGATGATCATATTCGCCGGCGACGATGGCCTTGAAGCCCTTGATCGTGTCTTCCACCTGCACGAACACGCCCGGCGAACCGGTGAAGATTTCGGCGACGTGGAACGGCTGCGACAGGAAGCGCTGGATCTTGCGGGCGCGCGACACGACCAGCTTATCTTCTTCGCTCAGTTCATCCATGCCCAGAATGGCGATGATGTCCTGCAGGCTCTTGTACTTCTGCAGCACTTCCTGAACCGAACGGGCAACGGCGTAATGCTCTTCACCCACCACGCGTGGGGCCAGCACGCGGCTGGTCGAATCGAGCGGATCGACGGCCGGGTAAATGCCCATTTCCGAGATCGCGCGGCTCAGCACGGTGGTGGCGTCCAAGTGGGCGAACGACGCGGCCGGGGCCGGATCGGTGAGATCGTCGGCGGGCACGTAAATGGCCTGCACCGAGGTGATCGAACCCTTGTTGGTCGACGTGATGCGCTCCTGCAGGGCGCCCATGTCGGTGGCCAGCGTCGGTTGATAGCCCACGGCCGACGGGATGCGGCCCAGCAGAGCCGACACTTCCGAACCAGCCTGGGTGAAGCGGAAGATGTTGTCCACGAAGAACAACACGTCCTGGCCTTCGACGTCGCGGAAATATTCGGCGATGGTCAGGCCCGACAGGGCGACGCGGGCGCGGGCGCCGGGCGGCTCGTTCATCTGGCCATAGACCAGGGCGACCTTCGAACCTTCGGAAATGGCGTTGCCATCCGCGTCCGACGCGATAACGCCGGCTTCGAGGAATTCGTGATAAAGATCGTTGCCTTCACGGGTGCGTTCACCCACTCCGGCGAACACCGAGGTGCCGCCGTGGCCCTTGGCGATGTTGTTGATCAGTTCCTGAATCAGCACGGTCTTGCCGACGCCGGCGCCGCCGAACAGGCCGATCTTGCCGCCCTTGGCGTACGGAGCGAGCAGATCGATGACCTTGATGCCGGTGACCAGGATGCTCGATTCCGTCGACTGGTCGACGAATTCCGGGGCCTTGGCATGGATCGGGGCGGTGTTGGTCTGATCGATCGGGCCACGCTCGTCGATCGGCTCACCGATGACGTTCATGATGCGGCCCAGGGTGGCCGGGCCCACCGGCACGCGGATCTGGCTGCCGGTGTCGGTCACTTCCTGACCGCGCACCATACCGTCGGTGGCGTCCATGGCGATGCAGCGCACGGCGCTTTCACCCAGGTGCTGGGCAACTTCCAGCACGAGGCGGTTGCCGTTCACGCTGGTTTCGAGGGCCGAGAGAATCGCCGGCAGTTCGCCTTCGAAGGTCACGTCGACAACGGCGCCGATGACCTGGCTGATGCGGCCGACATTGTTGGTGGTATTGGCCATGAGGCGTGCTCCTTAAAGGGCTTCTGCGCCCGAGATGATCTCGATCAATTCCTTGGTGATCGCGGCCTGTCTCGTGCGGTTGTAGGTGATGGAAAGCTTGTTGATCATGTCGCCGGCGTTGCGCGTGGCGCTGTCCATGGCGGTCATGCGGCTGCCCTGTTCGGACGCGGCATTTTCCAGCAAGGCGCGGAACACCTGCACGGCCAGATTCTTGGGCAGCAGATCAGCCAGGATCGATTCCTCGTCCGGCTCATATTCCACCGAGGCATCGGCACCGGCAGCGCCACCAGCCGGCAGCGCAGCGGGGATGATCTGCAACCGGGTCGGCTCCTGAGTCAGCGCCGACTTGAAGGTGGAGAAGAACAGGTGGGCGACATCGAACTCACCGGCTTCGAAGCGGGCGACCACCTCGTCGGCCACGCTCTTGGCATCGGCAAAACCAACATTCTTGATGTGGGTCATGTCGACGGTGCCGACGATCAGATCCTTGTGTGTGCGGGCGAACGGCGCGCGCGCCTTCTTGCCGACGAACAGCAGCTTGACCGTCTTGCCCTGACCCAGCAGCTCATCCATCGTGCGGCGGGCCAGCTTTGCGATGTTGCTGTTGAAACCACCGGCAAGGCCGCGTTCCGACGAGCACACCACCAGCAGGTGAACCTGATCCTTGCCGGTGCCAGCCAGCAGGCGCGGGCTTTCCGGGCCCACCGTCACGCGGCTGGCCAGCGACGCCATCACGGCGGCCATCCGCACCGAATAGGGGCGGGCGGCTTCGGCGGCTTCCTGCGCCCGGCGCAGCTTGGCCGCCGCAACCATCTTCATGGCCTTGGTGATCTTCTGCGTCGACTTCACCGAAGTGATGCGCATTTTCAGAGACTTGAGACTGGGCATCTGCTTCTCTCATCGTCTCCGGGGCGCGAACGCCCCGGCGACAGATTGCTGTTACGCGAAGGTCTTCACGAAGGCGCCGATGACGTCCTTCAGCTTGGCGGTGGTGTCAGCCGACAGATCCTTCTTGTCGCGGATGTCGGCCAGCACATCGGCATGGGCCGATTTCACGTGGCTGAGCAGCGCGGCTTCGAAGCGGGTGACAGCGGTGGCATCGATGCTGTCGAGGAAGCCATTCACGCCGGCAAAGATGCTGACGACCTGGTCTTCGAACGGCATCGGCTGATACTGGCCCTGCTTCAGCAGCTCGGTCAGGCGCTTGCCGCGGTTCAGCAGCTTTTGCGTGGAGGCATCAAGATCCGAACCGAACTGCGCGAACGCGGCCATTTCGCGATATTGCGCCAGCTCCAGCTTGATCGAGCCGGCAACTTTCTTCATCGCCTTGGTCTGCGCGGCGGAACCGACGCGCGACACCGAGAGGCCGACGTTGATGGCGGGACGGATGCCCTGGTAGAACAATTCGGTTTCCAGGAAGATCTGCCCGTCGGTGATCGAGATCACGTTGGTGGGGATGTAGGCCGAAACGTCGCCGGCCTGGGTTTCGATGATCGGCAGCGCGGTGAGCGAACCATTGCCGTTGGCGTCGTTCATCTTGGCGGCGCGTTCCAGCAGGCGGCTGTGCAGATAGAACACGTCACCCGGATAGGCTTCGCGGCCCGGCGGGCGGCGCAGCAACAGCGACATCTGGCGATAGGCCACGGCCTGCTTGGAAAGATCGTC
>NZ_JAUMBI010000250.1:0-1575 GCF_032115815.1 Sandarakinorhabdus sp.
GGTGCGCGAACAGACCGCGGATATTCTCGACAATACGACGCTCGCCGATCTTTCGGTAGACCGCGTCGCCGCCTGATCAGGCTTTGGGGGGACGCGTCAGCGTCAGCTTGCGACCGTCGGGCGTGGCCAGAATCGCGGCGCCATCAGCCGTGTAGGTCACGCTGATCACCGCTTCCAGCAGCGCCAGCACCCGTTGTTCGATTTCCATGGCTGGCGGCGGGCAGGCCATCCGGGTGGCGGCCATCGGCCCCAGTTGCAGCGTGGCGCCATCCTGTTTCCAGTTGCCGCTGAAGCGGTTGCAACCGGCCGTGCCTGAAAGCCGGCTGGTGCCCTGATCGCCAGGATCGAACATCAGGCGGCTTTGCGCCACCGGGCCGCCGCCGTTCAGATCTTCAATCTGCCATTCGCCTTCCAGGCTGCCGGCGATCACCGGCGGCTTTCCCGACAGCGCCTGGCCCAGTTGCTGACGCTGATCACGGCAGCCGGCAAGGGCGAGAAGGGCGAGGGGAAGGAGCAGGGCAGCACGCATACCGCCATCCTGCCGCTAGCCGCCGGCCGGTGCAAGACTGGCGACCAGCGACTCCATCGCCGATTGATCGATCAGTATGGCGCCATCGGCCGGCCGGTCGAGATCGAGGATCAGCATGATGGTGAGGCCCATCAGCAGGAACAAGATACCTGAGGCAAAGCGGTGCTGGTGGCCATGGGCATCGAGCATGTAGCCGAGCAGGAAGCAGGCGACGCAGGCAAAGATCACCAGCAGCATCATCACCTCGCCCGGCACACGCGCCGCCACGGCCTTTTCGCGCTGCGTACCCGTGTCGAGCACGGCGTTGACGGCGCTGACCAGATTGGTGGCGCGCGGGCCGTCCAGCGTTGCCTGCGCCGTGGCGGTGATCGCCCACACACGGTTGCGCAGGGCGGCGGCTCGGGCGAGCTTTTCGGTTTCGTGCGGCAGCGGGCTGGTCAACCGCACCCTTGCATAATCGGCCAGCGCGTTCTGCAATGCCGGCCCATTCGGCGCCGCCACCAGCCCGGCACGCAGCCAGGCCGTGCCGATGTCGTTGGCTTCCTGCACCACCAGCTGGCGGCGCTCGTCATAACGGCTGAGCGCCATGGAGAAGGTGAAGCCCAGCAGCAGCGCCAGCACCAGCAAAGCGGTGGAGAGAACCTGGCTTTCATCCTCGGCCCCGCCATCACCGCCAAATCGGCGGTGATAACGGAAGCCCAGTTCGGCGGCGATGAAGAACAGCGCCAGCAGCACCGTCGGAATGGCGGGCAGCGGCACCAGATCGATCAGTCCCGCCAGATCAGAGATCAACCGCGGCCCTTCCGCAGTTCATCGCGGATTTCGGCGAGCAGCGCTTCGGACGGCGTCGGGCCGGGCGGTTCGGCCGGGGCCTCGGCCGGCTTGGCCATCGCCTTGTTGGCCGCCTTCACCATCAGGAAGATCACAAAGGCGATGATGACGAAGTTGATGAAGGCGGTGACGAACTTGCCATAGCCGAACAAGGGCACGCCGGCCTTTTTCAGCGCCTCGTAATCGGTGGGGCTGCCCGTGTAGTCAGCCGGAAT
>NZ_JAUMBI010000251.1:0-21251 GCF_032115815.1 Sandarakinorhabdus sp.
CGGGCAGCTTCACCCGGTTCAGGCTGCGCCGCGCCGGATCCATGGTGGTTTCCTTCAGTTGCGACGGGTTCATTTCGCCCAGGCCCTTGAAGCGGCTCACCTCCACCTTGGTCTTGCCGCTGAACACCGTCTTCATCAGCTCCTCGCGATGGGCATCGTCGCGGGCATAGGCCACGGTGCCGCCAGCGGCGAGGCGATAGAGCGGCGGCTGGGCGAGATAGAGCCGGCCATCACGCACCAGGCCTGGCATCTCGCGGAAGAAGAAGGTCATCAGCAGGGTGGCGATATGGGCGCCGTCCACATCGGCGTCGGTCATGATGACGATGCGTTCGTAGCGCAGGTTTTCCGGGCTGTACTTGTCGCGCGTGCCGCAACCCATGGCCAGCGTAAGATCGGCGATTTCGTTGTTGGCGCCGATCTTGGCCATGTTGGCGCTGGCCACGTTCAATATCTTGCCGCGGATGGGCAGGATCGCCTGGGTGTTGCGATCGCGCGCCTGCTTGGCGCTGCCACCGGCCGAATCGCCTTCCACGATGAACAATTCGGTGCCTACCGCGTCATCGCGGGCGCAATCGGTGAGCTTGCCGGGCAGTCGCAGACTGGATTTGCTGGTCGCTGTCTTGCGCTTCACCATCATTTCCTGGCGACGGCGCAACCGGTCTTCCATGCGCTCCACCACGAAGGCGAGCAGCGCCTTGCCGCGTTCACCATTGGCCACCAGCCAGTGATCGAAATGATCCTTGATGGCGTTTTCCACCAGGCGCGTGGCTTCCGGGCTGGTCAGCCGGTCCTTGGTCTGGCTCTGGAACTGGGGATCGCGGATGAACAGGGAGAGCATGATCTCCGCCCCGGCAAACACGTCTTCGCCGGAAAGATCGCTGGCCTTCTTGTTGCCGGTGAGGCCGGCATAATTCTTCAGGCCGCGGGTCAGTGCCAGGCGCAGGCCGGCTTCGTGCGTGCCGCCATCGGGGGTGGGGATGGTGTTGCAATAGAAGCTGGCCGAACCTTCGCCGTATTGCGGCCAGGCGCAGGCCCATTCCACCGCTCCCATCGGCTTGCCATCGGGGCCGGCGGGCAGATCGGTGCGGCCGGCAAACAGATCGGGCACCACCAGCGGGCGGTTGTCGAGCCGTTCCTTCAGATGATCGGCCAGGCCGCCGGGGAAGGTAAAGACGGCGGTTTCCGGCACATCGGGAGTCGCTAGTTCCGGCGCACAACGCCACCGGATCTCGACGCCGCCGAACAGATAGGCCTTGGACCGGGCGAGCTTGTAGAGCCGGGCCGGCTTGAAACGGGCTTCTTCGCCAAAGATTTCGGCATCGGGGTGGAACTTGACGCTGGTGCCGCGCCGGTTTTGCGTCGGGCCCAGTTCCTCGATCTTGCCTTGCGGAATCCCGCGCGAATAACGCTGGCGATAGAGCAATTTGTTGCGGGCGACTTCCACCACGGTTTCATCGGAAAGCGCGTTGACGACACTGATGCCCACGCCGTGCAGGCCGCCTGATGTGGCATAGGCCTTGCCGCTGAACTTGCCGCCGCTGTGCAGCATGGTCATGATCACTTCCAGCGCCGATCTGTCGGGAAAGCGCGGGTGGGGATCAACCGGGATACCGCGGCCATTGTCGCTGATACTAAGGTTGTTGTCGGCGTCCAGCGTCACCTCGATGCGGCTGGCGTGGCCGGCCACGGCTTCGTCCATGGCGTTATCAAGCACTTCGGCGGCGAGATGATGGAGCGCGCGTTCATCGGTGCCACCGATATACATGCCGGGGCGGCGGCGGACGGGCTCCAGCCCCTCCAGCACCTCGATATGGCTGGCATCATAGTCGGTAGAGCTTTGCGTGGCGGCGAACAGATCTGACATGGCGCCTGTATAGGGCGCTGCCGCGCGCGCCGCCAGCGGGTTGGAACTTTGGGAAGGGTGCGACAATTTTTTTGCGTACTACGCAATTTGGCGCATTGTTCTGTAACGTTGTGCGGTGCAAAAGGGGCATGCCGATATGGCGATCCTCCCCAAGGATTTACTGGGGCCGGAACTCAGGTTCCGGCCCTTTTTTTTATGTTTTTGCGTGGGTTGAGCGGAATCGGGAAAAGCCGCCTTGAAATCGCTTGGGAATGGTGCGGCGCACAATAAGTGGCGCTTTTCCGGTTCGGGAATGGAGTTCGGCCGGCGATTCAGCAGCCGACCCGGACGTTGAATCGTCCGTGGTCGACCGCCGGTTCCGCAAAACTGGGCCAGAAGCCTCAGCTGGAATATTCAGATCGCATCACTGTCGCGCTCGCCGGTGCGGATGCGTACCGCCATTTCGATGGGCGACACGAAGATCTTGCCGTCGCCGATGCGCCCAGTGCGGGCGGCGTTGGTGATGGCTTCAACGACCCGTTCCACCTGGTCATCGTCCACGACAACCTCCAGCTTCACCTTGGGCAGGAAATCCACCACATATTCAGCGCCGCGATACAATTCGGTGTGGCCCTTCTGCCGCCCAAAACCCTTCGCTTCGGTCGCAGTGATGCCCGAAACGCCGACCTCGTGCAGCGCTTCCTTTACCTCGTCCAATTTGAACGGCTTGATCACTGCCTCGATCTTCTTCACGTCGTTCTCCTGCCCGATTGACTGCCAGGAGGCGCCAGCAGCGCCTCCGATATCGGCAGGTCATGCGGCAATTGCCATGGGTCCGCCACCGCAATTTGGCCCATATGGCCGGGCCATTTCGGCTTCGCTGCGCCGCACCGTCAAACGCCTTATATTGCCGCTCCCCGGTGCCGGGCATTTGTCCGTCCATCGGGAGTCGGAGTGCGCACCAGCGTCGTCATCGGCTCGCAGGGTTTAAAAACAGGGGAAATTGATGATAGGGATCCTCCACAGATTGCGGGCGCATGCCGTGCTAGCCGGCCTCTCCCTCATGACCGCGGTGCCGGCATTGGCGCAGGACGCCGCCGCCGTTCCAGTGCCCGACAAGGGCGACACCGCGTGGATGATGGTGTCCACGCTGCTGGTGCTGCTGATGATCCTACCGGGCCTGCAGCTGTTCTACGGCGGCCTGACGCGCAGCAAGAACATGCTGTCCAGCATGACGCAGATCGGCGCGGCCACCTGCCTTGTCATGGTGCTGTGGGTGGTGTTCGGCTATTCAATGGCCTTCGGGCCCGACATGGACGGCGCGCTGAAGCCGTTCATCGCCGGCTTTGACCGCCTGTTCCTGTCCGGCATCGCGCCCGACAGCACCGCGGCCACCTTCACCAAGGATGTGGTCATTCCCGAATATGTTTTCGTCTGCTTCCAGATGACCTTTGCCGCCATCACCGCCAGCCTGGTGCTGGGTTCGGTGGTGGAACGGATCAAGTTCTCCGCCGTGATGGTGTTCACGCTGGTCTGGCTGCCCTTGGTCTACTTGCCGATCGCGCACATGGTGTGGGCGGCGTCGGGCCTGTTCTTCGTGATGGGCGCACTCGATTTCGCCGGCGGCACGGTGGTCCACATCAACGCCGGCGTGTCGGCGCTGGTTGCCGCGCTGATCCTTGGCAAGCGGCTGGGTTATGGCAAGGACGTCATGTCGCCGCACTCGCTCACCCTCACGCTGGTTGGCACCGGCATGCTGTGGGTCGGCTGGTTTGGCTTCAATGCCGGTTCCGCGCTTGAAGCCAATGGCTCGGCGGCACTTGCGATGATCAACACCTTTGTTGCCACCGCTGCGGCGGCACTGGCCTGGCTCGCCACCGAAAAGGTCGCCGGCCACAAGCCATCGTCGCTCGGCCTCGCTTCAGGCATCATCGCCGGCTTGGTTGCGGTCACCCCAGCGGCCGGCAACGCCGGTCCGCTCGGCGCCATGGGCCTTGGCGCTGTGGCCGCTGTGATCTGCTACTTCGCGGTCTCGGTGCTCAAGCCCAAGCTCGGCTATGACGATTCCCTCGATGCGTTTGGTATCCATGGCATCGGCGGCATTGTCGGCGCGATCGGCACCGCTGTGGTCTACTCGCCGGCCCTGGGGGGGCCTGGCGCCGCCGATTACGACATGGGCGAAAAGATCGTGGTCCAGCTGCTTGCAGTCGGCACCACCATCGTCTGGGCAGCGATCGGCACTGCCATTGCCATCTTCATCGCCAAGGCCGTCACCGGCCTGAGGGTGAGCGCCGATGTTGAACGTGAAGGCCTCGATCTGGGCGAACATGGCGAGCGTGCCTATAATCCCTGATCGATCCATCCTCATGCGAAGGAGCCCGCCTGGCAACAGGCGGGCTCTTTTTTTGTGAAACAAAATATAAAAACGTATAATAAATATACATGCATAATATTGATACAATATATTTAAGAATAAATGATAAATGGTGATTTGACGTATACTACGCTGTTTTGCGTAGCTCTGGCAATTATGTTGCAGTGCATAACTAAAATGCCGGGCGCCACAGGGACGCCTGCATTTGAATTGCACTTCCTCGGGCAGAAGGATGATATGATGACGAATATTTTGCGCCGGCCGGGCATGGCCCGCGCCATAGTGATGACCACGGCCTTGGCCTCGGCCGGGATGGCCGCAGCGCAGGACGCGCCGCCGGCTCTGCTCCCGGGCCTCAGCGGCCCACTCAGCTACAATCCCAAGCCGGTCAGCTTTGATCTGGCGGGATCCAAAATCTATGTCACCGGCGTCGCAAGCGGGTATGTCGGCGCGCAATCGAACAGCACGCCGGGTGTCGCCAGCAGCTTTGCCGATGTGTCAAACGCGCAGGTGATCATCCAGAAGCCCGAAGGCCTGTTCCAGTTCCTGGTGCAGGCGGGGCTGTACAGCCACGAAACGCTGGGCCTGGGCTATGCCCGCGCCACCACCTACACCGATGCCACCTATGGCCCGGTGCCGCAGGCGTGGATCAAGCTGGCGCCGTCGTCCAGCTTCAACGTGCAGGCCGGTATCCTGCCGACGCTGATCGGTCTGGAAGCGCCGTTCAGCTTCCAGAACATGAACATCGAACGCGGCGTGCTGTGGGGCCAGGAAAATGTGCTCACCCGCGGTGTCCAGGCCAACACCACTGTGGGCAAGGTCACTGCCAGCGTCGCGCTCACCGACGGCTTCTTCTCGGGCAAGTTCAACTGGCTGTCGGGCATCGTGTCGTATGTGGACGGGCCGCACACGGTTTCGCTGGTGCTGGGCGGCGCGCTCACCCGCAACGCCCGCAGCACATTCTCCACGCCGCCGGTGCAGAACAACAGCACCATTTTCAACCTGATCTACAGCTATTCCGGCGACAAGTGGCTGGTACAGCCCTATTTCCAATATGCCCGTGTCGGCGCTCTGCCGTTCCTGGGCACAACCAAGGCCGACAATTGGGGGGTCGGCCTGCTGGCGAAGTACAAGATCGACGACAACTGGTCGTTGCCGATGCGATTGGAGTATGTCGACAGCAACGCCCCCACGGCAACGGCAGCCAGCTTCCTCTACGGGCCAGGTTCGAATGCCTTCACCGTGACGGTAACGCCGACATACACGTTCGACCGCTTCTTCATCCGGCCGGAAGTGTCCCTTGTGCAGGTTTCCGGCGCCGCGCCGGGGGCGGCGTTTGGAGCGCTCGGGCAAAACAAGAGCCAGGTGCGGGGGCGCTTGGAGTTTGGGGTAATGTTCTAGGCATAACGCCGCGCTCGCGCAGCAGGAACTGCTGCGCGCCGAAAGGCGCAAAGCCGGACGACAAGCGACAAGGGGCGGCCTCACGGCCGCCCCTTTTTGACTCGTCCGACGGTGCAGTCTTGCCGCGCTCTTCCCGCCTCTTCTTTTCCACTGTCCTTCATGGCTTGGGCGGGTTGGGCGCTGTCTTGTGGAGCCTCCGGGCCCGGGTGGGCCCTGAAGACGATAGCAAGACAAGAGCATGACGGAACCACGCCGTCGAACGAATGAAAAAAGGGCAGCCTTGCGAGGGCTGCCCTTTTCGTTTGCTGGTCAGGGACGATGCGAGGCGGGGTGACCGCCGCGGACCGAGCCTGGATTACATGCTGTAATACATGTCGAACTCAACCGGCGCCGGGGTCATTTCCCAGCGCATCACTTCTTCCATCTTCAATTCGATGTACGAATCGATCTGGTCGTCGGTGAACACGCCGCCCTTGGTGAACACGGCACGGCTCTTGTCCAGAGCAGCGAGCGCTTCACGCAGCGAGGCGCACACGGTCGGCACCTTCTTCAGTTCGCGCGGCGGCAGGTCATACAGGTTCTTGTCCATCGCCGGGCCGGGGTGAATGCGATTTTCGATGCCATCCAGGCCCGCCATCAGCAGCGCGGTATAGGCCAGGTACGGGTTGGCCAGCGCATCCGGGAAGCGCACTTCGACGCGCTTGGACTTGGCGCCGGTGCCGTAGGGGATGCGGCACGAAGCCGAACGGTTGCGGCTGGAATAGGCCAGCAGCACCGGGGCTTCGAACCCGGGCACCAGGCGCTTGTAGCTGTTGGTGCCGGGGTTGGTGAAGGCATTGCAGGCCTTGGCGTGCTTGATGATGCCGCCGATGAAGAACAGCGCCATTTCGCTGAGGCCGGCATATTGGTCGCCAGCGAACAGCGGGGTCTTGCCGTTCCAGATCGACAGGTGGGTGTGCATGCCGCTGCCGTTGTCGTCCTTGATCGGCTTGGGCATGAAGGTCGCGGTCTTGCCATAGGCATGGGCGACCTGGTGCACGACATATTTGTACACCTGCATGCGGTCGGCGGTTTCCACCAGCTTGCCGAAGGTCAGGCCCAGCTCGTGCTGAGCCGAGGCGACTTCGTGGTGGTGCTTGTCGCAGGGCAGGCCCATTTCCAGCATGGTGGCGACCATCTCGCCGCGCAGATCAACGGCGCTGTCGACCGGGGCCACCGGGAAATAGCCACCCTTGGCGCGCGGACGGTGGGCCATGTTGCCCTGCTCGTAACTACGGCCGCTGTTGGTCGGCAGTTCGATATCGTCGAGGTGGAAGAAGCCTTCGTTGTAACCCAGGCCAAAGCGCACATCGTCGAACACGAAGAATTCGGCTTCCGGGCCAACATAGACGGTGTCGCCGATGCCGCTGGCCTTCAGATAGGCTTCGCCGCGCTTGGCGGTGGAGCGCGGATCGCGGCCATAAAGCTGGCCGGTCGAAGGCTCGACGATGTCGCAGACCAGGATCATCATCGGCGTGGCCGAGAAGGGATCGATATAGGTCGCATCCAGATCCGGCATCAGGATCATGTCGCTTTCATTGATCGCCTTCCAGCCGGCAATCGAGGAACCGTCGAACATGAAACCGTCGTTGAGCATGTCTTCATCGATGACGCCCGACACCATGGTCAGGTGCTGCCACTTGCCCTTGGGATCGGTGAAGCGCAGATCGACCCACTCGATCTCCTTCTCCTTGATCATCGCCAGAATGTCAGCAGCCGTGGTCATTGGGTCTTCCCTCGTTGTTTTTTGGGTGTTGGTAACTCAGCCGGTAAATTCAGATCGCGTCGCTGTCGCGCTCGCCAGTGCGGATGCGTACGGCCATTTCGATGGGGGACACGAAAATCTTGCCATCGCCGATGCGCCCGGTGCGCGCCGCGTTGGTAATGGCATCCACCACCCGTTCCACCTGGTCATCGTCTACGACAACCTCCAGCTTCACCTTGGGCAGGAAATCCACCACATATTCAGCGCCGCGATACAATTCGGTGTGGCCCTTCTGGCGGCCGAACCCCTTGGCTTCGGTGACGGTGATCCCGGACACGCCCACTTCGTGCAGCGCTTCCTTCACTTCATCCAGCTTGAACGGCTTGATGACAGCTTCGATCTTTTTCACGGTCCATCCCCGCCTGTGAAGGCATAATCAACGCATGCCCGCAGCGATAACCACGAGCTGGATGGGTGTTCAATGCGCTTTTTGATATGGCCGCGCCACCGGTATTTTCCCCATATCCCGCCGATTTCCACACTGTAATCACCCGCCGGAATCAGACGGTGGTGGCATAGCCGCCATCAACGGTGACAACGCTGCCGCACAGGAAATCGCTGGCCCGGCTGGACAGGAACAGCGCCACCCCGGCCATGTCGTCCGGCGTGCCCCAGCGCTGCATAGGCGTGGCGGCGCGGAAGGCTTCGCGGAACTCCTCGGCGATGCCGGCGGTCATCTTCGACGGGAAGAAACCCGGCGCGATGGCGTTCACACTGATGTGTCGCTTGGCCAGGAACTTGGCCATCATCCGCGTCATGTGCAGCACGCCGGCCTTGGATGCGGCATAGGAGTAGGTTTCCAGATCGGAAACATGCTGGCCATCGATCGAACCGATATTGATCACCTTGGCGAGATTGCCGGGGCTGGCCGCGGCTTCGAGCAGGGGCGCCAGTTTCTGGGTGAGGAAGAAGACGGACTTGACGTTGATGTCCATCACCTTGTCCCAGCCGGCTTCCGGAAACGCGTCAAACTCGGCTCCCCACGAGGCGCCGGCGTTGTTGAACAAGATGTCGACCTTGGGCGCGACAGCGGCGACGGCGGCGGCAAAGCGCTCGATCTCGGCCATTTGCGACAGATCGGCCGGGATGGCGGTGCAGGCCGGGCCGAGTTGGGCGGCGAGGCCTTCGCAATCACTGATCTTGCGGCTGGTGATGATCACGCTGGCGCCGTTCTCGATCAGCGCGCGGGCGATCATCTCGCCGATGCCGCGGCTGCCGCCGGTAACGACGGCGGTCTTGCCGGCGACGCTAAACAGGGATTCGATCTTCATGTGGCAGAGGCTCCGATGATTTCGCCGGCGGCGCGGGCGCGATCGAGCCTTGTGGCTTCGGCCTTGGGCAGCAGGCGGTAGACGAAATAGAGGCAGATGATGGTGAAGGGGGCCATCAACAGCAACGCCAGCACGCCGGTGCCAAGGCTGCCGCTGACCTTCGACACAAAGCCGGTGAACCAGGGGCCCAGGCCCAGCCCGAACAGCGTGGTGCCGATGAAGAAGGTGGCGGTCGCCGCACCGCGCATGCGCGGCATCACCAGATCCTGCGTGGTGGCGGCCGCAACGCCAACATACATCGATCCGAAAACGGTGGTGGGCGCAAAGCACAGGTAGAACATGGCGATGTCGTTGGTGGTGTACTGCAGCCAGATGAACGGCGCCGGCACCAGCGTCGCCAGCGCGCCGACCATGATGCGGCCGGAAGGATGGCGCTTCTTGGCCCAATCGCCCAGCACGCCGCCAAGGATGGTGCCAACAAAGCCGCCCAGCGCGCCGCCGCCGCCCAGGATGAAGGCCACCGATTCCTTGGTGGCATACCACGGGATGGGTTCGCCGCTGGCCAGCATCGGCTCAGCAAAGGTGCGCAGGGCATAAGGCGCTGCCCAGAAGCCGACCGAATAGCCGACGAAACTGATCGAGCCGAAGCCCAGGATGGTGAGCACGAAGGCCGGCGTGCCCCAGATCATCTCATACGTTGGTTTGTCGCGGCGCTTGATCGATTGCGCCCAGCTGAGCACGGCATAAAGGCCCGTGCCGACAGCAAGGAACTGCGGGATTTCGCCGGTGAAATGCACCAGCGCCGCCACCAGACCGGCGACCAGCGCCAGCACGGCGACATTCTCCAGCAGCGCGCGGCGACCCAGCAGTGCCATGTTGATCAGTGTGAGCGGCGGGATGACGCTGGCCAGATCGGCGGCGAAATTGCGCAGGATGGTCTTGCCGTCCATCGGCACGGGCGGCGGCAGGCCATCGGCGCGGCCGCGGATTGGTTCGATGAGCGTTGCCACCCACAGCGCCAGCAGCAGGCCGGGAATGCCCACCGCCATGAACGCCGCCTGCCAGCCGACCAAGCCCAGCGGACCACCGCCAGGATAGGCTGTGTTCCAGCCCTTCACCACCACCGCGCCGATCAGCAGCGACACGCCGCCGCCCAGATACAGGCCGGCGGCATAGATGGAGATCGCCGTGGCGCGGCGGGCCTTGGGGAACCAATCGGAAATCATCGAATAGGCCGACGGACCAGCGGCCGCCTCGCCAACGCCAACGCCGATGCGGGCCAGCGAAAGCTGGCTGAAACTGCCGGCCAGGCCCGACATCGCCGTCATCCCCGACCACAGGGTAAGGCCCAGCGCCAGCAGCCGTGTGCGCACCCAGTTATCGGCCAGCCGACCAATCGGCACCCCGAACAGGGCGTAGAACACGGCAAAGGCAGTGCCATACAGGAAGCCCAACTGGGCATCGGTGAGATCGAGGTCGCGTTTGATGTCTTCCGCGAGGATCGACAATATTTGCCGATCGATGAAGTTCATCACATACACCAGCACCAGCAGCGCCAGCACATACCAGGCGTAAGGCCCACCCACAGGCGGAACCGGCTTTCCGGTCACGGCATCATTGTCGCGTTCGGCCATGCGCTGTGCTCACCCCAAGGCTGCCGGGGCGTCTGCTGGCCCCGTTTCAGCGCAAAGGCTTATCAGCCGTCCCGGCGGCTGTCACCCATCACATCGGCAAAGGAAAGCTGGCCATCATACAGGGCGCGTACCACCAGTTCGGTGCGGGTGGAGACGCCATAACGTGTCTTGGCGGCCTCAAGATATTTGTGGACGGTGCCGCCCGACAGGCCAAGCAATTGGCCCGCCACCCAGTTTGATTTGCCGCGTGCCGCCAGCACCAGGCAATCGAGCTGGCGCTGGGTGAGCTTCGGGCCTTCAGGCGGATCGTCGCCTTCCAGTTGCAGCTTCAGCCGGCGCGCCGCCTCGAAGGCAAAGCAAGCCAGATATTGCGCCGCCGGCAGCGATTCCGCCGGCAGTTCACGGCCTTGCGCCATCACGAAGCTGACCAGGCCGGACGCCTGGCCGGGAACATGGATCGGCACGGTATAGCCTTCCGCCAGCCCGGCGGCGCGCGCCTGGGTCATATAGGCCTTGTGGCGTCTGGTCAGCGGCAGGATGGTATCGAGCCGGCTCCAGGCAAAGGGGGTGACGCTGCGTTCACAGGCCAACACCACCGGATCATCGGCAACGCGGCCGCTAGGCACCAGATTTTCGACCCAGTGATCGGGAAAATCGGTCAGGCGCACCGGGCCGACCCGGTTGGGGGTGTTGACCCGCTGGGCCAGCGCGAAATGATCGAAATGAAAGGCGCGCGTGGCAGCCTTCAACACCAGACCGACATCGGTCAGGCTGGGCGCGGTGCGCACGGCGCGCACAAACGTCTGGACATCCTGGAAACTGCTCACACACGCCCCCGTGCATCATGATGCGACGCCTTGCCCGCGCGCGATTGCCTTGCCCCGCCACCCTGCCGGGCCTATCTCGGGTGCCCCACCACCCATAAGATCACTATAGTTTCTACACATGATTTAGACAACGAGGGACATATGACGCATGACATCGCCATCATCGCCGGCGGCTGTTTCTGGTGCACCGAAGCGGTGTTCAATGAACTGAAGGGCATTGAAGCGGTTGAATCGGGCTATATCGGCGGTTCCCGGGACAATCCCACCTATGAAGAAGTGTGCTCAGGCCGCACCGGCCATGCCGAAGCAGTACGCATCGTCTATGATGCGGACATCATCAGCTATGCCGAGCTGCTCGACATCTTTTTCCACACGCATGATCCGACCACGCTGAACCGCCAGGGTGGCGATGTCGGCACGCAATATCGTTCGGCGATCTTCCCGCAGAACGGCGTGCAGGCCGGCGAAGTCGAGGCCGCCATCGCGCGCAGCCAGGCCAGTTGGGACAATCCGATCGTGACGACGATTGAGCCGAATGCGCCGTGGTGGCCGGCCGAGGCCTATCACCAGCGTTATTTCGAGAACAACGGCACCAAGAATGGCTATTGCGTCGCCGTGGTGGGGCCGAAGCTGGCCAAATTCCGCAAGGGGTATGCGGAGCGGCTGAAGGGGCGTTAACTCACTCCACCGTGACGGACTTGGCCAGGTTGCGCGGCTGATCGACATCCGTGCCCTTGGCCAGGGCGACGTGATAGGCGAGCAGCTGCACCGGAATGGCGCTGACCAGCGGGCTGATGAACGGATCGACCGCCGGCAGCGTCACCGCCGCCATCGTGCCCTGGCCATGGGTCGCCACACCTTCGGCGTCGCTCAGCAGCACGACCTGGCCGCCGCGTGCCATCACTTCCTGCATGTTGGAAACGGTCTTTTCAAAGCGCGGGCCTGATGGTGCGATGACGATCACCGGCACATGTTCGTCGATAAGTGCGATCGGGCCGTGCTTGAGTTCGCCCGCCGCATAGCCTTCGGCGTGGATGTAACTGATTTCCTTCAGTTTCAGCGCGCCTTCCAGCGCCATCGGATAATCCGGGCCGCGGCCGATGTAGAGAATGTCGCGCGCCTTCGCGAGATTGGGGGCAAGCGCGCTGATGGCATCCTCGCATTTCAGCGCCGCATTCATTGCCGCCGGCACTTCTGTGAGCAGGTGGACGAGGCGCGCCTCCTCCGCGGCATCAACGCGGCCCTTGGCCTTGCCCAATGCGATGGCAAAGGCGGCCAGCACCGCCAACTGGCAGGTGAAGGCCTTGGTGGAGGCAACGCCCACTTCCGGGCCGGCGTGGGTGGGCAGCAGCAACTGCGTCTCGCGCGCCATTGTCGAGGTGGCGACGTTGACAACGGCGGCAACCATCTGACCGCCGGCCAGCGCATGGCGCAGCGCGGCCAGCGTGTCGGCGGTTTCGCCGGACTGGCTGATGAACAGGCACAGGCCGCCATCTTCATAAACCGGGTCGCGGTAGCGATATTCGGACGCGTTCTCGATGCTCACCGGGACGCGGGCAAGTTGTTCGAGCCAGTAACTGGCGACATGGCCTGCGAGCAGCGCGGTGCCGCAAGCGACGATCTGCACCCGCTTCACATCGGCCAGATTGAACGGCAGGCCGGGCAGGGCGACGGTTTCGGCGAGCGGATCAAGATAGGCGCCCAGCGTCTGCGCCACCACGATCGGCTGCTCGTGGATTTCCTTTTCCATGTAATGGCGGTGGTTCCCCTTCTCGATGACCGCAGCGCTGGCCGACGAGGTGATGAAGGCGCGTTCCACCGGCTGATCATTGGCGTCGAACATGGCGACGCTGTCGGCGGTCAGCCGCACCCAGTCGCCCTCTTCCAGATAGGCGATGCGATTGGTGAAGGGGGCTAGGCCCAAAGCGTCTGAACCGAGGAACATCTCGCCGTCACCGCGGCCGACCACCAGCGGTGAGCCGCGCCGCGCGCCATAGATGACGCCGGGGTGATTGCGGAACAATATGGCAAAGCTGAAGGCGCCGTGCAGGCGCTTGAGCGTGGCCGCCACCGCGTCATCCGGCGACGCGCCGCCCGTCAGCGCCAGTTCGAGCAGGTGGGCGACGACTTCGGTATCGGTGTCGCTGCTCAGCGTGCGCCCGGCAGCCAGCACCTCGGCGCGCAGCGGCTTGAAATTCTCGATGATGCCGTTGTGGACCAGGCACACATTTTCGGTGGCGTGCGGGTGGGCATTGTCCCGCGTTGGCGCGCCGTGGGTGGCCCAGCGGGTGTGGGCGATGCCGATATCGCCGGCGAGCGGGCTCAGCGCCAGTTCGCGGGCCAGATTGGCCAGTTTGCCCGGCGCGCGGCGGCGGTCCATCACGCCATCATGAATGGTCGCAATGCCGGCGCTGTCATAGCCGCGATACTCAAGCCGGCGCAGGCCGTCGACCAGCCGATCCGCCACCGCTTCGCCGGACACGATGCCGATGATGCCGCACATTAGGCTTTGTCCTTCTTGGCTTTTTGCATCGACCGGAAGCGCGCTGCCCAGCCGGTCTTTTCGCTCTGTTCGGGGCGCACCAGCGCCAGCGCGTCGCTGGCCACGTTGCGGGTGACAGTGCTGCCGGCAGCGACAATGGCGCCATCGCCGATGGTCACCGGGGCGACCAGCGCGCTGTTCGATCCGATGAAGGCGCCGGCCCCGATCACCGTCTGATACTTGAAGAAGCCATCATAATTGCAGGTGATGGTGCCAGCGCCGATATTGGCCTTGGCCCCCACCGTCACGTCGCCCAGATAGGTCAGGTGATTGGCCTTGGCGCCGTCACCCAGCACGGCTTTCTTGGTCTCGACGAAATTGCCGATCTTGGCATTGGCGCCCAGAACCGTGCCGGGGCGCAGGCGTGCGAACGGGCCAATCTCGCAGCCCTCGCCGATCATGGCACCCTCGATATGGCTGTGGGCGCGGATGCGGGCCCCGGTGGCGATTTTCACGCCGGGGCCGAACACCACGAACGGTTCGATCTCCACGTCGGCGGCGATTTCGGTGTCGGCGGCCAGGAACACGGTTTCGGGCGCCTGCATCGAAACGCCAGCGGCCATCATTTCGGCACGGCGACGGTTCTGGAAAATCGCTTCCAGCTCGGCCAGTTCGGCGCGGCTGTTGGCGCCGGCCACCTCACCGGCAGCGGTTTCGATCACCACGCAGGCACGGCCATCGCCCAACGCCAGGCTCACCACGTCGGGCAGATAATATTCGCCGGCCGCATTATTGTTGGTGACGCGGGCGAGCAGCGGGAACAGATCGGCGGCCCGCACCGCCATGAGGCCGCTGTTGCACAGGGTTTCGGCGCGTTCGCTGGGGGAGGCGTCCTTGTACTCCACCATCTTCCGGATCGCGCCGCCGTCTGCGATCACCCGGCCATAAGCACCGGGGTTTTCCGGCCGGAAGCCGAGCACGGCCACCGCCACATCGTCGCTCAGCGCATCGAGCAGGCGCTGCATCGTCGCCGCCGGCACCAGCGGCGCATCGCCATAAAGTACCAGCACCTTGCCTTCGAACCCGGCCAGCGGCGGCGCGGCCTGGAGCACCGCATGGCCGGTGCCGAGTTGCGGCTGCTGCACCACCACATCGGCTTTCCCGGCGACTTCGGCTTCCACCTGCTCGCGTCGCGCGCCGACCACCACCACGGTGCGAGCCGGGCAAAGCGTGGCCAGACTGTCAGTCAGGTGACGGAGCATCGGCTTGCCGGCGATTGCGTGCAACACTTTGTGGCGGGCCGATTTCATGCGCGTGCCCATGCCGGCGGCAAGGATGATGGCGGCAAAGTTTGTGGTCGCAGTCACGAGTTCAGCCCTGCCACAAGCGCCATGGGTTGAAAAGTGCCGCAACCCGGCGCAAGCCCTGTCGCATTGCTGCAACATTGAAAGCGCATTGGCTGTCCTTCGTGAATCTGCCCCGTTCCATCCTGTTCGATCTCGACGGCACGCTCGTCGATACTGCGCCCGATCTTGCGGCTGCGATGAATCACGTGCTGGCCGCGCATGGCCGTCCGCCGCTGCCGGTAGACGATGTACGCCATCTGGTGGGCCACGGCGCGCGGGCGCTGGTCACCCGCGGGCTGGCGGCCACTGGCGATCCGGCACCGCATCTGGTCGAACCGTCGATGCCGCTTTTCCTGCAACATTATGCGGCCAACATCGCCAATGATTCCCGTGCATTCGACGGAGTGGAAACGGCGCTGGATGCACTGGCCGATGCCGGCTGTCTGCTTTCCATCTGCACCAACAAGCCCACCCACCTCGCGCGGGCGCTGGTCGATGCGCTCGGCTGGCAGGGGCGCTTTGCTGCCGTGATCGGGGCCACCAGTGTCGAACGGCCCAAGCCTGATGCCGGTCACGTGTTTGCGACGCTCGCCGCTGCTGGCGGAGCGGCTGATGATGCGGCGTTCGTGGGCGATTCCGCCACCGATGTTGGCGCGGCGCGCAATGCCGGCTTGGGAATCGTGCTGGTCAGCTTCGGCTATACCGATCGGCCGGCGCATGAACTGGGCGGCGACGTGGTGATCGATCATTATGATGCGCTGCTGCCGGCGCTAAGGGGTCTGGCGCGGTGAGCGGGGCGCTGGAACTGGCGCTGGCGGTGCTGGCCGCGCTGTTGCTGGGTTTCGTGCTCGGCCGCATGAGCGCGCCCGAACCCGCGCCGCCGCCGCTGCCTCCCGCACCGCCGCCGCCGCCGCCATCGCCTGACCGCATCCATATCGAAAGCCTCAACGATGCCGCGCTACTGACGCGGGGTCCATTGGTGGAGGCTGCCAACGCCGCTGCCCGCGCCCTGTTCGGCAACCGCATTGTCGGCAGCGATCTGCGGCTGACCGTGCGCCACCCGGCGCTGCTCGATGCCGTGGAAGCGGTGATGGCCGGGCAAGTGGCGGAAGACCGGGAATTTACCGGCCTGGGCAGCGGTAATCGCAGTTTCCGCTTGCGCGTGGTGGGTGATGACGACGATGGCGGCCCGATCCGCTGCCTGGTGCTGCTGGATGACATTACCCAATCCAAGGTGACTGAGCGCATGCGCGTCGATTTCGTCGCCAATGCCAGCCACGAACTGCGCACGCCGCTGGCCACGCTGGCCGGCTTCATCGAAACGCTGCAGGGCCCGGCGGCCGAGGATGAACCGGCGCGCCAGCGCTTCCTGACCATCATGGCCACCGAAGCCGATCGCATGCGCCGGCTGATCGATGATCTGATGAGCCTGTCGCGCATCGAGTTGGACAAGTTCGTGCGCCCCACCCAGCCGCTCGACCTGAAGGGCCTGGTGGCCGAAGTGGGCAGCACGCTGGCCATGCGGCTGGAGGGTGACAGCCGCGCCCTTCTGATCGACGAACCGGCCGAACTGCCGCGCGTGATCGCTGATCGCGACCAGGTGCTGCAAGTTCTCTACAATCTCATCTCCAACGCGCTGAAATACGGCCGCAGCGGCTCCCCGATCCGGGTCAGCCTCGCCAGTGTCGCCACCTCGCCGGGGGGTAGCGTGAAGGTGACTGTTGCCGATGAAGGCGATGGCATCGCGCCCGAACATCTGCCGCGACTGACCGAGCGTTTCTACCGGGTCGATTCCCAGCGCAGCCGCACGCTGGGCGGCACTGGGCTTGGCCTGGCCATCGTCAAGCATATCGTCGAACGGCATCGCGGCCGGCTGGAGATCGACAGCCGGCTGGGCGAGGGCACCCGCGTGTCGTTCACGCTGCCCATTGCCTGAAACCATCCACAGGTGGCGTAACAAAACTGTCACCAAATCGTCATATGCCGCACATCCGACGGTCATAAAGGCCGAGCCAGAGGGGCAGAAGGACGGGACAGCGAGTCGCCCGGCCATGAGCCCCAAGAGGATGAATTTCTTGCCGTCAATCCGCGTGTCTGCCGCCTTCGGCTTCGGTCTGGCTGCCCTGTTGGCGGCCGGGCTTTCTGGCTGTTCGGGCGGCAGCCGCACGCAGATCCGCATCGTTGGCTCCTCCACCGTCTACCCCTTCACCACCGCCGTGGCTGAACAGTTCAAGCGCAAGTGGACGGAATTTCCAGCGCCGATCGTGGAATCAACCGGCACCGGCGGTGGCATCAAGCTGATGTGTGCCGGCCTTGGCGCGCAATTTCCCGATGCTGCCAATGCGTCCCGCCGCATCAAGAAAAGCGAAGTCGAGGATTGCGCCAAACATGGCGTGAAGGGCCTGATCGAATTGCAGGTCGGCATTGATGGCTTGGTTATCGCCCAATCCCGCGAAGCCAATTTCCCCTCGCTCACCGAACGCGATGTGTACCTTGCGCTGGCCGCCAACCCGTTCGGCAAGGGCCCCAACAAGGCGCGGACGTGGCGCGATGTGAACCCGGCGCTGCCCGATATCCGCATCGAGGTGATCGGCCCGCCGCCCACCAGCGGCACGCGCGACAGCTTCAACGAGCTTTACATGCTCAAGGGCTGCAACAGCGAACCGGCGATGAAGGATCTGAAGAAGAGCGACGAGGACGCCCACAAGCAGATCTGCGAGAAGGTGCGCGAAGATGGCGCCTATGTCGAAGGCGGCGAGAACGACAATCTGATCGTGCAGAAAGTGTCGGCCAATCCTCAGGCGCTGGGCGTGTTCGGCTTTTCCTTCATGGAAGAGAATAGCGACCGGGTGAAGGATGTGCCGCTGTCGGGCGTCACGGCCACCTATGAGAATATCTCCAGCGGCAGTTTCCCGGCCGCGCGCCCGCTCTACCTGTATGTGAAGGTCCAGCATGTGCCGGCGGTGCGCGGCATGCGCGAATTCCTGGCCGAATATGCGCGGGAATCGACCTGGGGCCGTGAAGGCTATCTGGCCCGCAAGGGCCTTGTGGCGGCGCCGGAAGCCATTCGCCGCGCCGGTGAGGCGACCGCCCGTGAACTGACCGCGATGGACGTGAGCACACTGAAATGAGGCTGCTGATCGCCTTTGCGCTGGTGCTGGGCCTGGCCGGCCTGGCCTATCTCGCCGGCCGAGCCCGCGGCAACCGCATGGTGACGGCGGCGGGCGGCCGCATGGGCGCTGTGCATTCGCGCCCCGTTTATCACGGCGCCTATGTGGCGGTGCTGGCGCTGGCGCCGGCGCTGATCGTGCTGGCCGGTTGGGGCATGGTGGGCGAAGGCCTGATCGAGGGCCAAGTTCTCGGCAGCCTGTCTGCCGCCGAACGCCCGATCCCCGGCAATGACAGCGAAGCGCTGATGAACGAAGTGCGCGGCCTGGTGAACGGCGATCTGCCGCAAGCCTTCAACCCGCTCGCCCCCCGATTGGCGCCCGTCTATGCGGCAGCGCGCAGCAATGGCGATCTGCTTGCCGGCGCGATGGCCGTGGCCCTGCTGGCGATGGGCGGTCTTTGGGGCTGGTCGCGGCTGCGCCCGGATTTCCGCGCTCGCAACCGTGTTGAAGCCCAGGTGCGCGCCCTGTTGTTGGTGGCGTCGATCGTGGCGATCCTCACCACCTTCGGCATCGTGCTGTCGCTGATCTTTGAATCGATCCGCTTCTTCCAGTTGGTCTCGCCAGTGGAATTCCTCACCGGGCTGCAGTGGAGCCCGCAGACGGCGATCCGCGCCGATCAGGTTGGCTCCACCGGCGCGTTCGGTGCGGTGCCGCTGTTCTGGGGCACCATCTTCATCGGCGCCATCATCGCCATGGCGGTGGCGATCCCGCTGGGCCTGATGTCGGCCATCTATCTCACCCAATATGCCGATCCGCGTGTGCGCAAATGGCTGAAACCGATCCTCGAACTGCTCGCCGGGGTGCCCACGGTGGTTTATGGCTTCTTCGCCGCGCTCACCATCGCGCCGCTGGTGCGCAGTTTTGCCGTGGCGCTGGGGATGACCGATGCCTCATCCGACTCCGCGCTCGCCGCCGGCCTGGTGATGGGGGTGATGATCATCCCGTTCGTGTCCTCCATGGCCGATGATGCGCTGGCCGCCGTGCCGCGGGCGATGCGCGATGGCAGCCTCGCCATGGGCGCCACCCCATCGGAAACCGTGAAGAAGGTGTTGGTGCCTGCGGCCTTGCCCGGCATCATGGGCGGCGTGTTGCTGGCCGTCAGCCGCGCCATTGGTGAGACGATGATCGTGGTGATGGCAGCAGGGCTTGCGGCCAATCTCACTGCCAATCCGTTCAGCAGCGTCACCACCGTTACCACCCAGATCGTCGCCCTGCTCACCGGCGACCAGGAGTTTGACAGCGCCAAGACGCTTTCAGCCTTTGCGTTGGGGCTGGTGCTGTTCGTGATGACGCTCATCCTCAACATCTATGCGCTTGCCGTGGTGAAGCGCTATCGCGAGGCTTACGAGTGATGGCGACTGTTGCCGCTCCCGCTGCGCCGATCGCCGAGCGCCAGCCCACCGACTGGGCGACGCCGGCCATGCGATCGCGCATCGCTGCGCGCTATCGCGCAGAGCGCAATTTCCGCCGGCTGGGCGCTGCTGCGCTGGTGATCGCCGCCAGTTTCCTGGCCTTCCTGCTGTTCACCATCGTGCGCGACGGCTGGACCGGGTTCCAGCGCACCGAAACCCGCATTGATGTGCAGTTTGATGCGGCCACGCTGGGCGTTGATCCGGCAGCGGTGGCGGGCCCGCAAGGCCAGGCATTGCTGGCCCGTGCTGATTATCAGGCGCTGCTGCTCAAGGCTGCTGAGCAACTCGGCCCGGCCGATGACACGCTGTCGGATGCGGCCTGGATGGAATTGCGCGCGGCGCTGATGGAAGATCCTGCCCTGCTGGGCAAGCGCGCCAGCCTGTGGGTGCCGGTGCGATCGTCGATCGATCTGCTGGCCAAGGGCAAATATGATCTGGCCGCGCCCGCCGAAAGCCGCGGCGTGACCGATCGCGAAGTTTCCGATTGGCGCTGGCTCGACGGCAAGGGCCTGCTGCGCACCGGCTTCAACACCACCTTCCTGTTTGGCGCTGATTCCACCGAACCGGAATTGGCCGGCATCGGCGGCGCGGCGCTGGGTTCGCTGCTCACGCTGGCGGTGACCATCGCCATTGCCTTCCCGCTGGGGGTGTTTTCGGCGGTATGGCTGGAAGAATTCGCGCCCAAGGGCCGGCTGGCCGACATCATCGAGCTGTCGATCAACAATCTCGCCGCCGTGCCGTCGATCATCTTCGGCCTGCTGGGCCTCGCCTTCTTCCTGAACTTTGCCGGCATGCCGCGATCGGCGCCGCTGGTCGGCGGTATCACCCTGGCGCTGATGATCATGCCGGTGATCGTGATCGCGTCGCGGGTGGCGATCAAGGCGGTGCCGCCGTCGATCCGCGATGCCGCGCTGGGCATTGGTGCCTCGCCCATCCAGGTGGTGTTCCACCATGTGCTGCCACTGGCGCTGCCCGGTATCATGACCGGCACCATAATCGGCATCGCCCGCGCGCTGGGCGAAACAGCGCCGTTGCTGCTGATCGGCATGCGCGCCTTTGTCACCGATGTGCCGCAAGGCTTCACGTCGCCGGCCACGGTGCTGCCGATGCAGGTGTTCCTGTGGTCGGATGATGTGCAGCGCGGCTTTGTCGAGAAAACCTCGGCGGCCATCATGGTGCTGATGCTGGTGCTGATCGCCATGAACAGCCTGGCCATCTATCTTCGCAACCGTTTCGAGAGGCGCTGGTGAACCAGAATCCTGCCATTGGCCACAACGCCGTCCCCAAGATGACGGCGCGTGATGTCAACGTTTTCTATGGCCAGAAACAGGCCATCAAGAACGTGTCCATCGACGTGTCGGCCGAACATGTGACGGCGTTCATCGGCCCGTCGGGCTGCGGCAAGTCCACCTTCCTGCGCTGCCTCAACCGCATGAACGACACGGTTGACGGCGCCCGCGTGGAAGGCCGCATCGAACTGGATGGCCAGGATGTCTATGCCAGCGGCATGGATGTGGTGCAGCTGCGCGCCCGGGTTGGCATGGTGTTCCAGAAACCCAACCCATTCCCCAAGTCGATCTATGAAAACGTCGCCTATGGCCCGCGCCTGCATGGCCTGGCGCGATCGAAGACTGACATGGACGAGATCGTGGAATCTGCCCTCAAGCGCGCCGGCCTGTGGGATGAA
>NZ_JAUMBI010000252.1:0-15851 GCF_032115815.1 Sandarakinorhabdus sp.
CGTGCAGTTTGCTGTGGCCGAAATTGGCCCGGCAGCGCCCGGCAGCATTCCGCCGGCAGCCGGCAGCAATCCGCCAGCCGCCGGCCCTGCGCCGGCACAGTCCGGCAGCACCGCGCGCCTGGTGCGCACCAGTTTCGGTGACGTGCCGGCAGCGGCCGACGTGTCCGAACCGCTGCCTGCCGACCCCGTTGAGCCACAGGACGGGGAGGACTGATGGCCAGTATTCCCGGCAATGATCCGTTGATCGGCGCCTCGCCGGCCCAAAGCCCGACCGTGTCCGGGGAACGGGTGACGGCCCGCGCCCAGGCCCGGCAGCGGCTGGCCTTCCTGATCATGCTGTTTCCGGTGCTGGCGTTGATCATCCTGGTCCGGCTGGTCGATCTTTCCGTGATCCAGGGCACCCCCGGAAGCGAAACCAAGCTGATCAGCGCCGCCCCGCCGCGTGGCGACATTGTTGATCGCAACGGTGTCGAACTGGCCCGCACGTTCGAAGCCTATGCGATCACCGTGATCCCGCGCCGGCTCACCTCTGATCCGGACGTGCTGGCCACCAAGCTGGCCGAGATCCTGCCGGAACGCAGCCGCGACGAAATCCTGACCGACCTCACTTCGTCCAAGGGCCTGCGCTATCTCGCCCGCCGGGTGCTGCCCGGGCAGGCTCGTCGAATCAATGACTTGGGCGAGCCGGCGATCGAGCTGACCCGCGAAGCCGAACGCCTCTATCCCAACATCAACCTCGCCGCGCAGGCGCTGGGCTACACCGATGATGGCGGCCGCGGCCTGATCGGCGTGGAAAAGGCCTTTGACCAGCGCCTCGCCGATCCGGTGCAACGCGCCGCCCCGCTGGCGCTTTCCATCGATGTGCGCGTGCAGCAGGCGATGCAATATGAACTGGCCGCGCTGGTGGCCGATCAGAACGCCAAGGGCGCCGCCGGCGTGGTGATGGACGTGAACACCGGCGAAGTGCTGGCCATGGTGTCGTTGCCCGATTTCAATCCCAACGTGCCCGGCCAGCGCGCCGATGGCACCAAATACACCACCCAGAATGACGACGGCAGCCGCTTCAACCGGGTGACGCTGGGCGGCTATGAACTGGGCTCCACCTTCAAGGCCTTCACCATCGCCACCGCACTGGAAACCGGCACGCTCACCAACCTGCAGAAACTGTATGACGCCACCGCGCCGCTCTATGTCGCCGGCTTCCGCATCCGCGACGATCACGCCAAGAACCGCTGGCTCACCGTGCCGGAAATCTTCATCTATTCCAGCAACATCGGCACTGCCCGCATGGCCGTGGAACTGGGCCGCGAGCGGCAGCGCGAATATCTCGACAAGCTGGGCTTCCTGAAGCCAGTCGAGGTCGAGCTTAAGGAAAAGGCCCGCCCGCAATTCCCACCGCTGTCCAACTGGGGCCAGAGCGCCACCATGACGATCAGCTATGGCCACGGCCTCACCGTCTCGCCGCTGCACCTGGCCAATGGCTATGCCACGCTGGTCAATGGCGGCATCTACCACGCCCCCACGCTGCTGAAGCGTGACCCTGCTGCGGTGCCGCCCGGCCGCCGGGTGTTTTCGGAACGCACAAGCATGGAACTGCGTCGGCTGCTGCGCCTGGTTGTCACCAAGGGCACTGGCCGCAAGGCCGACGTGCCGGGCTATCGCGTGGGCGGCAAGACGGGCACGGCCGAGAAGATCGAGAATGGCCGATATGTCCGCGGCCAGAACGTGGTGAACTTCGCCGCCGCCTTCCCGATGGATGCGCCGCGCTATGTTGTCGTGGCCATGATCGACGATCCGCGCGGCAGCAAGTCCACCTATGGCTTCCGCACCGCCGGCATGGTGGTGGCGCCCGCCATCAACAACATCATCCGCCGCATCGCCCCGCCCTTGGGCGTGGTGCCGGAACCCAACCGCGATCTTGATTTGACGGGTCTGCTGCCCGCCGCCATCGAGGCCAAGGAGTAGCGATGCGGCTGGGTGCGCTTCTCCCCAACGCAAGCCAGGCCGGTGACGATCTCGTCACCGGTTTTGCGCTTGATCACCGCAAGGTTGCGCCCGGGACCATCTTCGGCGCGTTCCAGGGCGCGCGCGTCAATGGCGAGGATTTCATCCCGGCCGCCATTGCCGCCGGTGCCATCGCCATTGTGGCCCGCCCCGAAGCCAGGGTGCAAGGCGCTGTCCACGTGGCCGATGCCAATCCGCGCCGAGCCTTCGCGGCGCTCGCCGCCCGCTATTTTGCACCATTCCCGGCCACCACCGTGGCCATCACCGGCACCAACGGCAAGACCAGTACGGCCGAACTGACCCGCCAGCTGTGGCAGGCGGCAGGGCATCGCGCTGCAAGCATCGGCACGTTGGGCGTGACCACCGGTTATGACAGCGTTTCCCCGCGCGATGGCACCGGCGGGCTGACGACGCCCGATGTGGTGACGTTTCTGGCCACCATGGCCGGCCTGGCGCGCGAGGGCATCAGCCACGCGGCGTTCGAAGCCTCCAGCCACGGGCTCGACCAGTATCGTACCGAAGGTCTGCCGGTTACGGCTGCCGCCTTCACCAATCTTTCCCGCGACCATCTTGATTACCACGGCACCATGGAGGCCTATTTCATCGCCAAGACGCGGCTGCTGGCCGAAGTGGTCGATGATGGCGGCAGCGCCGTGATCTGGGCCGATGATGGCGACTGGTCGGCCCGGATGATCGACGTGGCACGCGGGCGCGGGCTCAGGATGTTCACCGTTGGCGAAGCCGGCCAAGCGCTGAAGCTGGTCGGCCGCACGCCGACATCGCTGGGGCAGGACCTGATGCTGCAGGCCGGCGGCCAGACTTACAAGATCGCGCTGCCGCTGATCGGCGCCTATCAGGCCGCCAATGCGCTGGTTGCCGCCGGGCTGGTGATCGCCTGCGGCGGCGACGTGAGCCAGACGCTTTCAAACCTCGCCCGCGTGTCGGGCGTGCGCGGCCGGCTGGAACGCGCGGTCATCACGCGTTCAGGTGCTGCCGTGTATGTCGATTATGCGCACACACCCGATGCCATCATCGCGGCCTGTGCGGCGCTGCGCCCGCATGTAACGGGCAGGCTGATCATCGTATTTGGGGCCGGCGGCGACCGCGACGCCGGCAAGCGCCCCCTGATGGGGGAGGCTGCGGCCGCCCATGCCGATGTCGTCGTTGTAACCGACGACAATCCCCGCAGTGAAAACCCGGCGGCCATCCGCGCCTCCGTCCTCTCTGCCACGCCCGGCGGACAGGAAATAGCGGATCGCCGCCGGGCAATTGCCGCGGCCATTACCATGGCCCTTGCCGGCGACATCGTGCTGATCGCCGGCAAGGGTCATGAGCAAGGCCAGACCGTCGGGGATCGTGTGTTGCCGTTCGACGACGTGACCGTGGCGCGGGAGTGCGCAGCGTGAGCCTGTGGACCAGCGCCGCCATTGCCGAGGCCTGCCAGGGCACGGCGCATGGCGACTTCATGGCCGATGGCGTCACCTTCGACAGCCGCGAAGTGGTGGCCGGCGATCTGTTCATCGCGTTGAAGGGCGAGGCCACCGATGGCCATCGTTTTGTTGGCACGGCGCTGCAGCGCGGCGCAGCCGGCCTGCTGGTGAGTGAAGCTTTAGACGCGCCGCACGTGCGCGTGGCCGACACCATGGCGGCCCTGAACGCCCTGGGTGCCGCCGCGCGCGATCGCAGCAGCGCCACCCGCATCGGCGTGACGGGCAGCGTCGGCAAGACCGGCGTCAAGGAAGCTCTAAAGGCAGCGCTCTCCCGCTTCGCGCCGGATGCCGTGCACGCCAGCGTGAAAAGCTACAACAATCATACCGGCGTACCGCTGAGCCTGTCCCGCATGCCGGCGGCGTCGCGCTTCGGCGTGTTCGAAATGGGCATGAACCACAGTGGCGAATTGGCCGAGCTGACCCAGCTGGTGCGCCCGCACATCGCCATCGTCACTTGGGTTGCATCGGCGCACCGCGAGTTTTTCGCGACTGAAACCGACATCGCCATGGCAAAGGCCGAGATTTTTGCCGGGCTTCCCGCAGGCGGTACCGCCATCATCCCGCACGACAGTTCCCACGCCGATCAGCTGGCCCGCGCCGCCGCTGATGCTGGCGCGAAAGTGGTGCGCTTCGGCATGAGCGACGGCGCCGATGTGCGCGCCGAAAAGGTGGCGCTACACCCCGATTGCAGTTGCGTGACCGCCCGGATCGGCAGCGACACCCTGACGTTCAAGATCGGCATGGCCGGGCAGCATTGGGTCAATAATGCGCTGGCCGTGCTGGCCGGGGTGCAGGCGGCGGGCGGTGATCTGGCGCTGGCTGGCCTGGCACTGGCCGAACTCAATGATCTGCCCGGACGCGGCCGCCGCCTGCGGGTGGCCGCCGGTGCCGGTCAAGCCATCGTGATCGACGAAGCCTATAACGCCAATCCGGCCAGTATGGCGGCCAGCCTGGCCGTGCTGAAGGCAGTGGCGCCCGCGCGCCACGGCCGCCGCCTGGCGCTGCTGGGCAGCATGAAGGAACTAGGCACGCTGTCGGATGAGTTCCATGCCGGGCTGGCGCCGCACATTCGCGATGCCGGCGTGGCTGCCGCCGTGCTGGTTGGCGCCGAAATGCAGCCGCTGGCCGCCACCCTGGGTCGCAGCATCGATGTGCGTCACGTCGCCGATGCCGATGCCGCGCGCACTGAGATTTCCCGCCTGATTGCGGCCGATGATGTGCTGCTGGTCAAGGGTTCCAATTCGATCGGGCTGGCCCGCGTCATCGAGGCGCTGGCAAGCGGAGACATGATGCCATGATCAAGCTGCTGGCCGATCTTGCGGGCTATGAAGGCCTGTTCAACATCTTCCGCTACATCACCTTCCGGGCGATCGCCGCGTTGATGACCAGCCTGGCCATCGCGCTGGTGCTGGGGCCGCGCTTCATTGACATGCTGCGCGCCAAGCAGGGCAAGGGCCAGCCGATCCGCGAGGATGGGCCGGAATGGCATCTGCTCACCAAGCGCGGCACGCCGACGATGGGTGGCCTGCTGATCCTGATCGGGATGACCATCTCCACCTTGATGTGGATGGATTTCAGCAATGGCTTTGTGTGGGCCAGCCTGCTGGTCACGCTGGGGTTCGGCGCCATCGGGTTCATGGACGATTATGACAAGGTGACGAAGCAGAGCCACAAAGGCGTTTCCGGCAAGGTGCGGCTGGGGATGGAGTTTCTGATTGCTGGCCTCGCCTGTTCGTGGATCGCCAGCCGCACCGGCTTCACCCTCTATCTGCCGTTCCTGAAGGATGCCGGGCTTTATCTGGGGCTGTTCTACATCGCCTTTGCCGCCTTCATCGTGACCGGCTTTGGCAACGCCGTGAACCTTACCGATGGCCTTGATGGCCTCGCCACCATGCCGGTGATCATTGCCGCAGCGGCTTTTGCGGTGATCGCCTATCTGGTCGGCAACATCCGCTTTTCGGATTATCTCGGCATCCATCACGTGCCGGGTTCGGGCGAGTTGGCGGTATTCTGCGCGGCGTTGATCGGGGCGTGTCTGGGCTTCCTGTGGTTCAACGCGCCGCCGGCAATGGTGTTCATGGGCGACACCGGCAGCCTGGCGCTGGGCGGCGCGCTCGGCACCATCGCGGTGATCACCAATCACGAACTGGTGCTGCTGGTGATCGGCGGGCTGTTCGTGCTCGAAACGCTTTCAGTGATCATTCAAGTGGTGAGCTTCAAGACGACAGGCAAGCGCGTGTTCCGCATGGCGCCACTGCACCATCATTACGAGAAGAAAGGCTGGAAAGAGTCGACCGTGGTGATCCGCTTCTGGATCATCGCCATCCTGCTCGCCTTGGCGGGCCTGGCAACACTGAAACTTCGGTGAGCGCCATGTTCGTCAGCAGCGTCCTCCTCCTTGAACCTGCATACCCCGCACCGCGTGTGCTGCTGCGTAACCGTGGCGCACGGGGGGGGAGGACGCTGCACCGGTGATTACCTCGCCCGCCTTTGCCGGCAAACGCTGGGGCGTGCTGGGCCTGGCCCGCACCGGCCGCGCCGTGGCGGCGGCGCTGGCCGCGTCGGGCGGCGAGGTGTGGGCGTGGGATGACGGCGAAGCAGCACGCGCGGCGTTTGAAGGCAAACTGGTCGATCTGAACAACGCTGATCTGAGGGGGCTGGCCGGCGTGGTGGTGTCGCCCGGTGTGCCGCATTCGGCGCCGATCTTCGCCGCGGCCGCACGCCATGGCGTGCCCGTAATCGGCGATACCGAGCTGTTTGCCCTCAGCCAGCCGGCGGCGCGCGTGGTAGGCATCACCGGCACCAACGGCAAATCCACCACCACGGCGCTGGTGCATCATCTGTGCGTCACCGCCGGCATCCCAGCGGCGATGGGCGGCAACATCGGCCTACCCATCATGGCGCAGGATCCGCTGCCAGCCGGTGGCGTGTGGGTGCTGGAATTGTCGAGCTATCAGCTGGAAATCACTCACAGCCTGGCCTGCGACGTCGCCATCCTCACCAACATCACGCCCGACCATTTGGAACGGCACGGCACGATGGCCGGCTATGCCGGTGCCAAGGCGCGGCTGTTTGCCATGCAGAAACCCGGCAGCACCGCCATCGTTGGCCGCGAAGCGCAGGCCGCCTGGACGGTAGCTTCAGGGCCGGTGCTGTTCATCGAGGATGTGGCGCTGCCCTCTCCGCAATCCGACTGGCCGGCGCTGAAGGGCCCGCACAATCTGGAAAATGCCCGCGCCGCCATTGCGACGGCCCGCGCGCTCGGCATATCCGACGATGTGATCGCGCGCGGGCTCGCCAGTTATCAGGCGCTGGCACACCGCATGGAACCGGTTGGCGAGAAGCACGGACTGCTGTGGGTGAACGACAGCAAGGCCACCAACGCCGACAGCACCGCCCCGGCGCTTACGGCCTATCCGCGCATCCGGTGGATTGCTGGGGGCCGGCCCAAGCTGGATGCCAGCGGCAAGGCCGATCTGTCAGCAATCCTGCCGCATCTGGACCAGGTTGCTGGCGCCTATCTGATCGGTGAAGCCGCGCCGCAATTTGCCGAGCAGCTTGCTGGCCGCCTGCCAGTCACCCAGTCAGGCACGCTGGCGCAGGCGATAACGGATGTGCTGGCCACCGCCAAACCGGGCGAGGTCGTGCTGTTCAGCCCGGCGGCGGCCAGTTTTGATCAATTCAGGGATTTCGAGGACCGTGGCGCTGCCTTCCGGGCAGCAGTCGCGGCGCTTTGAGGGGGACAGGATGGCCAGCCGCAGCACCAATCGCACGCTCGCCGCCGCGCTCACGCGCGGGGACCGCTCCACCATCGGCCGCTGGTTCTGGACCATCGACAAGACGCTGCTGATCATCATCTTCGCGCTGGTTGCGGCCGGCATCGTTGCCGTGGCGGCCGCCTCTCCGGCCGCTGCCCGCAGGCTTTCGGGCACCGCGATGCGCTTCGATGATCTCTATTTCCTCTATCGCCAATTGGGCTGGGTGGCACTGGGCCTGCCGTTGATGCTGGCCACCTCTATGCTCGATATCCGTATGCTGAAGCGGTTGGCCGTGGTCGGCACCTTGGGCTGCCTGGTGGCCTTGTTGCTGGTGCCATTCATCGGCGGCGGCGCCAACGGCGCGGCGCGCTGGATTCAGCTGCCCGGCTTCCAGTTCCAGCCGTCCGAATTCTTCAAACCCTGTTTCATCGTGACGACTGCCTGGCTGCTCAGCCTGAAGGTGGAAGATCGCAGCCTGCCCACCATGCAGATCAGCATGAGCATTTTGGCGATGGCCGTGATCTGCCTGATCGCCCAGCCTGACGTGGGCCAATCAGCCCTGATTTCGGCAGTATGGTTGACGCAAGCGATGCTGGCTGGCCTGTCGCTCACCATCATCGGCGCTCTGGCCGGGCTGGGCATCGTTGGGCTGGTCGCGGCCTATTTCACCCTCGATCACTTCGCCGCCCGCATCGACAAGTGGATATTGGGCACCGGCGACACCTTCCAGATCGACAAGGCGCTGGATTGCTTCCGCGCCGGCGGCTGGCTGGGCACCGGGCCGGGCGAAGGTCGCATGAAGTTCCGTCTGCCCGAAGCCCAGACTGACTATATCTTCTCCGTCATCGGTGAGGAGTTCGGCCTGATCGCCTGCTTCATGCTGGCCGGCCTGTTCATGGGCCTGGTGGTACGCGCGCTGCTGGTGGCGATGGACGAGGAAGACCCGTTCGTGTTCCTCGCCACGGCCGGGCTGGCGGCGCAGTTCGGCTTTCAGGCGGCGATCAACATGATGGTCAATCTGGCGCTGCTGCCGTCCAAGGGCATGACCCTGCCGTTCATCAGCCACGGCGGTTCATCCTATCTAGCCATCTGCGTTGGTGCTGGCCTGTTGTTGGCACTAACCCGTTGCAATCCCTTCCTGAAGGGCCAGCCCTGGGCGCGGCCGCCCGGCAGTCTGCGCCCGGCATGACCGACAACCCGCGCCAGATGACCCCAAGCCCCGGCGGCACCTATGTGCTGTGCGCCGGCGGCACCGGCGGCCACATGGTGCCGGCGCATTGCCTGGCGCTTGAACTGATGGCGCGTGGCCACAAGGTGCATCTGGTGACGGACGAGCGTGGCCTGCGCTTCCCCGGACTGTTCCCCGGCGTGCCCGTCACCAAGGTGGAAGCGGCTTCGACCGGCCGCAGCGGCTGGCGTTCCTTGCCGCAAGTGGCGCTCAGCATCTGGAAGGGTCGCAGCGCCGCACGCAAGCTTTTCAAGGACATGCGCCCGCGCGCCGTCATCGGTTTTGGCGGCTATCCCGCACTGCCCGGTCTGCTGGCGGGATTGTCGCTGTACCTGCCCTGCCTGATCCACGAGCAGAATGCCGTGCTCGGTCGTACCAATCGCTATCTGGCGCCGCGGGTGCGGGCAATTGCCACCAGCTTCCCGCGGGTGCGCCGCATGGAAGGCAGCTGGCAGCGCCGGGCGCATTTCGTCGGCAACCCGGTGCGCCCCGAAGTTCTGGCTGCCCGGGATGTAAAATTCGACGAGAATGCTGCCCGATTGAAGCTTCTGGTGACCGGCGGCAGCCAGGGAGCGGCGGTTCTGAACCGGGTGGTGCCGGCCGCTGTACGGCTGCTGCCGGCCGCGCTGCGCGCCGATCTGGACATCACCCACCAGGGCCGCGACGAGGATCGCGACGAGATGCTGGCCGCCTACCGCGCCGCCGGGATCGAGCCGACAATCGCTGCCTACTTCCCCGATCTTCCGGCCGAGATGGCTTCCAGCCATATCGTCATCGCCCGTTCCGGCGCGTCGACCGTCGCAGAACTCGCCGTGATGGGCCGGCCGTCCATATTGGTGCCACTGCCGATCGCCACCGATGATCACCAGGCCGACAATGCCGCCGCTCTGGTGGCAGCCGGCGGGGCGCAGATGATCCGTCAACAGGATTTTACGCCGGAGCGGCTGGCCGAGGCCTTGACGCAATGGTTAACAGACCGGCAGGGGTTGGCAGAGGCCGCCGCAGCGGCGCGCGCCGCCGGCCATCCGGAAGCCGCGACACGCTTGGCCAATCTTGTCATTGCCACTGGATTGATCGCATGAACTCCGCTCCCGCAACCATTCGTCTGCGCCCCGGTTTCCGCACCGATATCGGCGTCATCCATTTCGTCGGCATCGGCGGCATCGGCATGTCGGGCATTGCCGAGGTGATGGCCAATCTGGGTTTCGACGTGCAGGGCAGCGATTCTGCCGAAGGCTATGTGGTTGAAGGCCTGCGCAAGAAAGGCATCAAGGTCTTCATCGGCCAGAAGGCGGACAATGTCGCCAATGCCGCCGTGCTGGTCACCTCCACCGCGATCAAGGCCGACAATCCCGAAGTCGTGGCCGCCCGCGCCAAGCGCATCCCCGTCGTGCGCCGCGCCGAAATGCTGGCCGAACTGATGCGGCTGAAAAGCTGCGTTGCCGTCGCCGGCACCCACGGTAAAACCACCACCACCTCGATGGTCGCCACGCTGCTCGATGCCGGCGGGCTTGATCCCACCGTCATCAACGGCGGCATCATCAATTCCATCGGCTCCAACGCCCGCCTGGGCGCGTCGGACTGGATGGTGGTGGAGGCCGATGAAAGCGACGGCAGCTTCCTGCGGCTCACCGGCACGTTCGGCATCGTCACCAACATCGATCCGGAACATCTCGATCACTGGGGCAATTTCGAAGCGGTACGCAAAGGCTTTGAAACCTTCGTCCACGCCGTTCCCTTTTATGGCGCGGCCATATTGTGCATCGATCACCCGGAAGTACAGGCGCTGATCCCGCGCGTGTCGGACCGTCGCATCATCACCTACGGCTTTGCCGCCACCGCCGACGTGCGCGGGCTGGATGTGACGCCGGTGCCGGGTGGCAACCGCTTCTCCGTTCTGGTCCGCACCCGTGATGGCCAGCGCCGCATCGACGATCTCGTGCTGCCGATGCCCGGTCGCCACAATGTGCAGAACGCGCTGGCCGCCATCGCCGTGGCGCTGGAACTGGGCGTGGATGATGACGGCCTGCGTGCCGGCCTGGCCCGGTTTGGCGGGGTTAAGCGCCGCTTCACCAAGGTGGGCGAGGTCGCCGGCACCAGCATCGTTGATGATTATGGCCACCATCCGGTGGAAATCCGCGCCGTGCTCGCCGCCGCCCGCGAAGGCGCAGCCGGCCGCGTGATCGCCGTGGTGCAGCCACACCGCTACACTCGCCTGCGCGATCTGATGGCGGACTTCTGCGCGGCGTTCAACGATGCCGACATGGTCTATGTGGCACCGGTCTATGCGGCGGGCGAAGCGCCGATCGAAGGCGTCGATGCCGCCGCGCTGGCGGCCGGATTGGTTGCGGCCGGGCACCCGATCGCCGACACGGTGACGGGCGCGGACAATCTGGCGGTGAAACTGGCCGGCGTGATCCAGCCCGGCGATCAGGTGATCTGCCTCGGGGCCGGCGACATCACCAAGTGGGCCGCGGGCCTCGCCGAAGCGATTGGCAAGGTGAAGGCGGGATGACGGCGCTTGCCGCCCCCCCGGCCGCGCGCGGCAAGTTGACGGCATCTGCGCCGCTGGCCCCGCTCGTCTGGTTCAAGGCGGGCGGCGTTGCGGACTGGCTGTTCGAGCCAGCCGATATCGAAGATCTGCGCGCCTTCCTGAAAGCGCTGCCTTCCGATGTTCCGGTGATGGCGCTGGGGCTGGGCAGCAATCTGATCGTGCGCGATGGCGGCGTGCCGGGCGTGGTGGTGCGGCTGGGCAAGGCATTCGGCAAGGTCAGCGCCGACGGCGAGACACTTACTTGCGGCGGCGGCGCGTCGGGCATCGCCGTGAGCAGCGCGGCGCGGGATGCCGGCGTGACGGGCTTGGAATTCCTGCGCGGCATTCCCGGCACCGTTGGCGGCTTCGTGCGGATGAACGGCGGCGCTTATGGCCGCGAAGTCGCCGATGTACTGGTGGACGTGACCATCGTCACCCGCGACGGCGGCATCGAAACCCGCGCACTGTCGGCGTTGGATTACAGCTATCGCCATAGCAACCTGCAAGACGGCGAGATCGTGATCGCCGCTCGCCTGAAAGGCCAACCCGGCGAGAAGGCCGCCATCCAGGCCGAGATGGACCGCATCGCCGCCGCCCGCGAAGCCAGCCAGCCGCTGCGCACCCGCACCGGCGGTTCCACCTTCAAGAACCCGGCGCCGCACAAGGCCTGGGAACTGGTGCATAACGCCGGCTGCCGGGGCCTTCGCGTTGGCGGGGCCGAAGTGAGCGAGAAGCATTCAAATTTCCTGATCAACAGCCACCGCGCCACCGCCGCCGATATCGAGGCGCTGGGCGAACTGGTGCGGGCCCATGTGCTGCGCACGCAGGGCGTGTCGTTGGAGTGGGAAATCCAGCGCGTGGGGCGGGTGCAATGAAGGTGGCAGTGCTCATGGGCGGTTGGTCGGCGGAGCGCGAGGTGTCGCTCACCTCCGGCCGCGGCATCGCGCAGGCCTGCCGCACGCTGGGCCACGATGTCGTGGAAATCGACATGGGCCGCAACCTTGGCCAGCAACTGCTGGAGGCAAAGCCCGACGTGGTGTTCAACGCGCTGCACGGCTCGCCCGGCGAGGATGGCACGGTGCAGGGCGTGATGGATTTGCTCGGTCTCGCCTATACCCATTCCGGACTCACCACGTCGGCCATCGCCATCGACAAGGAGCTCACCAAGAAGGTGCTGGTGCCGGCCGGGGTGCCGATGCCCCAGGGCAAGCTGGTGACGAGCGAAAGCCTGTTCGAAGGCGATCCGCTGCCCCGCCCCTATGTGCTGAAGCCCGTGAACGAAGGCTCGTCGGTTGGTGTCGCCATCGTCACCGACAGCAGCAATTACGGCAACCCGATCCGTCGCGACGTGCCGGGGCCATGGCAGGCCTTCGAAACGCTGCTGGCCGAGCCATTTGTGGCCGGCAAGGAATTGACCGTGGCGGTGATCGGCGACGAAGCCCTGGCCGTTACCGAATTGCAGACCTCAAGCGGCTTTTATGATTACGAGGCCAAATATACCGACGGCCTGACCCTGCACATCTGCCCCGCTGCGTTGCCGCCCGAAATCGAAGCGGCCTGCCTCGCCCATGCCCTTACCGCTCACCGGGTGCTGGGCTGCCGCGGCACCAGCCGTTCCGATTTCCGCTGGGATCCGGCGCAAGGCCTGGCTGGCCTGTTCCTGCTGGAAACCAACACCCAGCCCGGAATGACGCCCTTGAGCCTGGTGCCGGAACAGGCCAAGTATCGCGGCATCAGTTACGAACAGCTGGTGCAGCGCCTGATCGATATGGCGCTTCACGATCATCGGAAGGGGGCCAAGGCATGACCGCCGCCGTTCTGAAGCGCGGCGCCAGGCCGCCGAAAGCCGCGCAGAAGCGGCCAACGCGCGCGGCCAACGCGCCAAAAGTCACCCGCCAGCAATTGGGCATCGGTGCCGCCGTGCTGCTGGCGATTGCGATTGCAGTGATGATTGCCGTGGGTGTGCCGCAGCGCATCTGGAACGGCTTTGTGGAATGGACCGCCGCGCAAGGGTGGGAGGTTCGCCATGTCGAACTGACCGGCGCGCGCGAGCAGGAACGGCTTGCCATCTATGCCGCCGTGCTGAACGGCCCCAGCAACGCCATGCTCGCCACCGATCTGGATGATGTGCGGATGCGGCTGCGCGCCCTGCCGTGGCTGGCCGATGCCAGCGTGCAGCGCCGCCTGCCCGACACGCTGGTGATCGAGGTGAAAGAGCGCAAGCCGGTTGCGCTGTGGCAGCATCACCAGCGCCTGGCCGCCATCGATATCACCGGCAAAGTGCTCACCCGCGAGCGGCTGGAACGCTGGAACGATCTGCCGATCCTGGTGGGCGCCGGCGCCAATGCCCGCGTGCGCGATGCGTTGGAACTGATCGCCGCCACACCGCTGGGCCGCGACGTGAACGCCGCCGTGTTCGTGGGTGGGCGCCGCTGGGACTTGCGGTTCAAGAGCGGCGAGACGCTGGCGCTGCCCGACCGGCCGGGCGAAGCACGCGCGGCGCTGGCCACCTTTGCCAGGCTTGATGGGCAGGGCCCGGAACGGCTGCTGGGCGGCCGCTTCACCCGCTTTGATCTGCGGCTGCCCGGCCGCATGATCGTCGCCGGCCCGGCCGTGGCCAAAACATTGGCCGAAGCGGAAAAGGCCCGCCGCGCCGCCGCCCAGGCCCAGAAGATTTGATGCAGATCTGAGGAACATATGGCTCCCCGTATTCCCCTCCCTCCCCTCGGCCGCAGCCAGCCCGAACGGCCGGTCGCCGTGCTTGATGTTGGCACGTCGAAAGTGTCGGCGCTGATCGCGCTCGTCGGCGGCGACGGCAGCCCACGCATCATCGGCAGCGGACAAAAGCCGTGCATGGGCCTGAAGCGCGGCACGGTGACGGATTTCGACAAGGCCGAAATGGCCATCCGTGGTGCGATGGATCAGGCCGAACGCGCGGCGGGCATGCAGATGGACAGCGTGATCGCCAGCTTTGCCGCCGGTAACATGGCCAGTTCCATGGCCAGTGCCGAAATCGACATCGCCGGTGCCAGCATCACGCCGACCGACATGGTGACGCTGCGCCAGGCCGGCCGCGCCGCCATCGATCCGCGTGGCCGCAGCGTGGTCCATGCCCTGCCGGCGCTCTACACGCTTGATGGCCTGCCCGGCGTCGAAAGCCCGCTGGGCCTGCATGCCGATCGGTTGGGCATGGATATCCATGTCGTCACCGCCGACACGCCCGCGATCATGAACTTCACCCGGGCCGTGGCGCAATCGCACCTCGGCATTTCCACATTGGTCGCCAGCCCGCTGGCCGCCAGCCTGGCCGTGCTGGACGAGGAAGAGCGCGACATCGGCGTGGCACTGATCGACATTGGCGCCGGCATGACCAGCATCGCCGTGCACAAGTTCGGCATTGCCGTGGGCGTCGCCACCGTAGCGATGGGCAGCGCCGACATCACCGACGACATTGCAGCCGCTTTCGATACCAAGCGCAGCAATGCCGAGCGACTGAAGACCTTCGATGGCGCCGCCGTGGCCACCATCCGCGATCAGAGCGACCCGGTGACCATCCCGCCTACGGTGGAAGACGGCAGCGTGGAAGCCAGGAAGGTGCCGCGCGCGCAACTGGTGGGCGTGATCCGCACCCGGCTCGACATGCTGTTCGGTGAAATCGCCAAGGCCTTGTCAGGGCTGGGCTTTGTCGGCCCGCAGGCCCGACGCATCGTGCTGACTGGCGGCGGATCAGACCTGCGCTCCATCGCCGATTATGCCGGTTCCTATCTGGGCTGCAACGTCCGCATCGGGCGGCCGCGCGGATTGAATGGCCTGCCTGTGGCGCAGGAAGGCCCGGCCTTTGCCACGCTGGCTGGCCTGGTGCTGTTTGCGCAAGGCGACCGCGGCGACGTGTGGCACGCGCAGGTGAATAACGAAGCCCCCTCGCTTCGGCGCGGATTTGGGGGAGTCATCGAAAAACTGTGGGGAAGTCTGTGAAGTCACTTCCCACCGAATCACGCATCATCTAGTATGGTAAAGACCTCGGGAGACACGACATGCTGGAATTCGCGAAGCCGGAACTGACCGAACTGAAGCCGCGTATTGCTGTGATTGGTGTTGGTGGCGCCGGGTGCAATGCGGTGGCCAACATGATCGCTGCCGATCTGATGGGCGTGGAGTTCGTGGTCGCCAACACCGACGCCCAGCAGCTTGCCATGAGCCCGGCCGGCACCCGCATCCAGCTTGGCATGAAGATCACGCAAGGCCTGGGCGCCGGCGCCCGCCCGGAGATCGGCCGCGCTGCCGCCGAGGAAACGCTTGAACAGCTCGAAACCGCGCTGGATGGCGCGCACATGTGCTTCATCGCCGCCGGCATGGGCGGCGGCACCGGTACCGGTGCAGCCCCGGTCGTGGCCCGCGCCGCGCGCGAAAAGGGGATCCTGACGGTTGGTGTCGTCACCAAGCCGTTCAGTTTCGAAGGCGCCAAGCGCATGCGCGCCGCCGAAGAAGGCATTGCCGAACTGCAAAAGCATGTCGACACGCTGATCATCATCCCGAACCAGAATCTGTTCCTGATCGCCAATGCCAACACCACCTTCAAGGACGCCTTTGCCATGGCGGACCAGGTGCTGCACCAGGGCGTGCGCGGCATCACTGATCTGATGATCATGCCCGGCCTGATCAACCTCGATTTCGCCGACATCCGCACCGTGATGAGCGAGATGGGCAAGGCGATGATGGGCACCGGCGAAGCCACGGGCGAAGGCCGTGCCATCGAAGCGGCGCAGAAGGCGATTGCCAACCCGCTGCTGGATGAAGTGTCGATGCGCGGCGCCAAGGGTGTCATCATCAACATCACC
>NZ_JAUMBI010000253.1:0-18198 GCF_032115815.1 Sandarakinorhabdus sp.
GGCGCAGGTGGAGGCCGCCGCTGCGCCGGCCCGCGCCGCCAGTGATACCGCGCGCACTGCCGCAGCCGGCAGCGCTGTTGATACGGCGGTGGCCCTGCAATTGGAAGCGGCCGAATCAGCCCTGGGTGCAGCGCTGTCGCCGCTGGCTGGTGCCGAGTACCGCCGCGCAGCGCTGGCTGAAGCCTTGCGTGACGCGCCGGCTGCGGCGGCCACGCTGGCGCCGCGTCTCGACGCCCTGGCGGGCCGCATCACGGCCTTGCAGGCTCAGTGAAGCCCAACAGCCTGGCGCACGGCAGCGGCGACCAGATCGGCGGCAACCGTGCCGATTTCGATCAGCTGCACATCGTCCACGGGTGTCAGGCCGGGGGCCGCGGTGGAAATGGCGAAGAGGCAATCGCCATCGAACGGCGTGTGGATCGGTCGCACCGCCCGTGTCAGCCCGCCCTGCGCCATCATCGCCACCCGCAAGGCCTGCGCGCGGGTGAGCGGCGCATTGGTGGCGACCGCGCCGATGATCGTGTTGTCCCGCCCGAAGCGGCGATGTTTGGCCAGTTTGGGCATCTCCACCGGGCCGTCGCCGGGCGGCGCATCGGCATAAATCTCGCCGAAACTGTTGGCGGCGATCAGCGCGCCAACGATGTTGCCATCATCCAGCACGCGCGAGACGCTGCCGATACCGCCCGCCCGGCTGCCCGCCCGCGCGCCGAACCCGGCACCGATGGGCCCGTGGCCGTCGCTGCCGGGCTGCCCGGCCACCGCAAAGGCGTCGCGTGTCAGCCGGCGATAGGGCGGGTCCATGCCCCACGCCTTGTCGCCGCCATTGGTGATATCGAACAGGATCGCGGCCGGCACCACCGGTACTGGCGGCAGGCCATCGCCCATCGGCAGTCCGCGCCCATTGGCAGAGAGCAGCAGCGCCAGTTCATCGCCGGCCGCCAGCCCGAACACCGAACCGCCGGCCAACGCCAGCCCGTGGGCGCGTTCAACCAGGTTGATGGGATTGAGCGCATCGGTCTCGCGCGTGCCCGGCCCACCGCCGCGCACGTCCACCGCCATCACGGCGGGTTCGTGCGGAATGATCAGGGTGACGCCGGTGCGCGCCACATCGCAATGGGCGTGGCCAACAGTGATGCCGGGAACCGCACTGATACCTGATGTGTTCATGGCGCATCCATCGGCCGCAGTGCGTGCTGTTGCAAGCCCTGCACAACCGGCGCACTGTTGCCCTTCAACCCAAAAGGAATTTCCGCGATGCCTGCCCCCGCAATCGCGCATATCAACCGCATCGGCACGGCGCTGCCGCCCAATGACGTGCACGAGGCGTTCGTGGATTTCGTTGGCGGCCTGATCAAGGATCGGCGCGACCAGTTGATCTTCAAGCGCCTGGTTGGCCGCAGCGCCATCGATCACCGCTGGAGCTTCTTTACGCCGGTGAAAGACCCGGACGGTTTCACCGCCGATGCCGAAGGCTTCTACCGCCCCGGCGCCTTCCCCTCCACCGCCAAGCGCATGGCGCGTTTCGCCGCCACCGCGCCCGGCCTCGCCGAACAGGCCATCGCCGGGTTGGGGCTGTCTGCTGTGGAACTGCAGGGCATCACCCATCTGGTGGTTGCCAGCTGCACCGGCATGACGGCGCCGGGCATCGATCAGATATTGGTGCAGCGCCTGGGCCTCAATCCCGGCGTCGAGCGTACGCACGTGGGCTTCATGGGCTGTTATGCGGCGGTCAATTCGCTCAGGCTCGCCCATCATTTCGTCCGTTCCGATCCATCGGCGCGGGTGCTGGTGGTCAATCTGGAACTGTGCAGCCTGCATTTCCAGGAAACGGGCGAGCTGGAATCGCTGCTGGCCATGCTGTTGTTCGGCGATGGCTGTGCGGCGGCGCTGGTGACGGCCGATGCGCACGGCATCGCGCTCACCGATTTCCGCGCCGCCACCATCGCCGATTCTGCCGATGCCATCACCTGGGGTGTCGGCGATCAGGGGTTTGACATGGTGCTTTCGGGCCGCGTGCCGGCGATCCTGCAACAGGCGCTGGCCGGTCCTGCGGGCGTGGATCTGCTGCACGGCCGTAGCCCGGATGAATATGGCGTGTGGGCCGTGCACGGCGGCGGCCGCGCCATCCTGGATGCGGTGGAAACCGGGCTGGGCATCGGGCAGGGCGCGCTCAACTGGTCGCGCGAGGTGCTGCGCGAATGCGGCAACATGAGCAGCGCCACCATCATGTTTGTGCTGCAACGGATCATGGCCGGCATTGGCACCAGCGTGCCCAGGGGCGTGCCGGGCTTTGCTGTGGCGTTCGGTCCGGGCCTCGCGGCAGAAAGCTTCCGCTTCGAAACGGTGGGTGTGTGAACGGAAGTTCTGTCCCTGTTGATTGGCCCCGCGCGCGGCTGGATTTCTCCCGTCGGGTCGATCTGCCGGAGGTGATGGATGCCGACGGGCTTGATCCCGCCACCTATGCCGCCGTCATCGCCGATCTGGCCCGCGTCAACACGATAACGCTGGCGCGCTGGCCCACCATCGCCTGGCTGCGCCGGCAATTGCCCAGTCGAGTCGGTTTCACCTTGCTCGATGTCGGTTTCGGCCACGGCGACATGCTGCGCGCCATTGCCCGCTGGCTACAGGGGCGCGGGCTGCACGCCGACCTTACCGGCATCGATCTCAACCCGCGTTCCGCGCCGGTCGCTGCCGCGGCCACCGATCCGGCATTGGGCATCACCTACCATAGCGGCCGTGCCGAGGCGCTGGGCTGGCAGCCGGATTTCATCATCTCGTCGCTGGTGGCCCACCACATGCGCGATGACGAACTGGTGGCGTTCATCCAGTGGATGGAGCGCACGGCCCGCGTCGGCTGGCTGATCAACGATCTGCACCGGCATTGGCTGGCCTGGGCCGGCTTTCGGCTGCTGGCATTGCTGCTGCGCTGGCATCCGATCGTGGCGCATGATGGCGCGCTGTCCGTGCGCCGCGCCTTCACCCGCGCCGATTGGGAACGGCTGATGGCGGCAGCCGGCGTGCAAGCCGAACTGCGCTGGCACTTCCCCTTCCGCTGGACGGTGGAATCATGCCCCAGATGACGTCCCCGCTGATCATTGGCGGCGGCCTGGCCGGCGCGGCCGCTGGCATCGATCTGGCCAGATCGGGCCATGCGCCGCTGCTGCTGGAGCGCGAAGCCGGCTCGCATGAAAAGATCTGCGGCGAGTTCCTGAGCGGTGAAGCCGTGGCCGCGCTGGCCGGGCTGGGCGTGGACGCGGGCCGCTTGGGCGCGGTGCCCATCACCCGTGTCGAGATCAACGCCGGCCACCGCCAGGCTGCCGCTGCTTTGCCCTTCCCGGCGCTCAGCCTGTCCCGCCGCGTGCTGGACGAAGCCATGCTCGAACGTGCTGCCGCTGCCGGTGTGGACGTGCAGCGCGGGGTGAGCGTGCGCGGCCTGGCAGACGGCGTGGCGCAGACGACGACGGGGGACATCGCCGCGCCGGCCCTGCTGCTCGCCACCGGCAAGCATGATGTGCGGGGCCTGCCGCGCCCCGATGGGCCGGACGAGATCGGCTTCAAGATGTATTTCCGTGATGCGGCCCTGTCGCGCCGGCTAGTCGGTACCGTGGCTGTCACCTTCTTCGATGGCGGCTATGCCGGGCTGCAACCGGTGGAGGGCGGGCGGCTCAACCTGTGCCTGCTGGTCGATGGCGCGCATTACCGCGAACTGGGCAACTGGCCCGCCCTGCTGGCGCGGTTGACCAGGGAGCCAGCCCTTGCTGCGCTGGCCGATGCCGAACCCTTGCTGCCGCGCCCGCTCGCCATCTCCCGCGTGCCCTACGGGCATCTGGCTGGGCCAACGACAGACGGCCTGTGGCGCCTGGGAGATCAGGCAGCCGTGATCCCCAGTTTCTGCGGCGACGGCATGGCCATAGCGCTCGAATCTGGGCGGCTGGCTGCCACCATGCTGGCGCAAGGGGCCAACGCGGCCGATTACCAGCGCACGCTGCTCACCCGCACCCGCCACCCGGTGCGCCTTGCGATGGCGGCGCTCGCGGTCGCGCGTCACCCGCTGGGGCGTTTGGCCGCCATGGCCGGGCTCTCCGCCATCCCCGGTGGCCTTGCCCTGCTGGCGCGTCTGACCCGTGTTGCTGATCCGCACGCACTTGCACCGGCCTGAACCGCAGGGCACAGCCGCGCCATGCAGCAACTGCCGATCTTCGTGAACCTCGCCGGCCGCGCCGTCATCCTGGTCGGTGAAGGCGAACCCGCCGAAGCCAAGGCTCGCCTCGTCCACGCCGCCGGCGGCGAACTGGCGGGCGAAGACTCAGCCGATGCCGTGCTGGCCTTCGTCGCCATCGAGGATGACGCTGAAGCCCAGGCCGCCGCCACCCGCCTGCGCGCGCGGGGCCTGCTGGTGAACGTGGTGGACAAGCCCGCGATGTCCGATTTCCTGATGGGTGCGATCATCGATCGCTCGCCCGTTGTCGTTGCCATTTCCACCGGCGGCGCCTCCGCCAGCCTCGCCCGCGCTTTGCGCACCCGCCTCGAAGCGCTGCTGCCCGCCAGCCTCGGCCCGCTCGCCCGCGCCATCCTCGCCGCCCGCGACGCCGTCGCCGCCCGCCACCCCACCCCCACCGATCGCCGTCGTCTATGGGAACGCGCGCTGGCAGAAGGCGGAAGGCTCGATCCGTTTGCCGCGTTGGCGCAGCCCGAAGCGGCTGTGTCCGCTGTCGTGAACGGCACATCTGCCGCCGCGCCCGAACTGCTGGAGATTGTGGCCGTCAGCCGCGATCCCGGCGAGCTGACGCTCAACCAGATGAACGCGCTGGCCCGCTGCGATGCGCTGGTGACCCAGGGCGATGTGCCGCCCGCAATCGTCGATCGCGCCCGCCGTGATGCCGCGCGGCTGGATGCGGTACCTGATCCGCTGCCTGCGGGATTGACGGTCGTTTTGCGCGCTGCAGGATAAGGTTTCCCGCCTATTGGGCGGCCATTTGCGCGGCATAAAGTGCCATGCGGCTGCGCACGGGGGCTTCGTCGCCCAAGTTGGCGGGCAGTCCCAGCGCTGGCAGCTCTTCGCGCGCCGACACGCTGCCTTGTTCCGGATGCAGTGCGATCGCAATGAGGATGGCGGCGCGGTTGGCGGCGGGTATGCGGACTTTCAGTTCTGCCGCAACAAGGCCGGGCAGATGCGATTGCAGCGGTTCGCTGTCGTACAGATCAGGCACAGCGGCAATCAGCAGCAGGTTGCGCGCGCGTTGCATCGGGTCTGCTTCGGCGGCGGCTGGCCATTTTTCGATCTGACGCTGAACACGCGCCAGCGCGCTGGTGGTGGCCGCGTCAGGCGCGGTGACGGACTGGGGCGCCACATTGCTTGGCCGTGCCATCAATGACGGCAGCGTATGAACGGCCAGATCGGCGCGCGGCGGCGGTGGGCCTGGGTGGCGCCAGACCAGCGCCGACAGGCCGATCCAGACGCTGAACATAATCGCATAGGGCCAGCGCCGCGGCCACAAGCGCGCCACCAGCAACGTCGCTGCCGCGGTGCCGCCCAGCGCGATCAGTGCCGAACTTGCTGCCCGCGTGCCAGTGCCGGTGAGCGCCGTTTGAATCGCCGTGCTGGCCCATTGGGCGGGCAGCAGGGTGAGCAGCCAGGCCGGCAGATAGGCGGCGGTGGCCAGCATCGCCGCTTCGCCGGAGACCACGAACAGCGCCATCAACCAGCCGTTGCCGGCCATGGCGCGGGCAAACAGGAGCCCACGCGCCGCAAAGCTGAAGCTGGCGACGATCACCGCCAGCCCGGTGGAAAACGGGTGCGGCAAGGCCGGCATGCCGAACACGCGCGCCAACTGGATCAGGCCGACCCCGGCAAGCAGCGCCAGCAGGACGCCGATCCAGAAGCGGCCAACGGTGGCCGCGGCGATCATGCCGATTCCCATCAGGCCGACGGCCAATATGGGGCCGCCAATCAGCGCCAGCGGGGCCGGCGCCGGTGCGTCGCGCAGCAACAGCATGGCCAGGGCGGGCAGCACGGCCCCGGCCAGTACGACGGTCAGCCAGGCCAAGGGGGGATTATGAGCAAGGGCTTTCATGCCCGGCACATTGGGCGACACACCGGGCCGTGTCGAGCCAGTGCCATCAATGGCAGGCGTTGCCCGTGAAGGTGGCGATGATCGGGCAGGGGCCGGCCTTGCCGCTGGTGCATTCGGCAAGCAGGCCCGACAGCATGGCGCGGGCGGCGGCGAGTTCGGCCATTTCGGCATCGAGCGCGGCCAGCCGCGTGCGGGTGAGCGCCTGCACGCGGGCACGATCGTCGCTGGCATCGAGCGCCAGCAGTTCGGATATTTCCTTCAGGCTGAAACCGGCGCGCTGGGCGGCGCGAATGAAGCGCAGGCGCTGCACGTCGGCTTCGTCATAATGGCGCACCGCGCCGCTGCTGGCCGGAACCGGCAGCAAGCCCTTGCGTTGGTAAAAGCGCACGGTTTCGACACCGACGCCGGCACTGGCGGCAAGGCGGGCGATGGTGAGGCTGGTCATGGCTTGACTCCGTATCGCAGTACGGAAGCTATGACGGTCCCATCGCTGATTCGCAAAGGATGATTCCGATGGACGCACAGCTTCCCCGCACGGCCCGGCTGGTACGCATGGCTTTGCCCGATCATGTTTGCCCGTGGGGCCTGCGCGCCCGCCATTTGCTGCGCAGCCACGGCTATGCCTTCGAGGACCAATTGCTGACCAGCCGCGAAGAGGTGGAGGCGTTCAAGGCCGCCAACAACGTGAAGACCACGCCGCAAGTGTGGATCGCCGGTCAGCGCATCGGCGGGCATGATGATCTGCGCCAATGGCTGGGGCTGAAGCTGCATGATCCCAAGGCGATCAGTTATCGCCCGGTGATCGCCCTGTTCGGCATGGCCGCTGCCATGGCGCTGGCGCTGAGCATGGCGACGATGGGCTCGCCGTTCACGCTGCATGCCGCCGAATGGTTCGTGGGCATGGCAATGTGTCTGCTTGCCTTCCTGAAGCTGAAGGATATCGAAGGGTTCGTCACCGGCTTCATCGGCTATGATCTGCTGGCGCGGGCGTGGCTGCCCTATGCCTATGTTTACGCCTGGGCGGAGGCTGCGGCCGGCGTGTTGATGCTGTCCGGCCAGCTGGTGTGGCTGTCGTCGGGCATCGCGCTGTTCATCGGCGGCGTTGGTGCGATGTCAGTAATCAAGGCGGTGTATATCGAGCGCCGCACGCTCACCTGCGCCTGCGTGGGTGGTGGCAGCAATGTGCCGTTGGGTTTCGTGTCGCTGCTGGAGAATGTGACAATGATCGCCATGGCATTCTGGATGCTGGCGGCGCACGGAGCCTGATGATGTTGCGAATTCTGCTTCTCGCCCTTGGCCTGATGCTGCCCACCCTGGCGCAGGCTGCCACCTATGATCTGGTGGTGGAACGCACCGCCATGCAGGTGGTGCCCGGCCGCAGCGACAGCGTGATTGCCATCAACGGCAGCGTGCCCGGCCCCACCTTGCGCTTCAAGGAAGGCGAGGAAGCCATCGTTCGCGTCACCAACAGGCTGAAGGCCAGCACCTCCATCCACTGGCACGGGCTGCTCATCGACGGCGCCTATGATGGCGCGCCGGGGTTCAACGGCTTCAACGGCATCGCGCCGGGCGAGACCTACACTTATCGCATCCGCGTGCGACAGAGCGGCACCTATTGGTATCATGCCCATTCGGAAGGCCAGGAACAGGCCGGCCAATATGGCGCGCTGATCATTGCGCCGGCCGGCGAAGATCCGATCAAGGCCGACGCGGAGCATGTCATCCTGTTGTCAGACCACACGCGCGAGGATCCCGCCCGCGTGCTGCGCAACCTGAAAAGCGATTCCGGCTATTACAACTGGAACAAGCGGACCCTGCCCGAGCTCATGCGCGACGCGAAGAAATTCGGGATGAAGGCGACGATGGCCGAACGCGCGGCCTGGGGCGACATGCGCATGGACGCGACCGACATCGCGGACGTAACCGGCTATGCGCTGTTGATGCACGGCCGGCCGACAGCGGCGGGGCCAACCCTGGCCTTCCAGCCCGGCCAGCGCGTGCGGCTGCGCTTCATCAACGGCAGCGCCATGAGCTTCATGGACATCCGCATCCCTGGTGTGCCGATGACCATCGTCGCCGCCGATGGCCGCCCGGTGCAACCGGTGACGGTGGATGAATTTCGCATGGGGGTGGCCGAAACCTATGACGTGATCGTCGAGCCGCCGGCAGGCGCCCATGCCGTGTGGGTGGAAACGCTGGATCGCCGCGCCAGCGTGCTCGGCCGGTTGACCAGTGACCCGGCGCTGAGGGTGTCCGCGCCGCCGCCGCGCCCGAAACAGGTGCTGATGCTGGCCGAGATGGGCCATTCCATGCCAGCGCCGGGCGAGGCCTGCACGGCCGAACATGCCGCCATGGGCCATTGCCAGTTGGCTGGCGTGACGCCGGCAGCGGTGGATCCGAATTGCCCGGCTGAACACGCCGCCATGGGCCATTGCACACCGAAGGCACCGGCTGCTGCGCCGGCTGACCCGGATTGTCCGGCGGAACACGCGGCGATGGGCCATTGCACCCCGAAGGCCCCGATTGTGGCGGCGGCGACCGACCCTGATTGCCCGCCCGAACATGCCGCGATGGGCCATTGCACGCCAAGAGCAGCCGGCCCGCGTGCCGGTACTGCCGTGGCGCTCGTCGAAAAGCCCGACGGCGGCACGCCCTTCCCGGTGGTCGATTATGGCTATGGCAAGGACCCGATGGCCGGCATGGATCACAGCAAGATGAAGGGCATGATGGCCATGCCGGTGTTGGGCAAGGAAGGCGATACCGATGGTTCGGGCCGCGTCTTTGGCTGGGCCACCGGCGCACCTTATGGCGCCCGCGTGCTGTCCATGCGCGATCTGGTCGCCCTGCAGCCCAAGGCCGATGCCGCCGCCCCCACCCGCGAAATCATCGTGCGCCTGCAGGGCAATATGGAACGGTACATCTGGACGCTGAACGGCAAGAAGTTCGGCGAAGGCCCGCCCATCGACGTGAAATATGGCGAGCGCGTGCGCGTGACCTTCATCAACGAGACGATGATGGCCCACCCGATGCACCTGCACGGCATGTTCTTCGAAGTGGAAAATGGCCAGGCGCCGGGGCTGATGCCGGAAAAGAACGTGATCGTGGTGGCGCCGGGCCGCACCCAGTCGATCATCCTGACGGCGAACGAAGCCGGCGAATGGCCGCTGCACTGCCACCTGCTCTATCACATGAACTCAGGGATGATGCAGAAGCTGGTGGTGGCCAACGTGGCCTCGCCTGATGGCAAGCCCGTCCCGGCTGCGGTGCACCACCATTGATGCGCGCGTTTCTCCTTGCGGCGCTGCTCGCCGCGCCAGCTGCCGCGCAGAAGGCGCCCGATCCGGTGCACGGCCACGATGGCGGCATCAACAATTTCACGCTGGTGGAAGAGGCCGACATCACCCGTTTTGACGGCCAATGGGTCGCCAATTGGGAGGCGCAAGGCTGGATCGGCAGCGATATAAGCAAGTTCTGGTGGCGCACCGAAGGCGAAACCAAGGGGCCTCGTTTGGAGCAGAGCGAGTTTCAGGCGCTCTACAGCCGCAACATCGCGATGTTCTTCGATGCGCAGGTGGGCCTGCGCCACGATATCCAGCCCGATGCCCGCAGCTATGCCGTGGTCGGCGTGCAGGGATTGGCGCCGCTGTTTTTCGAGACCGAGGCGCATGCCTTCTTCGGCTTCAAGGGCGACGTGCTGCTGCGCCTGCGCCAGTCGTTCGATATTCGCATGACCAATCGGTTCGTCATCCAGCCGCTGTTTGAAACCGATATCTACGCCACCCGCGTGCCGGAACGCCTGATCGCGCCTGGCCCGGCGATCATCGAGGCCGGCGTGCTGACCCGTTACGAAATGACCCGCCGCGTGGCGCCCTATGTGGCGGTGATGTTCGAACGGCGGCTGGGAGAGTCGGCGCGGCTGGCGCAGGCAGCGGGCGAAAACCCCGGTGGCTGGTCGATCAGGACGGGCGTGCGCTTCTGGTTGTGAGCAGACAACTGGCGCCGCTGCGCCGGTAATTGGCATCCGACAGGTCAATTCTATTGTCGGATTCATCATATAGATTCGCTGATTTTTCCGGCAATCATCCAATAAATTACGATTGACGTCTGAAAACGACTCAATACACTCGACGCTGTCAAGAACAGGGTCGGGACTGACAAGCGCCTAGTGGGGGTGGCTATGGATGGTCTTTATCTTGGCGCGGCCGATGAGGCTGGCGCCAAACCCGATCTGTTTGTTGATTTCGATCAATCTTCTTCTTCGGTCGAGACCGCATCTGCGGATCGTTGTGATTTGCTTGTGATCGGCCCAGGCCGTGCCAGTCCGCGGGCGGCGTCGGTGCTTGCCGATGCCCTGGGCTTGCCGATCGAGGCCATAGTCGACGCCATTTACCGCGCGCCGGGCCGGCTGTTGCCGGGCGTGCCGCGCCGCGAGGCTGAGCGGCTGGTGGCGATGCTGGCGCCGCTGGAGCTGGATCTGGCCATTGTCGCGGCCGGATCGCTGCCGGTGCGGGGTGCCCTTCGCGATGTGGCGGCCGAACTTTGCGATCCTGACGCCGCCGATGATGTGGCCATCATGCTCGGCCGGTTTCTCGGCCTGGATCCGGCAGCGGCGCTTGATCTGCTGCTCAACCCGCCGGGCATCGTGTTGGGCAATGTGACCGCGCCCACCGTGGCCGCGCTTGCCGCGCTGTTGCCGCCGGGGGCCGTGCGGTTGGTGGAGGTGGAGCCCGATGCCGCGCGCTATGCGTTGTTTGCTGCCGGGTTGACCCGCCTGCAGGCCGGCGCGCTGCGCGGGCATCTGCCGCCGGGCGCCGTTCTGGGTGATGATGGCAGCGCCCTGTTGCTGGGCCTGACGCGCAGCGAGGCCGATGCCTTGTGGCGGCGGCTGCGCGCCCCGGAAAAGGTGCGGCTGGTGCCCGAACAATTGCTGCGTTTCGGTATCATGCTGCACGCCGCGCCGCCGGCAGCGTTGGTCGCGCTGGAAACCATGGTGGGTGTGCCGGCGGCCGATATCCCCGAATTGCTTGCGGCGTTGCCGGTGCTGGTGGAAACCGATCTGCCGCTGGCCGGGCTGGAGGAGCGGCTGGCCCGCTATGCCGAGGCCGGACTGACGGTGACGGCCGAACTGGAAAGCTTTGTTCCCGTTGTGCTGGAAATCCTCAACGCCAGCCCGGACGCGCTGGCCGCGGCCGGCCTGTCGGGCAAGGCACCGCTGGCCACCCCGCCGATGCCGCGCCCGCGGGCCCGGCTGCTGCGGCATCGCCTGGAAGCGGCTGGCGCCGAAGTGTGGGAGGTGGCAGCATGAACGTTGATGGCGTGCACCGCCTGCACATGGGCGTCGCCGAAGCCGGTAAGCTGCTGGCGCTGAAGGGCCGCCACCAGGAGGCGCTGGCGAAATATCGCGAGGCGCTGCAACTGGCCCATGGCGCACGTGCGCCGCAGTTGTTTGCCCGCCATTATCTGCACTGCGTGCTGGAAAGCCTGGAGCATCTGGGTGACCATGTCCGCGTTGCCGAACTGGCTGGCGCAGCGGCCGACAATGCCGCCAATCCCGATCCCACGCCGTTCCAGAAACGCGATCGCGCCCATCTGTTGGAACGGCAGGGCGTGAACCTGGCCCGGGCTGGCGATGTGCCGGGCGCGCGCACCGTGCTGGCGGCCGCGCTGGAACTGGATGTCAACCTGCCGCTGGCGCGCGCCCTGCTCGACTGGACGGCGCGTGGCCTCGCCATCAACCCCGCGCGGCTGGCCGAAGCCCAGCGCAAGCATGGTTACTGGGTGGTCCGCCCCGATACCGTGGATGCCGCCCGCGCCCTTGAACGCCCCTCCAACGCTATCGCCCCGATGACGGAGACACTCCATGGCTGACGAGAACCCGATCGAACTGCTGCGTCCCGGCCAGATATTGGCTGACAGCGCGGTCACCGATTACATCAAGGCCATGGGCATCGCCATTGCCGAAGCCCAGATGCAGCTCGACATCAACAGCCTGCGCCAAGTGGGCGAATATGCCGAGCCGCGCCCCGGGCTGGGCGGCAAGAGCCTGCTGCAACTGGGCCTGTCACCGCCCTTCTATCATTATCAGCACGCCGATCTTTCGGTTTCGATGCAGATCGTCATGAAGATCGCCGAACAGAGCGCCTTTGGCATCGGTGCCAAGCTGGATCTGGGCTTTGAACAGGGCGGGCCCGTTGCCGCCGCCAGTGCCCGCGAAGCGCAGGTGACGGTGAAGAGCGTGCCGGCCAGCGTGACGGTGGACGGCAAGAAGACCGACAGCGCCGGCACGGATGTGGAGGCGGCAGCCGAGCAACTGGCCACCGCACTGCGCGCACCCGCCGGCCCGTTCGAGCGTGCCTTCACCAGCACCGAGCGGAAGCCGGTGACGGCGGCGCTGGAGCCGGGCGGCGCCAAGAATCCGATCCTCACCCCCAACGCCGTTGCCTTCATCAAGCCGGCCGAAAGCAGTGCCGGGGTGATCCGCATCGAACAGACGCCGACCAGCGCCGAGACGTTCACGCTGGCCAATGGCAAGGCCACGCCGCCGGTGCCGCCGGGGGCGAACCGCACACTGTATGCTCGCGCCGTCACGTCGGCGATCAATGCGCTGGGCGGCTTCAAGTCGCGGCTGATCAATGATGCCGGCGGCAGCAGCACGGCACCCGATGCGCCGGGCGCGCTCGCCATTGCACTGTTCGATACCGACAAATGGGACATCAAGCGCGAAGCCCAGGAAGAGCTGGACCTTGCCGCCAAGACCATCAAGGACAGCAACTTCACGGTCAATGTTTTCGGTTATGCCGACAAGCGCGACACCGAAAAGCATAATCTCGATCTTGGGCAGAAGCGTGCCGACGCCATGGCCGATTATCTGGTCAGAAAAGGCGTTCCCGCCGGCAAGATCGCGTCGCGCACCAGTGGTGGTGAGGATCGCTGGAAACTCGTGCCCGTCACCACCAACAACCAGCAGTTCCGCAGAGCCGAAGTGGTACTGGCCGGCAGCAGCGATCTGATCATCGTGGTGGAGGATGACGGCACCCAACTGCAGGCCGCGCCCACGCCGGACAAGACCGGCGGCGGCAGCGGCAACGGCTTCATCTTTGCCAAGAAGTTCAGCGCCCTGCCGGTGGATGGTACCGCAGTGAAGCTGGGGGCGTCGGCCACCAGTGTCGCCATCAAGAAAGACGCGGTGAACGACAGCGGCAACGTGTTTGCCGAAGGCAGCCCGGAAGCCTTTGCCTTCAACCTGGCGCGCGACATCAACACCGGCACCGCCACTCACAAGGTGCGCGCGAGCCGACTGGGCGGCATGGTGGTGCTTGCAAACGCCGATGATGCGGTGGTGATCGATCTGGTCACCCTGTCGGCGGGCGACATCAAGCTGGAAGCGGCCGGCGGGGCGAGCCTGACCAAGCCGCTGGCCGGCATCGCCGCCGGTCCGACCGCGTCGAAAGACAAGCCCAAGGTAACGGCGGCGGTGGGCATCACGGTTGATTACCGCAAGAGCCGCCAGTTCGAGCAATCGGTGAACGGCAACAGCGCCATCAGCGCCCGGCTGGTGGCGGTGCCGGCGCCGGTGGAGTTCCTTGATGAGCTGAAACAGTATCTGGGCCAGATCCCGCAGCCGCGTGCACCACAATGAGCGAGGTCCCCAAGGTCACCAACCAGCTGCTGTCGGCCCCGCTGCCGCAGATCATCGAACGGTTGGGCATCGCCATTGCCGAAGCCCAGACCGCGCTGGATCGCAACAGCATCGCCGTCGCCCAGGCCATGGCCGAAACCGAGATCGAGTTGGGCGGTGAGACCACCAACCTGATCGCGCTGGGTTTCACGCCCACCTTCTACAGTTTCACCGAGGCAACGGTGGAAGCCAAGCTGAGCTTTTCCATGCAGGAAACCACCGAACTGGGCGTTTCGGTGGGCGCCAGTGTGAGTGGCGGCGCCGGCTTTGTCATGGTCGCGGCCTCGGTGAACGTGTCTTACGCGCGCAAATTCTCGGTGGGTGCCGAAGGCATGAGCAGCATCGCCGCGCGCCTTGTCTCGCTGCCGCCGCCCGAACTGCTGGAAGCCCGATTGAAGACCATGAGCGAGAAGGCCCCAACCTGATTTGAAAGGAGAATGACGATGGCAATTGGACAGGAACTGCTCAACGTCCCCATGGGGGACATGATCCGCCAGATGGCCTTTGCCATCGCCGAAGCCCAGTTCAAGCTCGACGCCAACAGCATTGACGTGGCCGAGATGATGGGCGGCCTGAGGATCATCGAGGATGACGATGGCAACATGATCTTCGACGATAGCCGGGTGTTCTTCGGCTATGAGATGATGACCGCCAAGGACGCGCTGGCCTATATCGAGGCCGACAACGCCTACACCGGCGGCAAGACCACCGATGCGCTGAAGAAGATCGTCGACGCGCAGGACAAGGCCAAGCCCGATGATGGCCTGATCCGCGTGCCCACCCGCATGTCGATGCTGGAACTGGGCTTTTCCCCGACCTTCTACCAGTTCGTCGACACGATCATCGAGGTGAAGATCGCCATCAAGATCACCCGCTCCATCGAAGTGGGCCGCAGCCAGCGCAACACCGCCAACCAGAGCGCTTCGAGCAGCACGAAATCGGCCGGGGTGAAGTTCGGCTTTGGCCGGGTGGGCGTCAACACCGGTGCCACCAACAACAGCCAGGCCACCACCAGCCAGGTCGATGCCACCTACTCGGCGAAATACAGCTATTCGGCGGAAGGCTCGTCGCTGCTGCGCACCAAGCTGGTGCCGTTGCCGCCGCCGCCAATCCTGGAAGAACGCATCCGCCGGCTGCTCGATGAAGAGGCGACGCGCCGCCAGAAGATACTCGACAAGAAGCTGGGCACCCCGACGCCAACCCCGCCCTGATCGGTTCCTGATCCTCGATCCCTTATGGAGTGACAGACGATGAGCGTTGGAACCGAATTGCTGGCGGTGCCGTTTCCGGAGATGGTTGAAAAACTGGGCGTGGGCATCGCCAATGCCCAGCTGCAGCTTGATCTGGTTTCCCTGCGCATCGCCCGGCTGATGGCCGGCTATGATGAAGAGGCGGAGACCAAGAAGGAAGGCGAGGGCGTCAAGTCCAAATCCTACCTGGTCAAGTTTGGCGACGGGCAGGAATACAGCCTGATGGAGCTGGGCTTCACGCCCACCTTCTACCAGTTCGTCGATACGGTGATCGAGCTGAAGATGTCGATCAGTGTCAGCCGCGAGACCGAGTATAAGCGGGAAACCAAGGCCAGTTCGGTGGCGGCCGGTGGTTTCTGGACGCCGTTTGGCGGCGGCGGCGCGGTGCGCACCAGCAGCGTTTCGGCCAGTTTTGCTGCCAAATATCAGTATAGCGCCGAAGGATCGTCGCTGATGCGCACCAAGCTGGTGCCGATCCCGCCGCCGGCGCTGTTTGAAGAGCGGGTGCGGGCGCTGATCGCGGCGCGCAATCCGCCGCCGGCACCTCCGGGCCCCTGAGCCATGGCCCAACCGCCCTGGAAGGATGCCCTGGCGCGGGCGCGCCGCGCGGATGCTGGCGGGCCCGAGCCGGCGGCACCGCTGCGCCCGGCCGAGGCGGCGCGCCATATGGCGGTGCCGCCAGTGGAGCAACTGGCCGCACAGGCGCCCGGCCTCAAGCAATTGCTGGCCGAGCGTCAGGCGCTGGAACAGCAGATGCAGGGGCTCACCGGCGGTAATCCGGCCGATCCGCGCTATGCTGTCGAACCACTCGATCGCCGCCGCGCCGCACTGGCCGCATGGAGCCAATCGCGCGATGCCGCCCGCGGCGCCCGGCGCGATCCGGCGGCGGCTTTTGCGCCGCAGGCCCCGCCGCTGCGCGCCACGGCGGCCGATCCGTTGCGCGGGACCAGCGCTGATCAACTGCGCGGCACCAATGCCGATGTCCTGCGCGCCACTCCCGGCGAGTTGCCCGGCGATGCCCGGCCCAGCCGGCTGTTCGAGGCATTCGAACGGCCGCCGGCCGCGCCTGCTGCCAATGACGATCCGCCGCTACGCGCGCTGGGCCGCGCGCTGGCGCCGCCCGCCCAACCGGAAAGCCGCCGCGCCCGCCGCGCTGCACGGGATGATGGCCCGCCGCTGGGTGAGGCTGGCCGCCAACTCGGTGCCGCCGGGCGCCGTCTTGAAGACGCCGGGCGCAACCTGGGCGATCCTGGCCGCAGCCTTGATGCGCCGCGCCGGGCCGCGCCGCCGGAACCGGAACGGCCACGCGGCAACAGCGGCGATCCGCTCGACCGCCGGCTGGCGCGCGCGCGTGACATGGCCGCCCGCGCCCGCCGCACACTGGACAATTCGGAACGCGCGCTGGACCAGGCGCGCGACGCCATCCCCGGCAATTGGCAGGAACGCGCCCGCGAACGCATCCCTGGGCTGGGCAAGGCCGATCATTATGTGCGCGAGGCGGCCCGCAAGCTTTCAACGCTGGCTGGTGCCGTCGATGATGTCGGCAGCAAGGCCGATCGCCTGCGCGGCCTGGCGCGCGACATGCGGGAATTGAAAGAGGCCGACGCGGCCAATGACGAGGCGCGGCGTGAACGCGCGCTGGATCGGCTGAAAGCCAGAAGGCAGGAGGGGTGAGTGTCTGACCCGGTTGATTTCGTTGACAACAGTATTGGGCAATTGCTGGTGGCCCTGGCCGATGGCGTGCGCGAAGCCGAACGCGCGCTGGCGTCGGGGCCGCAGGTGGACGACAGCGGCCGCGCCGTCACCCGCTATGCGCTGCCGTATCTGGATTTCAGCATCAATGTCGACGTGGAGGTGGTGAACCCGCCAGCTGCCGCTGCCGGGGCACGCGGCTTGCCGGTGCTGCGGCTGTTCACCGCTCGCAACGACGCCGGCAGCGACAATCGCGAGATCCGTTCCAGCGTGTCGGGGCGGTTGGTGGCGGTGCCGGCGGGCGATGGCCTGCCCGCCCCGCGCATCCGCATCACGCCCGGCCCCAATATTGGCGGCAAGGCCCGTATCGAACTGGCGGTAAGCAACAGTGCCGGCGAAGTGCTGGCGGGCCAGCCGGTGGAGCTGAACCTTGATCTGAAGGCCAGCGAAACCCTGTCGAAGGCCCGCGGCGTGGCCAGCCTGCCGCGCCGCGACGGAACGCGACTGAGCGATGGCATTGTCACCACCGACAACAACGGCCGCGCCGTCACCAGCCTGCTGATCGGCGATGAGCCGGCCAAGGCGCTGCTGGTCGTCACCGCCAGCATCGGGCCGTTTGCCGCGCAAGCCACCATCAGCGCCGAGGTGCTGGGATGACGACGCCCTTCACCTGGTCCGCCCGCTTGCTTGATGCGGCCGGAAATGCCGCCGGCGGTGCCACCCTTGCGGTGGAATTGTTCGATCTGGCGGCCAACAAATGGGTGGCGCTGTCGCGAGTGGCCACGGGGGCAGACGGCAACGTGCGCGGCCGCGGCGAGATTGGCGATGATACGCTGCCGTTTGCGCCGGCGCTGCGGCTGGTGGAGGGCGGCGCGGTGATGGCCACCACGCCGGCCATCGCCCGGGCGGCGCGCGGGATCAGCGTGGATTTCGGTGAAGTGCGGCGCGCTTCGGTGGCGACGCCGTTCACCCGCACCATCGGGCGCGGCGGGTCGCCCTTTTCCATTGGCGGCGCCGCGGCGGCCACGGTCGATCTGGCGGCCGTGCGTGCCGAAGTGAGCCGGGATTTCAGCGACAGGCTGGCCGTGCGCGAGCGCGAGGTGGCGGACCGTGATCTGCAACTGGCCGAAACCCGCCGGCTGGTGACCGAACGGGAAACCAGGCTGGCCGACACCCAGCGTCTGGTGGCTGATCGGGAAGCCAAGCTGGCGGACAATGTGCGGGTGGTGGGCGAGAAGGATGCCGAAATCCGCCGCCTCTCCACCGTTATGGCGGCCAAGGATCAGGAAATCGCGACGCTGCGCCAGCCGCGACCCGCCGGCCCGCAAGTGGATGCCGCCGCCATCCGCGCCGAGGTGACACGCGACTTTTCAAGCCAGCTGGCGGCGCGTGAGCGCGAGGTGGCGGACCGCGACGGCCAGATCAACCTGCGCGAAGCCCGCCTGGCCGAAAGCGCCCGCGCTCTTGACCAGAAGGACGCGGAAATCCGCCGCCTGACCGGCGTGAT
>NZ_JAUMBI010000254.1:0-4155 GCF_032115815.1 Sandarakinorhabdus sp.
TCCCCAGCTTCCCGGCCAATGACCGTTTCTGGCAGGTGATCGACAAGCACAAGGTCAACATCTTCTACACCGCCCCCACCGCGCTGCGCGCCATCATGCGGGACGGCGATGAACCGGTGAACCGCCACGATCTGTCGAGCTTGCGGCTGCTCGGCACGGTGGGCGAACCGATCAACCCGGAAGCCTGGAACTGGTATTACCGCGTCGTCGGCAAGGGGAAACTGCCGATCGTCGATACCTGGTGGCAGACCGAAACTGGCGGCGCGCTGATCACGCCGCTGCCCGGCGCGACGCCGCTGAAGGCCGGCAGCGCGTCGTGGCCGTTCTTCGGCATCGAGCCGGCGCTGGTCGACACCGAAGGCACCATCATCCCCTGGGCACCGGGTGAGGAAATCAGCGGCAACCTCGTCCTGCTGCGCAGTTGGCCCGGCCAAGCGCGCACGGTGTTCGGCGATCATGAACGCTTCACCCAAACCTATTTCACCACCTATCGCGGCCGCTACTTCACCGGCGACGGCGCGCGGCGCGATGCCGACGGCTATTGGTGGATCACCGGCCGCGTTGACGATGTCATCAACGTCTCGGGCCACCGCATGGGCACCGCCGAAGTCGAATCGGCGCTGGTCGCCCACCCACACGTGGCCGAAGCCGCCGTCGTCGGCTTCCCGCACGATGTGAAGGGCCAGGGCATCTACGCCTATGTCACCCTCAACATCGGCATCGAGGCCACACCCGAACTGGTCGCCGCCCTCAAAGCCACTGTCCGGAGCGAAATCGGCGGCATCGCCATCCCCGATCATATCCACCTGACACCCGGCCTGCCCAAAACCCGCAGCGGCAAGATCATGCGCCGCATCCTGCGCAAGATCGCCGAGAACGAACATGGCAGCCTGGGCGACACCAGCACGCTGGCCGATCCGTCGGTGGTGGATGCACTGGTCGAGGGCCGGCTGAACCGCTGACTCAGGCCGGTCGCGAGCGTTCCCACAGGCCCACCGGTTCGGCGCGGTAGGTCGCCTCACCGTAAATGGCAAAGCCGCAGCGGCGGGCGACCGAGATGCTGGTTGCGTTGGCCGGGTTGATCATGGCCACGGTGCGATCGAAGCGCGTGTCGGCCCATTCCAACGCGCAGGCCACTGCCTCGCTGGCATAGCCCTGGCCTTGCGCTTCCGGATGAAAGGCCCAGGCCGCTTCCGGGCAACCGAAGGGTTCCACCCCGGTGCGCTCAGCATGCAGGAAGCCGACATCGCCAAGATGGATATCCTCCCCCGGCCTTGTCACGGCCCACAAGCCATAACCCATCAACTGCCAGTGGCCGGCATAGCGCAGCAGCCGGTTCCAGCTGTCTTCGCGGTTGAACGGCTTGCCGCCGAAATGCGTCACCACCACCGGGTGCGACCACATTTCCACCAGCCGTTCGAAATCCTCGAGTCGGTGCGGGCGCAAGACAAGCCGTTCGGAGGTGAGGACGGGACGTTCGGTCATGGCGCCAAGCATAGGCACAGGCCATGCCAACTTCCAGTAACCGCTTTATGACAGGCTGTTGCAGGCGGGGGCCAGCGTGATAGCCAATGCAGCGTGATCCGCCTTGCTCGCCCCACCGATCTGCCGCTGCTGCCTGCCATCGAAGCCTCGGCGGCGACGCTGTTTGCCGGCACCGCCATGGCGCATGTGGTGGACGGCGCGACGACGCCGGCAAAGGCGCTGGCGGCGGGGTTGGAGGCACGCAGCCTATGGGTAGCAGCCGCGCCCCAGCCCTGCGGCTTCCTGCTGGCCGCTGCCACTGCGGGTTGGCTACACATCCAGGAATTGTCGGTGGCGCGGGATGCCCAAGGCCAAGGGTTGGGCGCAGCCCTGCTCCATGCTGCGATTACGGCTGCACCCGCGCTTGGCTGCGCGCGGCTGTCACTCACCACCGATCGCTGGCTGGCGTGGAACGCGCCCTTTTATGCCCGGCACGGCTTTGCCGAAGTGGCAGCGCATGATCCGGCGTTGCCCGAATGGCTGGCGGGATTGCCGGCGCACGCCGCTGCCGGCGGGCTTGATCCGGCGCGCCGTTGCATCATGGTGCGCAGCGCATGACCGATCTGGAACAGCTTGCCCTGTGGCTGCCCGCGCAGGGCCTCGCACTGGCCCCCGGCGCGCGGCTGGAGCGGCTGGGCGGCGGCATCGCCAACCGCAACGAAGGCGTGACACTGACCACCGGACTAGCTGTGTTGCGTCGGCCGCCGCCGGGACAACTCGCCGCCGGCGCCAGCGACATGGCCCGCGAAGCCAAGGTGCTGGCCGCACTCGCCCCCGTTTTTCCGCTGGTGCCGCGCCTCATCGCCTTTTGCGCTGACGAGACGGTGTTGGGCACGAAATTCCAGATGATTGAGCGGCGCGACGGCGTGGCAATTTCCGGCACGTTGCCGCCGGAAGCCGGCGACGGCCTGGCGCTGGTGGAGACGACGTTGCAGGCGATGGCCGCGCTGCACGCGCTCGATCCGTCTGCGGTCGGTCTGGGTGATCTCGGCAAGCCGGAGGGATTCTATGCCCGCCAGTTGAAGGGCTGGACCAGCCGCGCCGAGGCGGTGTGGCCCGATGGTTTGCCGGCCCACGTGGCCGCACTCATCACAGCACTGGCCGCCGCCGTCCCGCCCGAAGCCGGCACGCCCGTCCTGCTGCACATGGATCTGAAGCCGGACAATCTGCTCGTCGATCCCGCCACGCTGGCCGCCCGCGCCATGATTGATTGGGACATGGCCACCCGCGGCCCGCGCGCCTTCGATCTGGCCGTGCTGCTGTCCTACTGGATCGAGCCGGGCGATCGCGACGATGTGCAGCCGCTCATGGCCGTGCCCTCGCTCACGCCGGGCTGGCCGGGTCGGGCACAAGTGGCGGCGCGCTATCAGGCGATCAGCGGCCATGATGTGGGCGATCTCGTCTGGCCCATCGCGTTGGCCCGGTTGCGGCTGGCGGTGGCGTGGATGCAGCTTTACCGAAAATGGCAGCGCGGCGAGATGGACGGCACGCGCTATGCAGGCTTCGAGACATTGGCGCTGGCGATCATCGCCCATGCGCTGGCGCAATATCAGAAAGGTGCCTTGTGACCGATTTTACCCTGCCCGAAGCCACCAAGGCGCTGGCCCGCCGCACCCGCCAGTTCGTGATCGACAAGATCATCCCGTTCGAACGCGACCCGCGCTTGACCCAGCACGGCCCCACCGACGATCTGCGCGCCGAACTGGTGGCGCTGGCCAAGGCCGAAGGCCTGCTGACCCCGCAAGCGCCCACCGAACTGGGCGGCATGGGTTTCGATCACGCCACCCAAGCCGCGGTGTTCGAAGCCGCCGGCTGGTCCACGCTTGGCCCGGTTGCGATGAACTGCGCCGCGCCGGACGAGGGCAACATGTATCTGCTCTCCCGCATCGCCCGGCCCGATCAGGTGAAGCAGTTCCTCAGCCCCATGGTCAGCGGCGAGCGCCGCAGCGTCTTCGCCATGACCGAGCCCGACGGCGCCGGCAGCGACCCCGGTCAGCTGAAGACGCGGGCCGTGTTCAACGGCAATGATTACGAGATTTCCGGCCTGAAATGGCTGATCACCGGAGCGAACGGCGCCAAGACGTGGATCATCATGGCCAATGTCGAGCCCAACGCCCACGGCCCGCACGGCCCGACGCTGTTCCTGTGCGAAGGCGACACACCCGGCATTAGAATCGAGCGGGTGATGGATTCGATGGACCGCAACTATGTCGAGGGCCATTGCGTCGTGCGCTTCGAAGGCTTGCGGCTCGGCCCGTCGCACCTGTTGGGTGAGATCGGCTCGGCCTTCCGCTATGCCCAGATGCGCCTCGCCCCGGCCCGGCTCACCCACTGCATGCGCTGGCTGGGTGCGGCGGCGCGCTGCCAGCATATCGCGCTGGAACATGCCCGCGTGCGCACCGCGTTCGGCAAGCCGCTGCTCGCCCACCAGGGTGTCAACTTCATGCTGGCGGACAATGAAATCGCCCTGCATCAGGCCCGGCTCGCCATCCGCCACGTTGCCTGGCTGCTGGATAATGGCGTGCGTGCCCGCCACGAAAGTTCGATCGTGAAGGCCAGCGTGTCCGAAGACCTGTTCAAGGTCGCCGATCGCTGCGTGCAGATATTGGGCGGCATCGGCGTCACATCGGA
>NZ_JAUMBI010000255.1:0-1130 GCF_032115815.1 Sandarakinorhabdus sp.
ATGTTGTTACTACACTTTTTCATCGCTCAAAATCCACCGCAACACTATCAATGACTTGGAACCAAGCGTTCCACTCATGTTCTCGCTCGACTGTTCAAGTCGGGCCAAAAGCCGACATTCATTGTCATTGAGCTTGCCAGAGCCGGTTAAAGCGCTGCCAGCGTGAGAACGGCTTGTGTGCCGGTTCGATGATCGTCCCGACTGTTCAGCACAAGTTGGCCGTTGGCGGTCTGCACTAGATCAAGCGCGATGGCCAAACCCAGGCCATGGCCCGGCATTTTTTCATCGAGGCGCACACCGGGCTTCCACAACGCATCAATTGTCTCGGCCGGGATGCCGGGGCCATCGTCGATCACTGCAACGGTGATTTTGCCATCAATGGCATGCCAGTGCACCGCAACCTCGCTTGCGGCCCACTTGCCCGCATTGTCGAGCAGGTTCGACAGGACCTCGGCAAAGGCATCAGGATCAATGGCGATCCGAACGGCCGGACCCTCGGCGGTGAACTGGATATGGCGTGACGCGTGGAGACGTCGCATGGCGCTGATCAAGGGATTGAGCGCATCGGGCAAGCTGGTTTCGATGACGGCGCCCTGACCGGCCGCAGCACGCGCACGGGCGAGGTGCCAATCAAGCCGCCGGGCCATAGCCATGCATTCTGCCGTAAGGGTTTTGCCTGCCGCGTGTTCTGCCAGGCTTTCTGCTTCGTCGGCCAACACGGCAAGCGAGGTACGCAGGCCATGGGCCAGATTGCCGGCCTCGATGCGGGCAGCCGCCACCATGGCTTCTCGGCTTTCGATCAGGCGGTCGAGATCGTTGGCGAGGGGCAAGATCTCTGTTGGCCAAACGTCTCCCATGCGTTGCTCTTGTCCGGCGCGTACCCGGGCGATGCTGGCCGCCAACCGATCAAGCGGGCGCGTTGCGAAGCGCAAGGCAACCACCGCGCCCGCAATCAGCAACACCGCCAAGGCAGCCAGCCAGGCCAGCAATTCCTGCTGAAAGGCCGTCACAACGTCATCAAGATGGCGCATGTCCGTGGCAATCAGGAAATGCAGCGAGCCGCCCGCATTCGGCTGATCCTTCGTGACGCCATAGATCATCGCATCCCCCGAAGGCCCTTGGCTTCGCAT
>NZ_JAUMBI010000255.1:1140-3169 GCF_032115815.1 Sandarakinorhabdus sp.
CCTTCGCCCAGCGACGGCGATCGCATCAATGCGCTGCCGTCCCGGGACACCTGCCAGTAGTAACCGGAACCGGCCGCGGCATAACGCGGATCGGACAGCGGCCGGGCCAGTTGTGGCCGCCCTTTGCCGTCAAGTTCCGTCAAGCCAACAAGTTCAACCAAATGCTCCTCTAGTTCGGCGTGGAAAACGCCCTCGACATGGCGGCGGAACAGGGCGCTGGCAGAGAAGCCAACCACCACCAGACCACTGATCACCCATGCCAGCATGGCCAGCGTGAAGCGTGCCCGGAGGCTGGATGGGCCGCCACCGGTCATCATGGCTCCAGCCTGTACCCAAGGCCGCGCACGGTCGTGATCGCGCCCGCGCCAAGCTTGCGGCGCAGCCGGCTGACCTGAACTTCCAGCGTATTCCAGTCCCGCTCGGCCTCGAGTGGATAAAGGCGTTCCAGCAGATCGGCTTGTGACAGGATATGGCCGGGACGGCGAATGAGCGCCTCCAGCAGGCGATACTCCTGCCGTGTCAGGTCGATTGGTGCACCTTCGCGCGTGACCGCACGCGCTACCGGATCCAGCGCCAGATTGCCGGCCGTCAACAGCGGCGCGCCACGGTCTTCATGGCGGCGAATCTGGGCATGCAGGCGAGCGATCAATTCTTCCGAGTGTACCGGCTTCACCACGAAATCATCAGCGCCGGCGTTCAGGCCTTCCACCTTGTCCTGCCAATTGCCACGTGCTGTCAGGATGATGACCGGCACCATGATGCCAAGCGCCCGCCACTGGCGCAGCACGCTGAGGCCGTCGATGCGGGGCAGGCCCAGATCCAGAATGACGGCGCTGTGCGATCCGAGATCGGGCCATTCCAGCGCACTTTGGCCATCGGCGGCGCGATCCACGGCAAAGCCGGCCGCAGTCAACCGTTTTGACAGACGGACCGCCAGTTCCACATCGTCTTCAACCAGCAGCAGGCGCATCGGCCACCGCTCCATCAATGCCAGATCATGACACTGTAAGCTTGCAACAGGCTGACAGATTGTCAGGTTCATGCAAGCTGATGATGGCACACAGCGCCCATGTTCAGACATGCCGCCCAATTGTTGATTGCTGCCGCGCTGACGGGCTGTGGCCAGCCAGCGCCTGACCCTGCACCGCAGAAGGTACCGCAGATTGCCGCGCGCACGGCCATTGCCGCCGCCGCCCCCGAAATGACCCTGGCGCAATTGCCGGCCACGGTGGTGCAGCCACCTGGAGCCCGTGTGGCCGTGGCCACGCCGTTCGCAGGTCTTGTGCGATCGGTGCATGTGCAGCCCGGGCAAACGGTCGAAAAGGGCCAGTTGCTGGCCGTTATCGTTAGCCGTGACGCGATGGCGCTGGCCGCAGAACTGGCACAGGCCGAATCCAGTCGCCGGCTGACAGCGGCGGAAGCCGCGCGCATGGCAGAATTGGCACGGGCTGGTGTTGTCGCTGCCAGCCGGGCCGATGCGGCCGCGGCAGCCAGCAACCAGGATGATATCACCGTCCGGACCGCCCGCTCCATGATAGATCAGGCCAGTGTTGGTCGCGATGGCACCATCAGGCTGACTGCCCCGATTGCAGGTCGGATAAGCAGCATGGCCATGGATGCCGGCTCTGCCGTGGACGCGATGAGCGCGCCGATCGTCATTGAGCGCGAAGGGAGCCGTTGGCTGGCCCTGCAAGTACCGGAACGATTGGCGCTGGCGGTACGGGCCGGATTGCCGGTCAGCACTGACGACGGCCAGACTGGCCGGATGGAAACCGTGGCTTCGTCGCTGGACCCGGCGACCCGGGCATTTGCAGCGCGGGCGCGGCTCGCGGATGGTGGTCCGCCGCTGGTGGGCGGCCGGTTACTGCGCCTGACCATCCGCGCCCCGGCGCCGGCCGGAGCGATCAGCGTGCCGGCTGCCGCCATTGCCACGGAAAATGGCAAGGATCTGGTGTTCGTGAGGACCAGTGCCGGCTTTGTCGCCCGCCCAGTAACCCGCGCTGGCAGTGGCGATCCCGCCGTGATCACT
>NZ_JAUMBI010000256.1:0-1578 GCF_032115815.1 Sandarakinorhabdus sp.
CGGCACGATCTCCACGGCGGCCCAATCGGCGTCCACTTCCTCGGCAATCACCATCGGCAGGCTGGTGCGGATGCCCTGGCCCACTTCCGGATTGCTGGCCATGATGCGGATGCGGCCCGTCGCCGGAATCACCACCCAGGCGTTCAACTGGCCGGCTTCCGCGGCGTCTGCCCGCTCCGGCGACAGCCCCAGATACAACCCCCCGCCCAGCGCCGCGCTGGCAAACAGGAAATTGCGGCGGCTGAGCTGGATGTTCATATGGGCCTCAAGCGGTCAGTTGGCTGGTGTCGAGCGGCAATGAGCGCAGGCGCTTGCCGGTGGCCTGGTAGATCGCGCCGGCCAGCGCCGGAGCGAGGCTGGGATAGGCCGGCTCGCCCAGACCGGTGGTCATGTAATCGGTGGAGAGGAAGACGACATCCACCGCTGGCGCCATGTCCATGCGGGCCAAGTGGAAATCGCCGTAATTCTTCTGCTCCACCGCGCCATCGGCAAAGGTGATCTTCTGACCCAGGGCGGCGCCCAGCGCATCGATCACGCTGCCCTGCACCTGGTTCTCGGCACCTGAAAGGTTGACGATGTGCTTGCCGATATCGGCCGCCACCCACACATGATGCACTGTCACGCTGCCATCACCCGCCACGCTGGCTTCCACCACGTTGGCGAAATAGCCCAAGTGGCTGAAGTGGAAGGCGATGCCCAAGCCCCGGCGCGGGGGCAGCTTGCGGCCCCAGCCGGCCATTTCGGCGGCCTTGTCCAGCACGCCGCGCATGCGGCCGGTGTTGTAGGGCGTGCCCTTCATCTCCTCGCCGGTCTCGCCGCTAAACTCCTCGGCGATCGGAATGGCGCGCGGGGTGCCGAGCACGGCGCGGCGATACTCCAGCGGGTCGCGCCCGGCGGCGATTGCGCAATCGTCGATGAAACCTTGGGTGACAAAGGCAAAGGCGTTGTTGATCGGCGCCCGCAGCCAACCCAGCGTGGAAGCGATCGGCAACACCGTCACATCGGCGCGGAAATCCTTGATCACGCCCGACGGGAACAGCGAGCCGTCGATCACCGCCGTCGGATTGAGCGCGCCATCAGCGCCGAAGCTGACGAAATGATCGTGCCAGGCGATGATGTCGCCCTTCTCGTCCAGGCCCGCTTCCAGCTTGTGCCAGCCACCGGGGCGCAGCCAATCGTGGGCGAAATCCTGCGCGCGGTCCCACTGCAGCTTCACCGGCACGCCGGCGGCCTTGGCGATCACGGCGGCTTCAACAGCGAAATCGTTCATCAGGCGCCGGCCAAACCCGCCACCCGATCGCATCAGGTGGATGGTGACATCCTCCACCTTCAGGCCCAGCGCCAGCGCCACCATGCGGCGCGCGTCTTCTGGCGTCTGCGTCGAAAGCCACAGTTCGGCCTTGTCGCCCTTCACATGGGCGGTGGCGTTGATCGGTTCCAGCGCGGCATGAGCGAGGAACGGATAGCCATATTCGGCCGTCACCTTTTTCGCCGCCGTCGCCATCTTCGCCGGCGCATTGCCGTGGTTCATGTAACCGGGCTTCTGCGGGCCGTCCTTGAAGGCCTTGGCAGCGGCAG
>NZ_JAUMBI010000257.1:0-1896 GCF_032115815.1 Sandarakinorhabdus sp.
CCGCGCAGCCATCGCGATAGCCACGGAACAAGCGCAGGTGGCCTTCCTGGAAAAGATCAACCGTGGCGGGAATGTTGCCAAATCGGTGGGGCGGCGATGATCAAGCTGGCTGATTATGATTTCCTGGCCGCCACGCCTTCCAGCATGGCGGGCTGGTCCGCCGCGCGCGGCGGTGGCGGCGGCACCGGGGAAGCCACGTATTTTGACGCCGCAGGCAATCTGCAGGTGGCCACGGCGGGGCAGTGGCGGGTGGATCATGACCCGGTGACGCTGGCGCGGCGCGGGCTGCTGCTGGAACCGGGGCGCACAAACCGCGTTCTCAATCCGCGCATGGAAGGCGCCGCTGCTGGCACGCCGGGAACGATCCCGACTGGTCTCGGTTTTCAAGTGACGGGGGGGCTGGCCCTCACTGAAATTCCCTTCGTGGGGAGTGAAAGTGGCATCCCTTGTGTTGATTTTCGAATTACTGGCACCACTGCCGGCACTGGCGTTTTTGCGCTGAGCTTTATATCAAGCGCGTCTGCGGCGGCTGTCAATAATGAGATTTGGACAGGTGGCTGGTATTGGCGCTTGGTCTCGGGTAGCGGGCCAAATGTTTGGCAGATTGGGTGGCAGGAATACCCTGTGGCGGGCACGCCAGCCTTGGCCGATGTGCTTGTTGCTGTGCCCGCGCCCACCAGCGCGCCGCTGCGCAGCCAGCGCGTAGTCAATACGCGCACGCTGGCTGGCGGTGTCACGGTGGCTTTCGTTCGGCACCGGTTACGGCTTTCGGTCCCAGCCGGGACTTATGATTTCACGCTTCGCATCGGCGCGCCGCAGCTTGAACTTGGCGCCTTTGCCACTTCGCCCATCCTGCCGCCGGTTGGCGTTACCACAGCGGCCGCTACGCGCGCGGCGGATCAAGGTTCGGTTCCTGTCACCGCCACATCGCGCGCCACGCTGTATCTGGAAGAACGCACAATCGCCAAGGGCGATTCCGGTTCGCTTGGCGCTGTGCAGGCGGATGATGGTTCGGCCAATAACCGGCTGAATATCGCGGCCACTGGTGGCACTGGCTATGCCCCGGCCATCACAGGCTCCGGCACGGCTATCGCTACTTTCAGCACTGGTTCCATTACGGATGGTGTGGTGGATCGCGCTGCCCTTGCCTATGCGCCCAATGCCATGGTCGCCGCGCTGGATGGCGCCAGCCTGGGCACGGATACATCGGGCAGCCTTGCCGCCAGCATCAACCGCATCGCCATTACCGATGGTGATCGCGCCCGGCATCTGCGCGCCATCAGGCTTTACGCCGCCGGGCTGACGCTGGCGCAGGTGCAGGCCATAACCTTGGATGGTGCAGAACCTTCGCCTGTGGGCATCAGCCTTCCCGCCATCCGCCGCCCGGCGGAAGCGGCTGAACGCCTGGTGGGGCTGACCCAATCGCACCAATCGCCTTTTGATGGCACGCTGCAAACCCTGGAAATGCCGGGCGCGCGGTGGGAATTCACCGCCACCTGGCCGGTGCTTGGCCCGGATGATCGGCGGCTGATGGTGGCCTTCCTTTCCAGCCTGCGCGGTATGGCGGGGCGGTTTTTTTTCAGCCCGGCGCAATGGTCCCCCCGCCGCGCCACGGGTGGCGGCACGCCAGTAATTGATGGGGATTTTCAGGCCGGCACCACGCTGGCCACACGCGGCTGGACGGCGCTTGGCCAGGCCATGCGCGCCGGTGACTGGCTTTCCTATGTGGATACGCGCGGTCGGCGGCGGCTGCATATGGTGGTGGCGGATGCCTCGGCCGATGCCTCTGGCTTGGCGGCCTGTTTGCCGTCGTCGGTGTCTGAATCAGGTACGTTGACGTCTTGCCAACATGAAATTCCCGACGATCAAACATAACACAGCTATTGCAAAAATTAA
>NZ_JAUMBI010000258.1:0-3266 GCF_032115815.1 Sandarakinorhabdus sp.
CGGGGCGTTGCCCAGCCAGCTGTTGTTGCTGCGGATATGGCGGCGCCCGATCAGCACCAGGCCGGGTTCGGGTTGGGCCTTCAGCCACGCGGCAAAGCGTCCGGTGAAATCGTCGATCACCGGTTCGAGTGCGCAGCGGATGGTCTTGCCGGGCGTGAACAGCCGCTCTGGCAAACGCGGCACATGCGGGCCCAGATCAAGCCCGTGCGGATGCGCCATGACCTCCGCCAGGCTCAGCCCGCCTTTTTGCAACATGCGATCGAGCTGTTCGCGCGGCTGCACCGGTGGCGGCAGATTGATGCCTTGCGCTGCGGCCAGCGCCTGGGCGAGGCCCGCCACCACTTCCCAATCGCGCTTCTGCCCCTCCAGCGGCTCCCACAAGCCGGGCGAGAATTTGGCGAAGTTGCGGAAGGCGATCGGGGCCAGCAGCAGCGGATAATGATCCTTGGCCAGGGCTGCGCAGGGCGGCAGAATATAATGCGCTTTGCGTGATGTGGCGGTGATCATCGGTTCGACCGAGATCATCAGTTCCAGGCTATCCAGCGCCGCATCCAGCGCCCCGCCATCCGGCACTGAGAGCACCGGGTTGCCGGCAATCACCACCAGCGCCTTGATCTGGCCGTCACCGGGCGTGGCAATTTCCTCCGCCAGACTCACCGCCGGGAATTCCCCCATCACTTCCGGATGGCCGCTCACCCGGCTGAAGAAGCGCCCGCGGCTGCCGGGGCCGGAGCTGCCGGCGACATCCACCGCCGGGCTGGAGAACATCACCCCGCCCTCGCGGTCGAGATTGCCCGTCGCAATGTTGAGCAGGTTGATCAGCCAGTGCGCCAGCGTGCCGAATGGCGCCGTGCTCACCCCGATGCGGCCGTAAACGGCGGTGGGCTGGCCATTGCCGAGCTCGGCGGCCAGCGCGTGGATGGCAGAAACGTCCCAGCCGCAGGCGCGGGCGAGATCGGTGATCGTGAACTGGCGAAGCGCCGCCCACGCCTCGTCCCAGCCCTCCAGCATGGGCGCCAGCCGGCCGGGGTTCACCAGGCCGGCATCGTCCAGCGCCAACAGCAGCGCTACCAGCAGGGCCGGATCGCTGCCAGGGCGGATGAAATGATGAGCGTCCGCAATGCCCGCCGTTTCGCTGCGGCGCGGATCGATTACGGTGAGCTTGCCGCCGCGCGCCTGCATCTCGCCGATGCGGCGCTTCACGTCGGGCACGGTCCACACGCTGCCATTCGATGCCAGCGGATTGCCACCCAGGATCACCAGATGCTGCGTGCGTTCGATGTCTGGAATCGGGAACAAGGCATTGTGGCCATAGAGATAATATTGCGCCAGCTGATGCGGCATCTGATCGACGGTGGAGGCCGAATAGACCCCGCGCACCCCCAGCGCCTTCTTCAGCGCGCCGGTCTGCATACCCAGCGCGAAATCATGCGCGGTGGGATTGCCGACATACAGCGCCGCCGCGCCGCCGGCCGTCCGGATGGCGGCAAACTTCGCGCCGATCTCGGACAGCGCCGTCTCCCAGTCCAGCGCCACCCATTCGGAGCCGACCCGCTTCATCGGACTGGTCAGCCGGTCCGGATCGGCCTCCAGATCGGCGATGGCATTGCCCTTGGGGCAGATGTGGCCGCGCGAAATCGGATCATCGCTGTCGCCGCGAATGCTGACGACGCGGCGTCCTTCGGTTTCGATCAGCAATCCGCAATTGGCTTCGCAGATATGGCAGGTGCGGGTGTGGACGGGCATGGCGGCAATCTCCCGCCGGTGAGCCTATCAGCGCCACCCCCCAATGGCGACAGGCTTTGCGCTTGGCGCTGGCTGCGCTAGCACTGCAGGCCATGAAGGAAGAATGGCTGACAGGCAGATCACGCGCCGCTGCGGCGGCCGTTGCGGTGTTGTGCGGCACGGCGCTTGTCACCCAGTTCGGGCTGAACGTGATTGAACGTGGCCGCGATCCGCTAGACGAGGTGCAGCGGCTCTATGGCTGGTTCACCATCTGGTCCAACACGGCGGTGGCGCTGATTGCCGGCCATGTCGCTCTCGTCGGCCGGGCGCGAGGCCCGGCGCATCCGGCATTGCTGGCTGCCAGTGCGGCGTGGATTGCGGTGGTGGGCATTGTCTACAACACGCTGCTCGCCGGGCTGAACCACCCGCCAACCATGTTGCGCCAGGCCATTGATTTCATCTTCCATGTCTTTGCGCCCGCTGCCTGGCCCTTGTGGTGGCTGCTGCTGCGGCCGGCGGCCCGGCTTGGCTGGTCGCATCTGTGGGCGGTGCTGCCGCTGCCGTTGGCCTATTGCCTGTTTGCGCTGCTGGTGGGCGCGCAGACCGGCAGCTACCCTTATTATTTCATCGATGCCGGAAAGCTGGGCTGGGTCCAGTTGGGCATCAACATCACTGGCCTTGCCAGCCTGTTTGCCGCCGGGATGGCCATTGCCATCTGGTGGGATCGCCGCCGTTCGCCAAGAGGATAGACCATGCACCCGTTTCATCATGCCGCGAACCAGCCCGATACGCCTGCCATCATCATGGCCGGCAGCGGCGAAACGCTCAGCTATGCCCAGTTGGAAGCCGAATCCAACCGCATCGCGCATCTGCTGCGCGGCCTCGGCCTGGTGCGCGGCGACACCATCGCCATCCTGATGCACAACGAGATCGATTTCCTGCCGATCTGCTGGGCGGCGCAACGGTCGGGCCTTGTCTATGTCGCCATGTCCACCAAGCTGACCGCCGATGAGGCCGGTTATATCGCGCAGGATTCGGGTGCAAAGGCGATCTTCTGTTCCCCGGCGCTGGCCGACGTTGCCGTGGCCGCCACGCCCGCCCTGTTGCCAGCGGCGCGGTTCTGCACGGGCGGCGGCGCACCCGGCTGCACCCGCCTGCACGATGCAATTCACAACCTGCCCACCACCCGTATCGCCGATGAAAGCACCGGGCGTGACATGCTCTATTCCAGCGGCACCACCGGCCGGCCCAAGGGTGTGCGCGGGCCCTTGCCGGAAGGGCCGATCGATCAGGTCGATGCGCTGTCCGGCATGGTGGCGGCGCTGTATCAATTCGCGCCGGGCATGAAATATCTGTCGCCGGCGCCGCTCTATCACGCCGCGCCGCTGCGCTATTGCATGAGCGTGCACAAATTTGGCGGCACCGTGGTGGTGATGGAGAAGTTCGATCCCGAAGCCTATCTGGCGCTGGTGGAGAAACACCACATCACCCACAGCCAGCTGGTGCCCACCATGTTCGTGCGCATGCTGAAGCTGCCCGAG
>NZ_JAUMBI010000259.1:0-6096 GCF_032115815.1 Sandarakinorhabdus sp.
CGCATCGTGCTGCCGGTGCTGGGTGGATCGCCGTCGGTGTGGAACACGGCGATGCTGTTCTATCAGGCGGCGCTGCTGGCCGGCTATGTCTATGCCGATTGGTTGCAGCGGCTGCCCGTGCGCCGGCAGTTGCTGCTGCACCTTGCGCTGTTTGCCACCGCCGCGCTCACGCTGCCGATCGGCATGGCGGGCTGGTTTCCGGCCGCGGGGAGCGACGATCCGTCGCTGTGGCTGATCGGCTTGCTGGCGGCCTCGATCGGGCCGGTGTTCCTGGCGGTGTCGGCGCAGGCGCCGCTGATGCAGGCCTGGTTTGCCCGCACCGATGATGGCGATGCCGCCAATCCCTATTTTCTCTATGCCGCCTCCAACCTCGGCAGCTTTGCCGCGTTGATTGCCTATCCGCTGCTGGTGGAGCCGCTGGCCGGGCTGGAAGCGCAGCGCATCGGCTGGTCGGCCGGCTTCGTCGCCTTGGCGGTGCTGGTGGCGCTGTGCGGGCTTGCTGCGGGCGACGGTGGGGCGACAGTGCCGGTGCCGCGTCCGTTCATCCCGCTGCGGCGGCGGCTGCGCTGGGCGCTGCTGGCGGCGGTGGCGTCGGCGCTGCTGCTGTCCACCACCACGCACCTCACCACCGACATCATGGCGATGCCGTTGCTGTGGGTGGTGCCGCTGGCGCTCTATCTGCTCAGCTTTGTCATCGTGTTCTCAGCCGCCGGGCCCCGTCTTGCTGGCTTGGCGCAAAAGGCCACGCCGCTGGCGCTGGTGCTGCTGGGCAGCTGGGTGTGCCTGGCCGGCAGCGGACCGGGCGTGGCGACATTGTTTGCGGTCGCCGGGCTCTTGCTGCTGTTGCTGATCACGGTGGCCCTGCACGGCGCGCTGGCGGCAGACCGCCCCGAAGTTGCCGGTCTCACCAGCTTCTATCTATGGATGTCGATCGGCGGCGCACTGGGCGGGCTGTTCTGTGCGCTGCTGGCGCCGCTAACGTTTGATTGGCCGTGGGAACATCCGCTGCTGCTGCTGGCGGCGGCCGCGCTGCTGCCCGGCCGCATGTGGCTGAAAGGCCGCTGGTGGCCGCTGTTACTGCCGCTGATCGCCCTGCTCTGCTGGGCGGCGGCGACGCGGCTGGGCAGCGTTGGCCTGGATCGCAGCCAGGCCTGGCCGTGGTCCAGCATGGCCTGCGTCGGCGGCGCTGGCGCACTGGCCCTGCTGCTGCAAGGCCGGCGCTGGGCCTTCACGGCGGCGCTGGCCTGCCTGATGGCGGCATTGGGCGGGGCCATCCAGCTGGAAACCAGCCTGTCGGGCCAGCGCCAGCGCAGCTTTTTCGGTGTCTACACCGTGACCACCAGGCCCAGCGCCGGCTATGTCGCGCTGCTGCACGGCACCACCATGCACGGCGCCCAATCGCTGCGCCCTGAACTCGCCACCACGCCGATGACCTATTATCTTGCGCAATCCGGGATCGGCCGGGCGCTGGCCCAGATGGACAGCAAGGCGCGCATCGGCGTCGTCGGGCTGGGCACCGGCACGCTGGTTTGCCATGCCAAACCCGGCCAGCATTGGACCGCGTGGGAGATCGATCCGCTCATCGTCACCATCGCCCGGCGTGACTTCAGTTACATCAGCCGCTGCAAACCCGATCTCGCCGTTGTTGTCGGGGATGCGCGGCTCACGCTGGCACAGGCGCCGCCGGCAGGCCTCGATCTGCTTGCCATCGATGCCTTCTCCTCCGATGCTATCCCGCTGCACCTGATCACCCGCGAAGCCTTCGGCCTCTATGGCCGGGCGCTGGCGCCAGACGGCCTGCTGCTTGTCCACATTTCCAACCGCTTCCTCGATCTTGAACCGGTACTGGCGGCGCTGGCACGGGCGGGCGGCTGGCGGTTGCAGGTGCTGGCGCTGCCGGCACCGCGCCGCGACGGGCAGGGCTGGGTCACCGCGGGCTCCACCTGGGTGGCGCTGTCCCGCGATCCGGGCCGGCTCCAGGCGCTGGTGGCGGCCGGTGACGGCTGGCGGCCACCGCGCACCCAAAAGGGGCTGGCGCCGTGGAGCGATGATTTCGCCTCGGTTCTGCCCGTCCTGCGCTGGCGCCGCGATTGAGGGGGCGATTGATGCGGCGTCACGCGGGTTGATTGGCACGGCCCATGCCATTAGGGATGGCCCTTATGGCGCGTGTTCCCTCCCACCCCGCTCTTGCCGATGGCGCGCATCCGTTCCCGCATGAACATCTGCTCGGTATCGCCCAGCTGAAGCCGTGGGAAATCGCCTTCCTGCTGGATGAAGCCGAACAATGGGTGGACATGAACCGCGCCCGCACGGCCAAGCGGGATGATCGTCTGGCCGGCCTTACCCAGATCAACGCCTTTTTCGAGAACTCCACCCGCACGCTGCTCAGCTTCGAAATCGCCGGCAAGCGGCTGGGGGCAGACGTGGTCAATCTCGGCGTGTCTGGCTCCAGCCTGAAAAAGGGCGAAACGCTGCTGGATACCGCGCTCACGCTGAATGCCATGCACCCAGACATGATCGTGATCCGCCACGGATCGTCGGGCGCGGTGCAGCTGATTTCGGAAAAGGTCGATTGCCCGGTCTTGAATGCCGGCGATGGCCGCCACGAACACCCCACCCAGGCGCTGCTCGACGCCCTGACCATCCGTCGCCGCAAGGGCCGCATCGCCGGGCTGCGCGTCGCGATCTGCGGCGATATCCTGCACAGCCGGGTCGCCCGTTCCAATTTCCAGCTGCTCGCCAGCCTTGGTGCCGAAGTGCGCGCCGTGGCCCCGTCCACCCTGCTGCCCGACGGTCTTGATGGCTATGCCGTGCAAAGTTTCACCGACATGGATGCCGGCCTCGCCGGTGCCGACGTGGTGATGATGCTGCGCCTGCAGACCGAGCGGATGGAAGGCGCCTATGTGCCCAGTCCGAGGGAGTATTTCCGCTTCTACGGGCTCACCGAAGCCCGGCTGGCCAAGGCCGCGCCCGATGTGCTGGTGATGCATCCCGGCCCGATGAACCGGGGTGTGGAGATCGACGGGGCGATTGCCGATGATATCGCCCGCAGCGCCGTCACCGAACAGGTGGAAATGGGCGTGGCGGTGCGCATGGCCTGCCTTGATGTGCTGACCCGCAAACGGCGTGGTGTGGAGGGCTGGAAATGACGCCCACCGCTCCCCTCGCGCTCACCGGCGCCCGCATCATCTGCCCGGCGACGGGCCATGACGGCATCGCCACCATCCTGCTGAAGGATCGCAAGGTCGCCGGCATCGGCCAGATCGAGCCGCCGTCCGACGCCACGGTGATCGATGCGCGCGGGCTGGTGGTGGCGCCGGGGATCATCGATGCCGGCGTGTTCAAGGCCGATACCGCTGCCGCCAATGCGGGCGGCATCACCCGCATGGTGCTGATGCCCGACCAATCGCCGCCGCTCGATGAACCAGCACTGGTCGCTTACGCCCAAGGCTCCGGCAAGCCCGATGTGTGGGTGCACCCGCTCGCCGCTGCCACGCGCGGTCTGAACGGCGAGGAACTGGCGGAAATCGGCCTGGCCAAGGCGGCGGGCGCTGTGGGTGTCGCCACCGGCCGCCATGCCATCGCCGATGCCCGCGTCATGCACCGGCTGCTCGCCTATGCCCATGGCCATGGCCTCACCGTGGTCAGCCACGCCGAAGACTCCGCGCTCACCGCTGGCGCGGTCGCCACGGCCGGCGAATATGCCACGCGGCTTGGCCTCGCCGCCGCACCGGCCTTTGCGGAAGGCCTGGCCATCAGCCGCGATTGCCGCCTTGCCGAAGCGACGGGCGCGGCGCTCCACATCCGCCAGGTCACCACCGCCGAAGGGCTCGCCGTGATCGCCGCCGCCCGGGCGCGCGGTGTGGATGTCACCGCCGGCATCACGCCCGCGCATCTCTATCTCAACGACATGGCCGTCTCCGGCTTCCGCAGCTTCGCCCGCCTGTCGCCGCCGCTGCGCGACGAACGCGATCGGCTGGCCGCCATCGAAGGCATCCGCGCCGGGATCATCACCATTCTCTCCTCCAGCCATGATCCGCAAAGCCAGGAAGACAAGCGCCAGCCCTTCGCCGACGCCCGCGCCGGGATGGCGGGCGCCGAAACCCTTTTGGCCCTTGGCCTTGGCCTGGTGCGCGATGATGTGATCGATCTGCCGCGCCTTGTGGCCATGCTCAGCCTCAATCCGGCCCGCCGCTTTGGGCTCATCGCCGGAACGCTGCAACTCGGCGCACCGGCAGACCTCATGGTCTTTGACGAAGCCGCCCCTTGGCGTATCGACGGACGGAAATTTCACGGAGCCGGCAATACGCCTTTTGATGGTGTGCCAACCGCCGGCATCGTGCGCATGACAATCAAAGGTGGAGACGTGGTTTGGCGGGTTTGAAGGCAATTGGCGCACTGCTGGTGCTGGCCCTGGTGGCCGGTGATCCGGCGCTCGCCGCCCGCAAGAAGAAGGGCAAGAAGGGCCGCGCCAGCCGCCCTGTGGCCGCCGCCCCGGCCCGCGCGACACCGCCGCCGCCATCGGTGCGCCAGGGCGTTGAATTGTGGCGCGCCAGCAAGTGGGATGCCGCCGTTTCGATGTGGCAGCCTTTCGCTCAGGATGGCGATGCCGATGCCATGTTCAACATGGGCCAGGCCTATAAACTCGGCCGCGGCGTCGCGCTGGACAAGACCATCGCCAGCGATTGGTATAACCGCGCTGCCGTGAAGGGCCATCTGCCCGCCCAGGCCAATCTGGGGATCCTGCTGTTCCAGGCCACTGAAAAGGCCGAAGCCGTGCGCTGGCTGAAAGCCGCCGCCGACAGAGGTGAAATGCGCGCCCAATATGTGCTGGGCATCGTGCACTGGAACGGCGACGGCGCGGCGAAATCACTGCCCTTGGCCTATGCCTATCTTGTGCGCGCCGCCGCGCAAGGCCTGCCCGAAGCCACCAAGGCGCTGAATGAACTTTCTCAGGTAATTCAACCTCTTGATCGCGCCAACGGCTGGCAGATTGCCACATCGCTGGCCAACGGCAGTGGTATCCCCGCCCAGTTCCAGCCCGGCATCCAGCCGCCGCCGATGCTGGCCGTCACCACCCCGCCGCCGCCGGTTGTCGTCGCCAGCGCCGCCGCAGCGCCGGCAACCGCGGCATCAGGCACCAGCAGCACCGCCGCGCTGAATGCCGCTGCGCTGAAAGCTGCCGAAGCTGATGCCGGTGAAGGTGACAGCGAAGAGGAACAGGACGCTCCCGCCGCCGCCGTGCCGATGGTCCAACCCGCCCCGGCCGCCAGCACGCCGCCACTTGCTCCGCCCACCGCTCGGCCCAACCGCACCGCCGATGCTGCTGCGGAAAGGAAAGCCGCTGCCGACAAGGCCGCTGCCGAAAAACGCGCCGCCGAACGGAAACTGGCCGCCCAGAAGGCCGCCGAAGCCGCCAGGGAAACCGGCTGGCGCATCCAGCTCGGCACTTACCCCAGCCAGAAAACCGCCATGCAGGCCTGGACCAAGCTCGCCGCCGCCAACAAGAAGGCAACCAAGGGCCTGCGCCCGGTGATCGGCAAGTTCGGCGGCAATTTCCGCCTGCAAGTCGGCCCATTCCCCACCCGCGACGAAGCCCGCGACGGCTGCAAGACGCTGGAAATCGGCAAGAACGGCTGCTTCGCGCTCAATATCGATTAAACAGCGCGCCCCCCGTCACGCTGCCGGCAGGTCCTTCGCCAACCGGTCGCGCAGTTCGCGGCGCAGGAACTTGCCGCTGGCATTGCGCGGCAACGCTTCGGCCATGAACCAGATGTGGCGCGGCACCTTGTAGTTGGAGATCAGGCTGCCGCAGAAACTGCGCAGCGCCGCCTCATCAAGGCTCTCGCCGGGCTTCAGCACGACAGCCACGGCCACCTCCTCACCCAGCCGGTGATCGGGCACGCCGAACACGCAGCATTCGGCCACCGCAGCATGGCGGTAGATGGCGGCTTCCACCTCGGCGCAATAGACATTCTCACCGCCGCGCAGCACCATGTCCTTCTTGCGATCGACGATGAAGATGAAGCCATCTTCGTCGATGCGGGCAATGTCGCCGGTGTGCAGCCAGCCATCGGTAATCGAAGCCGCGGTCGC